>JAEWHT010000313.1 GCA_023387695.1 Pseudomonadota bacterium | reverse complement strand
TTTACAGTGTGCATATTTGCAGCTGGCGATGGTTTCGCCGCCCCCGTCATCGCTTGCCAAGCCGACCACCGACAGGTCACCCAAGGCCGCCAATGACAATTATCCGGTTTGGCCTCTGCTGCCGTTTCCGGCTGGCTGGCACGCTTCGAACTGAGGCCCCCAAAAGCGCAACGCCGCGCAAGCGGAATATCATCGCTTGGCGGCGTCCGTTAGGCATTGGGCGCTGAAATCCCCAACACTCGTATGTCTGCGGCGACCTGCAAAGGTTCGACGAATCTTCGGTCATTCTGCGGCCGTTAACTCGCTCAAATCCCGGCAAAAATCGCGCAGAGATCGTGCGCCGCGAGCAATGAGCGCCAAGGTTTTCCGCAGCGTCTCATCGTGTGTGCGGGCCCCATCTGAGGCCCATGAAGCGACTGATCAGACGCCGCTGGCGGCGGCTGCCGCGCTATTGGAGCTCAGTGCGCCCTGCGAATTGTAAGTCTGCCCCGCCTGGCTGCCGCCCTGGCTCGCCTGCGTGCTGGCTGCAGAGGTCTCCACCTCGGTGGTGCCGTCGGAATAGGTGATCGTCGTTGTCGTGATCCCGTTGATGGTCGTGGAGACCTCGCTGACGACGGTCTTGGACGAGCTGCCGCCGCCACTCGACCCCGAGCTGCCGCCCGCCGATTGCGACGAGGATGTCGCTGAAGTTGCCGAGGTCGACGACGTCGCAGAAGTGGACGACGTCGATGATGTCGACGCCGCTGACGATGCCGATGATTTCGATGAGGACGACGACGCGGCGCTTGTGGGCGTTGCCGCCACAGTAGCGGCAGAAGAAGCAATCGCACTGATCGACATGAAGACCTCGCGTGATGGGACCTGCGGGCGCGGCAATGACCGCGCGCCCTGTTCTACCCTTCAACGCAAAGCATGCGCGAAGCAGGCGCGGCAAATGCGCAAGCCCGCTCCGCAGCTCGTGACCATCAATAGTGGTAGTTCACACCGATCGTCGCTGCATGGATCGTGTCCTTGAGATGGGCGACGGTGACGCCGTCCACCGGACTAATCAGCTGTATCGGGCCCTTCGTGCCGAAGTCGTGGTAATTGTATTCGACATTGGCCGACCAGCACGGCGCAAACGCCCATTCAACGCCGGCTCCCAGCGTCCAGCCGGTCCGCATGACGGACGCGCTTGGATCGATCGCGAGGCCTGTGGCCGGACTGACATACGCTTCGTCGATCCTCTCATGAGTCCAGGCGACGCCACCTCGCCCATAGAACAGCCAGCCCGAGCCGTAGGCGTAGCCGAACCGCGCGGTGATCGAGGCAAGGAAATCGTTCTTGAGACCGAATTGCGAGGGCACGGCGATGCCGAGCGCGGGAAACACCACATGGCTTGCGTGCTGGCTCGACAGGCTAGACCTTGCGGCCCGGCCTTCGGCGCCGATGACCCAATTGTTTGTAAATTGATGGTCGCACCCGGCCTGTCCCCCGCCGATGACGCCGCCTGCGCCGAAATCGAGCGTCCCTCCGGCGTTGTTGATCGTGCGATCGTCGCTCGCGACGCCGCCGAGATGACCGCCAATGTAGCAGCCGGTCCAGTTGAAGATGGGCGGAGCGATTGACGGCGCCGGTCGCGCGTAGTCCGCCGCAGATGCCGTCATCGCCGACAGAGCGAGAAGCGCCATAGCGCAGAGAGATCTAGACATGTCCTGACATTCCCCATTGCACGTTCGGAGATAGTGCACGTGAGGCTGTCGCGGAGGTTGTGTCGCGGATAGCACGTTGCAGCCATGCGATGCTGGCCAACGTTACTGAACTTCAGTGGGGTGGTTGAGTTCTATGAGCTCTTTAGCTACGAGCTGTTTGGCTACGGGCTCTTGAGCTAATTGGTGGCGCCGCCGCTCTTGACCTTGGACGAGTGCTTCACCGCCGGCTTGGCCGACGCAGCCGGCTTCTTCGACGCATCATCGCCGCGAGCGTTTCCCCAGGGATCGACAGGCCCCTTGTCGGGAACATTGTTGAGCGAGCGTTGATAGTCGCGCTCAGCCTGCCTGGCGCTCTCCTTCTCCATCTCGCTCTTCGGCTTGTCCGGTTCGCCATACCGCTGAATGTGATTGTCCGCCTGCGCCAATGCGGGGCCAGCGATCAGAACAAACATGACGGCGAGCACGATCTTGCGCATTGAGAACTCCCGGTTGCGTGACAAGCATAACATCGCACCGATTGCGGCATCAATGCCGTGGAGCGTGCGCCGCGGCAGACAGGCTCGCGTGCGTCCATCAACCAGAGTTTCCGCGATGGTTCGACGGCTCACCATTGCGCCAAATGCTTGAAAAAGCTGGTCGGGGCAGCTGGATTCGAACCAACGACCTGCAGTACCCAAAACTGCCGCGCTACCAGGCTGCGCTATACCCCGAATGTCCGGCGAGCCCCGTCGATACACGCTTCCCCAAGCGCCAGCAAGCTTACTAAGCCCCGGCAAGCGTTCCGGCCGCCGCCTAAAGCGGTCATTTCCCCTCAACAGGGCCTATTTGCTACCGAACAGGGGGTGACCGACGCGGTCGCCCGGGCGAATGCCGTATTTCTGCGCTGTCCCCGCCACGACCTCAAGGACGGCCCGCGCGGGGCCCTTCGATGAAATGATCTTGGTCGAGAGCGGCTCGGTATTCTCGGCGATGCGCAGGATGCGGCCGTCGGCGCGAATGAAGATCATGTCGAGCGAGACATAGGTGTTCTTCATCCACATCGAGACTTCCTGCTCGGGATTGAAGTCGAACAGCATGCCTTTGCCGTCAGCCAATTCCTTGCGGTACATCAGCCCGGTCTGCTTCTCCTCGTCCGTTGTCGCCATCTCGACCGAGAACACCTGCACGCCATTCTTGGTGACGATCTCGAGCGGCTGGAAGCTCGCCGCACGAACGGATCCGCTGGCGACGGTGAAACCGGCGATCACGAGGATGGCGGCAAAGAAACCCCTGGCGAGGGACCAGGTGGCCTTTCGATCAGAGCTCATTGGGATGGCACTCATTAGCCTGACGGCGAGGAACTGGCCTGACGGCGTGGGACTGCGACATCCTTACGCGGCGACCGCCCGAAAAGCCAGAAGCGCGCGACTCGGGCCGCGCGCTTCTGCTCACAAATAGGAGAATTGGATCGCTAGTGCGACTGGAGCCCAGGCGAGCCGGTCTCCGGATGGATCTCGGCGGCCATCATGCCCTTGGACCCGGGCCCAAAGCGGACCAGCACATACTGACCCGGCCGCAACTCGGTCATGCCGAAGCGGCGCAGCGTCTCCATGTGCACGAAGATGTCGGGGGTACCCTCGCCGCAGGTCAGGAAGCCGAAGCCGCGCAGCCGGTTGAACCATTTGACCTGGGCCCGCTCGAGCCCGCTGGTCGCGGTGACAGTAACGTGGGTGCGCGGCGGCAGCATCTGCGCCGGATGGATCGCGGTCGACTCGTCCATCGAGACGACGCGGAAGGCCTGATAGCCCTTGGCGCGCTGGATGCACTCGACGACGATGCGAGCGCCCTCATAGGCGGTCTGAAAGCCGTCGCGCCTAAGCACGGTAACGTGCAGGAGCACGTCGGGCCATCCATTGTCGGGAACGATGAAGCCGTAGCCTTTTGAGGCGTCGAACCATTTGATGACGCCGTGGACCTCGACGAGGTTGGCGCTGCCCTCACCTAACCCGGTGAAGGGACTGAGCGCGCTATCACGACCGGCGCCGATCTCGCCCGACGCGGGAACTCCCAGCTTCTTGGACTCAAATCCGTCCGACGACCCCATAACCCCGGACCCCACACATGCCATGCAACCCGCCACATTGGCGGCGCTCGAATCACGCGTCTTTAGAGAATCTTCTCAACTCGACGCGACGCGAATCTTTCGAATCAAAAGATAACACTCCCGGTTGCGAGGCATAGACAAAAAAGAGATTCGCCGGAACCTATGAACAGCTTGCACAGCCGCGAATCAAATTGCTGCCTCAATTACCGACGAAGGGCCCGAGTGTTTCGCCGATGTCGTGACGGATGACGAGGTCGGCGATGTCATCCTGCTCGGTCGGCTCGCGATTGATGATCACCAAACGTGCACCGGCGTTCTTCGCCATCATCGGAAAGCCTGCCGCCGGCCACACCACGAGCGAGGAACCGATCGCGATGAAGAGGTCGCAGGCT
>JAEWHT010000303.1 GCA_023387695.1 Pseudomonadota bacterium | reverse complement strand
TCAGCGCAAAATTGCTTTGCAATTTTGTCGCGAGCTCCTCGCAATGACGGGAGGAAAGAGTGGCGCGAAAAGCTACCTCTTCCGCCGCTTCGGCTTCACCGCCGCGAACACTGCGGTCAAATCCTCCGCCGCCGGCGCGGCATCGTCATCCAGATGCAGCCGGCTCTCCACATGCAGGAAATGCTCGCGCGACACGGCGATCGCGCGCGCGACGTCGCGGGCACGCAGCGCCTCGACGATGGCACCATGCTCGTCGACGGCGCAGATCGAATCCGTGGCGGGCTCGTAGACCGAGACCATCACCGAGGAGCGGCTGAGGAGATCGGCGAGAAAGCGCGAGAGCTCGGCATTGCCGAGCGCTTCGACCAGATGGACATGGAATGCACCTGACAGCCGCACGGACGCCGCGCGATCGCCACGGGTAGCGGCGGCGCGCTCCTCGGCGAGATGCGCATTCAGCCGCTCGATCAGGGCATCGTCGACGAGCCGCACGAGCTGCGTCAGCACGCCGGCCTCGAGCACGCGGTGCGCCTCGTAGACGCTGCGGACATCGTCGAGCGTCGGACGTGGCACCCGGGCGCCGCGGTTGGGAATCATCTCCAGGCGACGTTCGGCACCGAGCCGGTGCAGAACCTTGCGGATGCGCTCGCGCGAGACGCCAAAGATGTCGGCGAGCGGCGGCTCGGCAAGCTTGACCCCGGCTTTCAGCTTGCCCTCGAGCAGCGCGTGCAGGATGGCCTGATAGACCGCCTCGTCCTCGGCCGGATTCGCCTTGCCGTTTCTCTTGCCGCTTTGCCTCTTCTGCGTCGCCATCGCGATAGCTAGGCCCAAAGGATGCGCAGCGTCACCTCCAAAAAATGTGCACATTTGCCGCGCGATTGCGCAGTCACCCAGTTCGCGATTCAGGCAATCAATTGAAATTGCTTGATTTTACAGGAATGTGCACATTTGGCACGGCCCTTGCTGCTCTGTCCCCGCAAGCTTTACGCACAACAAACGGGACATGCCCATGTACACCCCATCCCGACGCAGCGTTTTGAAGTCCGGCGCGGCCCTCGCCACGCTTCTCGCCGCCCCGGCGCGCCTGCGCGCCGCCCCCAAGGAGATCGTCATCGGCGGCCCCGCCGGCGCCGCAAAATATTTCAACGCCGATCTGTTTCCGGTGCTGGAGAAGAAGCTCGATTGCAAAGTGCTCTACGAGGGCACCAACTCGCTGACCAATCTGCAGAAGATGCAGGCCGACAAGGCCGCGCCAAAGATCTCCGTCGTGATCATGGACGATCCGGTGATGCTGCCGGCGGCAGCCGAAGGCCTGATCACCAAGATGTCGGCTTCGTCCATCGCCAATCTCGGCAAGCTCGTCGACGGCTCGGTGCATCAGGACGGCATGTGGGCGAACTATCAGCGTCCGTGGGCCGGCATCGCCTATTCGACCAAGCGCATGAAGACGGCGCCCACCAAATGGGCTGACCTCTGGGACGCGAAATATGCCTCCAGGGTGATCGTGCCGTCGTTGTCGAACACCGAGGGCTTCTGGACCTTGCTTGCCGCCGCCCATCTCGAAACCGGCAAGCCCTACAAGGAGGCGCAATACGAGATCGACGCCGCCTTCAAGAAGGTGAAGGAGCTGAAGGCTAATCTGCTGAACGTCTATACCAACGCGCCGCAAGCCATCAATCTGATGGAGCAGGGCGAGGCCTGGATGATCGGCGGGCAATTCTCGGCCTACACGCTGATCCGCAAGGCGGAAGGGTCGCCGGTCGATCTGGCCGTGCCGCAGGATGGCGGCTTTGCCATGCCCTCGGGCATCGCCAAGGTGACGGGCGCACCGGCCGGCGATCTCGCTGATGCCGTGATCGACTTCTTCCTCAGCCCGGAGGCGCAGACCATTCTTGCCGACAAGGCCTTTGTCGCGCCGACCAACAAGGGCACGCCGACGCCGGCAGGGTTCCCCGATCCGGCCTCGCTGTTCGCGCCGGACTGGGCGTTCGTGGCCAAGAACCGCGCGGGCTGGGTCGATCGCTGGAGCAAGGAGATGACATGAGCGAAGCTGCCCCGCATCTCGTCGTCCGCGGCGTCTCCAAGCGATACGGGCCGACGACGGTTCTCGACCATATCGACCTCACTATCCGCCGCGGCGAGCTGGTGACGCTGCTCGGCCCCTCCGGCTGCGGCAAGACCACGCTGCTGCGTGCCATTGCGGGGCTCGCACAGCCAGATGCCGGCAAGGTCGAGCTTGCCGGGCGCGACATCACCAACGTGCCGCCGCACAAGCGCAATGTCGGCGTCGTCTTCCAGAGCTACGCGCTGTTTCCGCATTTGACGGTCGCCGGCAACGTCGCCTTCGGGCTCAAGGTGCGCGGCGCGGCGAAACGCGAGATCGACACGGCCGTCGAGCGCGCGCTGTCGCTGGTCAAACTCGGCCATCTCGCTGACAGGCGTATCTCGGCGCTCTCAGGCGGGCAGCAACAGCGCGTCGCACTGGCGCGCGCGATTGCCGTCGAGCCGGACGTGCTGCTGTTCGACGAGGCACTCTCCGCGCTCGATCGCAAGCTACGCGAGGAAATGCAGGTCGAACTGCGACGCCTGCTGCAGGAGGTGAAGGCAACCGCGATCTTCGTCACGCATGACCAGGACGAGGCGCTGACCATGTCGGATCGCGTCGCCGTCATGAACAAGGGGCGCATCGAACAGCTCGCCGAGCCGCGCGAGCTTTACTTGCGCCCCGCCAGCCTGTTCGCGCTCAATTTTGTCGGGCTGTCGACGCGAATCTCCGGCACCGTGCTCTCCGCCGGCAATGGCAGGGTCGATGTCGAGACCAAACTCGGCCGGCTGTCGGCGCTCGGCAATTTTCAGGCGGGCTCACCCGTCATTGTCGCGGCACGCCCCGAGCAACTTCGGCTTGGCGAGCAGGGCGAAGCCAACTCGGCGGCCGGGCGCGTCCGCTCCGTGGTGTTCCAGGGCTCGCGCACACTGGTCGAGGTCGATGCCGGCGACGGCGAAAGTCTGCTCGCCGAACTCTCCGGGCGTGACGGCGCGATTCCAAGCGTGCATGACGAGATCCGCCTGAGCTGGCCGGTGGCTGAGACCTTTGCGTTTCCGATGGAGGCGCGAGCATGAGCGAAGCAGCGCTTCCCGCGCCGGTCGCGGCACCAGCCGTTGATCGCGAGCGGTTGACTGCAATCGGCTTTGTGCTGCCCTCCTTCGTCATTATCGCCGGCGTGTTCGCACTGCCGCTCCTGTTGCTGCTCGGTGTCAGCTTTGTCGACGCCAACGGGTTGACGCTTGCCAATTACAAGCGCCTACTCGGTACGCCCTATTATCTCGGCGTGATCTGGAATTCGCTGCGGTTGGGATTGCTGACGACGATCATCGCCTTCCTGATCAGCTATCCCGCCGCCTTCGCGCTGGCGCGCGCTCGTGGCGCCTTGCGCTCCGTGCTGCTGGCGACATTATTCCTGCCGCTGGCGGCGAGCGTGATCGTCAAAGCGTTCGCTTGGACGATACTTCTCCGCAGTGACGGCATCGTCAACGAGACGCTGATGGCGCTCGGGATCATCGAAGACCCGATCCGGATGATCTTTACCGAGACCGCGCTGATCGTCGGCGCCGTCAACATCTTCCTGCCGTTCATGATCTTGCCGATCTACGCGATCGTAGCCCAGCTCGATTCCCGCTACGCGGAGGCGGCCGCGACGCTCGGCGCCTCGCCAATGGTGACGTTCTTCCGCGTGATCCTGCCGCTGACCCTGCCCGGCATCATCGCCGGTGTCGCCCTGGTGTTCTCGCTCTCGGTCTCCGCCTATGTGGTGCCGACGCTGCTGATCGGCGAGAAATATCCGACGCTCGCGACCACGATCGCGAAAGCCTATCTGCTGGCGCGCGAACCCGGCTTTGGCGCCGCCGCCGGCGTCGTGCTGCTGGCGATTTCGATTGCCGTCGTCGCGCTGAGCGCGCGCCTGTCGCGGGAGCCGAAATGATGACGCGGGGCGCAATTATCGTTTGCCGGGTGATGGCGATCGCACTGGCGCTGTTCCTGCTGGTGCCGTTGCTGGTGATTGCCGCGGCGAGCTTCTCGCCGACGCCGGTGTTCGATCTGCCGCTCACGGGTGCATCGATGCGCTGGTACGGCCGGATCGGTCGGCTGGACGGCTTCTGGCC
>JAEWHT010000231.1 GCA_023387695.1 Pseudomonadota bacterium | reverse complement strand
TGACCGACAACGTGAACTTCATGGCGGCAAACCTGACAGGCCAGGTGCGAAACATCGCGGCGGTGACGACCGCGGTGGCGAACGGCGACCTGTCCAAGAAGATCACCGTGGACGTGAAGGGCGAAATCCTCGAGCTGAAAAACACCATCAACACCATGGTGGACCAGCTCAACGGCTTCGCCGGCGAAGTCACGCGCGTCGCGCGCGAGGTCGGCACCGAAGGCAAGCTCGGCGGCCAGGCTGAAGTGCCCGGCGTCGCCGGCACCTGGAAGGACCTCACCGACAACGTCAACTTCATGGCGTCGAACCTGACGGCCCAGGTCCGCAACATCGCCGAGGTCGCGACCGCGATCGCCGGCGGCGACCTGTCCAAGAAGATCACGGTGGACGTGCGCGGCGAGATCCTGCTGCTCAAGGACACTTTGAACACGATGGTGGAGCAGCTGCGCTCCTTCGCCGCCGAAGTGACGCGCGTGGCGCGCGAGGTCGGTACCGAAGGCCGGCTCGGCGGTCAGGCCGTCGTGCCCGGCGTCGGCGGCACCTGGAAGGACCTCACCGACAACGTCAACCTGCTGGCTGCGAACCTGACTACACAGGTCCGCAACATCGCCGAAGTGACGACGGCCGTCGCACGCGGCGACTTGTCCCGCAAGATCACCGTCGACGTGAAGGGCGAAATTCTCGAGCTGAAGAACACCATCAACACGATGGTCGACCAGCTCAACGCGTTCGCCGGCGAAGTCACCCGCGTGGCGCGCGAAGTCGGCACCGAGGGCGAACTCGGCGGCCAGGCCCAGGTGCCTGGTGTGGCCGGCACCTGGAAGGATCTCACCGACACCGTCAACTTCATGGCAGCGAACTTGACGGAACAAGTCCGCGGCATCGTCAAGGTGGTGACCGCGGTCGCCAACGGCGACCTCAAGCAGAACCTGACCGTGAAGTCTAAGGGTGAAGTCGCGGCGCTCGCCGACACCATCAACAACATGACCGAGACACTCGCAACCTTCGCCGACCAGGTGACGTCGGTGGCGCGCGAGGTCGGCGTCGAAGGACGATTGGGCGGTCAGGCCGACGTGCCCGGCGCGGCCGGCACCTGGAAGGACCTCACGGGTAACGTCAACCTGCTGGCGGCCAACCTCACCTCGCAGGTGCGCGCGATCGCTGAGGTCGCGACCGCCGTGACCAAGGGCGACCTGACGCCGTCGATCCAGGTCGATGCCCGCGGCGAGCTCGCCGAGCTGAAAGACAACATCAACACGATGATCACGAATCTCCGTCTGACGACGGACGTGAACACCGAACAGGATTGGCTGAAGACCAACCTCGCAAAGTTCACCAACATGCTGCAGGGCCAGCGCGATCTCACCACCGTCGGCCGGCTGCTGTTGACCGAGCTTTCGCCGCTGGTGAATGCCCATACCGGCGTGATCTACCAGGTCGAGAACGAGGACAGTCCGCAACTCCTGCTGCTCGCCTCCTATGCCGGCGACGGCGTCTATCCCTATCAGCGCGTGCTTCCGTTCGGCGACGGGCTGATCGGCCAGTGCGCGGTCGACCGGCGACCGCGCGTGATCGCCGACATTCCTGCCGACGTCGTGCCGATCAATTCGGCGCTGATGCGTGTGGCACCGAAGAACCTCGTGGTGCTGCCGGTACTGTTCGAAGGCCAGGTCAAGGCAGTGATCGAGCTCGCCTCGCTGACCTCGTTCACGACCTCGCAGATGACGTTCCTGGAGCAGCTGACGGACTCCATCGGCATCGTGCTCAACTCGATCGAAGCGACCATGCAGACCGAAGGCCTGCTCAAGCAGTCGCAACAGCTCGCCGGCGAGCTCCAGACCCAGCAGCGCGAATTGCAGCAGACCAACGACCAGCTCGAACAGAAAGCCCAACAGCTCGCCGAACGTAACGTCGAAGTCGAGCGCAAGAACCAGGAAATCGAACAGGCGCGCCGCGCGCTCGAGGAAAAGGCGACCGAGCTCGCACTGACCTCGAAGTACAAGTCGGAATTCCTGGCGAACATGAGCCACGAGCTGCGCACGCCGCTGAACTCGATCCTGATCCTGGGTCAGCAGCTCACCGACAATCCGGACGGCAATCTGTCGGCGAAGCAGGTCGAATTTGCCCGCACCATTCACGGCGCCGGTACCGACCTCCTCAACCTCATCAGCGACATTCTCGATCTCTCCAAGATCGAGTCCGGCACGGTCACGGTCGACGCCGAGGAGATTCTCACCGCGAACCTGCTCGAGACGGTCGGGCGGCCGTTCCGGCATGAGGCGGAGAACCGCAATCTCTCGTTCAAGATCGATGTCGATCCGAACCTCGCCCGCAGCATCGTCACCGACTCCAAGCGCCTGCAGCAGGTGCTGAAGAACCTGCTCTCCAACGCCTTCAAGTTCACCGGCGAAGGCGAGGTGCGGCTGAAGGTTGCCGCCGCGCTAGGCGGCTGGGGTACGGATCACCCGGTGCTGAACTCTGCACCCGCCGTGATCGCTTTCGAGGTGTCCGACACCGGCATCGGCATTCCCTCGGAGAAGCAGAAGCTGATCTTCGAGGCGTTCCAGCAGGCTGACGCCGGCACCAGCCGCAAATATGGCGGCACCGGTCTTGGCCTCGCGATCAGCCGCGAACTCGCAAGCCTGCTCGGTGGCGAAATTCACCTGCGCAGCGCCCCCGGCGTGGGCTCGACTTTCACGCTGTATCTGCCGCTGAAATATTCCGGCCCGACGCTGGCGCCGCGCGCCGTGCCGACGCAGCAGCAGCACAACCAGCCGCCGGCCCTGCAGCCGACCGCGCCTGAACAACAGCGCGTCATCGAGCAATTGCCCGACGACCGGCTCAATCTCGAACCCGGCGATAGTATTCTGCTGATCGTCGAGGACGATCCGCATTACGCCCGCATCCTGGTCGACCTGGCACGCGACAAGGGTTTCAAGGTGCTCGTCGCCGCGCGCGGTGCGGAAGCGCTTGAGCTCGCAAAGCAGTATCAGCCGCGCGCGGTGTCGCTCGACGTATTCCTGCCCGACATGCTCGGCTGGACGGTGCTGAGCCAGCTCAAGCACAATCCGCTAACGCGGCACATTCCCGTGCAGATCATTACGCTCGACGAAGACCGGCAGCATGCTCTCGCCCGCGGTGCGTTCTCCTTCGTCAACAAGCCGACGACGACCGAGGGCGTTGCCGCCGCGCTGACGCAGATCAAGGAATACGCGCGACCGCGGCGCAAGCGCCTCTTGATCGTCGAGGACAACGAAGCAGAGCAGATGTCGATCCGGGAACTGCTGCATCACGACGATATCGAGATCGTAACCACGGATACGGGCGCCGGCGCGCTCTCGACGCTGCGCGAGGCGCCCTGCGATTGCGTGGTGCTCGATCTCAGGCTGCCTGACATGAGCGGCTTCGAGGTGCTGGACCAGATCCGCCGCGACGATGCGCTATCGAACGTTCCGGTGGTGGTCTTCACCGGCCGCGAACTCTCGGCGGAGGAAGATGCCGAACTGCACACCATGGCTCGAAGCATCGTGGTCAAGGGCGTGGAATCGCCCGAACGCCTGCTCGACGAGACTGCGCTGTTCCTTCACCGCGTCATCACGGAACTGCCGGTCGAGAAGCAGCGCATGCTGGAGAAGCTGAACAGTTCCGACGAGGATCTGATCGGCAAGACCGCGCTGCTCGTCGACGACGATGCCCGCAACATCTTTGCACTGTCGAGCGTGCTGGAACGGCGCGGCATGAAGGTGCTGACGGCGACCACCGGCCGTGAGGCGGTGACGCTGGTCGAATCCAACCCGGAAATCGCCATCGTGCTGATGGACATCATGATGCCGCAGATGGATGGCTATCAGACCATTGGCGTGATCCGGGAGAACCCGGCCTTCCTGCGCCTGCCGATCATCGCGCTGACAGCGAAGGCGATGAAGGGCGACCGCGAGAAATGCCTGGAGGCCGGCGCCTCCGATTATCTCGCAAAGCCAGTCAATACCGATCAATTGCTGCTTGCGATCCGCATGTGGCTGCATCGCTGAGTGGGATCCGCGAATGGACCATGAGAAGGTCAATATCCTCCTCGTAGACGACCAGCCCGCCAAGCTGCTCGCCTACGAGGTGATTTTGAAGGAACTCGGCGAGAACCTCGTGATCGCCTCATCCGGCCGCGAGGCGCTGGAGGTGCTGCTCAAGACCGAGATCGCGGTGATCCTGGTCGACGTCTGCATGCCCGAGCTCGATGGCTTCGAGCTCGCCGCGATGATCCGCGAGCATCCACGGTTCCAGAAGACCGCGATGATCTTCATCTCGGCGATCCAGGTCTCCGACATCGACCGGCTGCGCGGCTACGAGATGGGCGCGGTCGACTACGTTCCGGTGCCTGTCGTGCCGGAAGTGCTGCGCGCCAAGGTCAAGGTCTTTGCCGAGCTCTATCGCAAGACGCGCGAGCTCGAGCGGCTGAACCAGGATCTCGAGGACCGCGTCCGCGCCCGCACTGCCGAGCTGGAAAACTCCACCGCGAAGCTGCGCGAGAGCGAAGAGCGGCGCAGCATGGCAATCGCCGCCGGCAAGATGGGATCCTGGGACTGTGATTGGGTCAACGGCGATTGGATGTGGGACGAAGGCCAGTACCGCATTTTTGGCGTCACGCCTGAGACATTCAATGTCACCTCGGCCAACATCCAGGCGCTGCTGCACCCGGATGATTTCGACCAGTTCGGACAGGCGATCGCTGCATTCAATTCCGGCGCGCACGCTTATGAAGGAGAGTTTCGGATCTGTCGGCCCGATGGCGAAGTACGCTGGTGCGTCGGCACGGCGGCCGGTACCGTGGATCCCGGCGGACGCGTCGTGCGGGTGAGTGGTGTCACCGTCGACATCACCGAACGCAAACGCGCCGAGGAACGGCAGAACCTGCTCGCACGCGAAGTCGATCATCGCGCCAAGAATGCATTGGCGCTGGCCCAGTCGATCGTGCGGCTCACCCGCGCCGACGAAGTCAAGGCTTACGTCAATGCCGTCGAGGGACGCATCAACGCGCTCGCGCGCGTGCACACCATCCTGTCGCTGTCGAGCTGGCAAGGCGCCGAGCTCTCCAAGCTGATCGAAGAAGAGCTTGCGCCCTATTCGCTCGGCGGACAAATCAAGCTCGCGGGTCCCGAAGTGCAGTTGCTGCCGGCGACCGCGCAGACGCTGGCGCTGGCGCTGCACGAGCTCTTCACTAATTCGGCGAAATATGGCGCGCTCTCGACGCGGTCCGGACGGCTCGCAATCGGCTGGCAGGCCGAGAACGATCTCCTCACGCTGACCTGGGAGGAATCGGGCGGCCCGCAGGTCAGGACACCGAAATCGCGCGGCTTCGGAACAAGAAGCCTGCTGGCCAGCGTCGAATCCCAGCTCGGCGGACATGCCCAGTTCGATTGGCGCTCGGAAGGCCTGTTGTGCCGTCTCGAGGTCCCGTTGACGCGCAAGAGCGCGGCGACATCGGCGGCGCAGGACAAGTTCGAGGCCAGCACCTCTCCCGAACTCCAGCGCGCATCGGGCTAGCGCGACGCGACGACTTTCAGCTGTGGCATCGGCCGCGGTTCATCCGTCACACGCCCTTCGAGCCAGGCTTCTGTTTGCGCGAGATCCCGTAGCGCTGTCGCATAGCGGCAGACGGCGCTGCGCTCGGCACCGCGTGGCAGTTTGCGCGCCTTCCGCAACATGTCGGCAGCCGCGTTGCGGTAGGCCAGCGAGCGATAAAGGAAAACCACCTTGCCCATATCGAATGTTCCCGTGTTGATGGCCTACATCCTCGCAAGATCGGCATGAACGTCGGATGAAGCGGTCATGACAAATCCTTCATGGGCGATGGAACCCGCGATCATTGAACACGTTTGCATGCGAGATGATTGGCGGTTCCATGCGCACGAGAAAGTCGCCCGGCAAATTGCCAAGCCTGATCTCCCCCACCGGGATCATCAAGCTGATGACGCACGCGATGATGGGCGCAGCGCTTGGCCTTGGCTTCACGCTCACACTCATTCTGGCCAATCCTGCGGTCGCGAAATTGCTGAACCATGGCGGGAGTGGGGCCATCTTCGTCATCACGTTGGTGACAACATTTGCGATCGGTGCCACGTTGACAGGCATCGTATTCATCCTCACCGAGGACAAGGAATCTTGAAGCGCGCGTGAGGCGCGTGCTGCGCTTTTGTTCGGAACCCCCGCGGCGAACCTTTGTTGGCTGCCTGCGTCAATTCAACTCAGGGAGTTCCCCATGAAGACGACCAAGCTCGCTCTCGCCGTGATGTTGGCAACCGGCCTCGCCGCCGCGCCGTTCGCTGCGCAGGCCAAGTCGCAGAAGGCCAAACACGGATCGGCGACATCGTCGTCGCAGACGACGGGGGCCAACATGAAGTCAAAGGGCAGCGAACCCACGCCCCAAGGCGGCACCGATCCCGGCACCAACCAGAGCGGCACCATGTCGAACAGCAAGAGCGCGCCGAGCAACACCAAGTAGGCTCGCCAAAGCTCAGGCCCCGCGCGAGTGGGGCCTTTTGCTTGAGCGGACGAACGCCGCCTCAAGGCCACATGGTCGGTGCGCGGGTCAACGCATCGCGGCCGGCGCGCTTGAGATCATCGACCGAGAAACTCCCGGAGCGGGCGACATCACTCAGTCTCGCGGCAACGCGCTCACGCGTCGTCGTATCCGACAAAGGGATTTCCGCGCAGACTTCATC
This sequence comes from Pseudomonadota bacterium, assembly GCA_023387695.1. GTDB lineage: Bacteria > Pseudomonadota > Alphaproteobacteria > Rhizobiales > Xanthobacteraceae > Bradyrhizobium. The sequence goes on along the minus strand of JAEWHT010000231.1, from coordinate 12,878 downwards.
GAACACCGCCTGCAGCAGGACGGCCATTTCGGCATGCGGCATTGACGAGCTCCAGCATGTCGCGTTCGCGACCGCTTTAGCTGCGTCGGATGTCAGTGATGTTAAGGCGGCCGGGCGCGGTGCTGATCTTCATGAGCTGATCGAGCTGCGCCCGCTTCCGCGCGATCAGCAGCTGGGCCGCCGCATCGTCGAGGCCCTCACGCTGCAATTGCCGGATCGCAGAGCCCAATTCGAGAATCTCGGCGCGCAGCTTCAGGATCCGGTAGGTGTCCGGGTCTTCCTCCACCGCCTGCCTCCATCCGATCTGCGCGACGTCGTTTCAGCGGCGGGCCGCCACTCGGACCGGCTTGATCGCGCTCTTCAGCGCACGCGAGCGCACCCGGTCACGGATGTCGGGCAGGACATCGCAACCACCCGCGGCCTTCCATTCGCCGATCAGCAGATTGATTTTCCGGCGCAGATCCATCTGCGCCTGGGCCCGTTCGGAGCAGTCGCGGCCGCGATTGACGAGATCGCGCACAGACGCCTCGATAGCGGCCATCTCCAGCCTCAAGGCGCTGATTTTACGTCGAATTTCATTAATTCTGTTGTCCATGGCTTGTTAGAACAAAATAAGAACATATAGTCAAGTCACGAATTCAGAATGGAGAGGTCAGATGCAGGTTCAGGGTAAATACGACGCCAAGGTTTTTCTCATGGAGCGGATGAGCCGGGCACAGGGGCTAAGGCTGAAGCGGCTGAGCGAAGAGGCCTACCAGCCCGCGCAATATGATCGCGGCCTGTCTTCTGCCGAAGCCGCGCGCCGCATCCAGGTGCTCGAGGCCGAGATCGAGCTCGCGAATTCCTTCTGAGGCGTGCGGGCCGCCAAAGCGCATTTGGAACGTTGCGTCAGCGCTCCTGTTCTCTTCCGAGGCTCAAGGGAGAGAGTTGATGGGAGAGCGTTGATGGCACGCAAGGCAACGAAGCGCCGCTATTCCCCAAGCGCAAGTAGTGATGTCGAGCGCGAGATGCGGCGTTACAAGAAAGGCACCGCCAGAAGCGGCCCCGGCGGTCGCGGTGGACGCGTGAAGAGCCGCAAGCAGGCGATTGCAATCGGCCTGTCGGAAGCACGCGCGAAGGGCAAGAAGGTGCCGAAGAAGGCATCGAAGCGGAAGACAGCCAAGAAGACGGCATCCAAGAAGAGTGCGAAGCGCAAATCCGCCAAGCGCTGACCTGCGTCAAATCATGGTGCCGGGCATGAAGCAGCGGATTGATACACCGAACGCTGTCTTGACCGGCCAGACCATGGTGCGGCCGGCGCGGTTCGGCTCGGTGATCACGGCGTCGTCGGGCACTTCGATCCATTCCCCGTCAAGACGAACCCGGTAATGACCGTTGTGCGAGTCCCAATCGGGATCGGCCACGGCGACGCCGTCGGCATCCGAGCAGCACGGACCGAAATGGCTGCGCAAACTGTCGAACCAGGGTTTGAGCGGTGAGTCGGTGAAGCGGCCGTCATCGCGCCCCATGGCGTTTCCTGTCGACAGCACAAGAGGCGCCGCTAGCAGCATAAACCTCAGCGAGAGCTTCAATCGATCCATGTCGGCACCGATCAAATGCGAACCACCGGCCGGACGCGGCCGGACGTTCGAAGTTCCACTCCAGCAATTTAGGCCGGCGGCTTCGTTGCCACCGACGCACAACACACTATTCCGAAGTCTGACGAGCGAACGCGGCTTTTTCGGACGAACCCGTCATCATCGTTGCCGTTAACGCGAATGTTATCGGCAGCCTGTGGGTATCTCGCAGCTGCGCATGAAAAAGGCGGCCCGCAGGCCGCCTTTTGAAGTTGCTGTCAAGCCAGAGAGATCAGGCGAGCGGCACCGCGACGAAGCGAGTCGCCTCTGCGTTCTTCACCTGCAGCAACACGCTGTTCTTGCCGGACGACTTGGCCTGCGCCAGCTCAGAACGGACCTCGCCGACATTGGCGACGGCCTTGCCGCCGACATTGAGGATGACGTCACCGGTCTGGATGCCGCGCTGCGCTGCCGGACCCTGCGGGTCGACCTCGGTGACCACGACGCCCTTCTGGCCGGCACCCTGGACTTCACCGGCCGGCGCCAGGCTGAGGCCGAGGCGCGGCGTTCCGGGAGCTTGCTGTGTCTTGCCATCATCAGCCTTGGCTTGCCGCTCGTTCGGCAGTTCGCCGAGTGCGAGCGTCATCGTCTTGCTGTCGCCCTTGTGGACGACGTCAAGCTTCACGGACGTGCCCGGCGCAAGTCCGGCGATGGTGCGGGCGAGATCGCGGGAGTCCTTGATCGCGGTGCCATTGACGGCGGTGATGACGTCGCCGGCCTCGATGCCCGCCTTCGCCGCCGGGCTGCCATCCTGCGGATTGTCGACGATCGCTCCACGCGCCGCCTTCAAGCCGAGGCTGTCGGCGATCTCCGCGGTCACCGGCTGCACCTGCACGCCGAGCCAGCCGCGGGTGACGGCACCCTTGTCCTTCAGCTGGGCGACGACGAGCTTGGCCGTCGAGGACGGAATGTCGAAGCCGATGCCGACCGAACCGCCCGAGGGCGAGTAGATCGCGGTGTTCACGCCGATCACGTTGCCGTTCATGTCGAAGGCCGGACCACCGGAATTGCCCTTGTTGATGGGCGCGTCGATCTGGATGAAATCGTCATACGGACCATTGCCGATGTCGCGGCCGCTGGCCGAGACGATGCCGGCCGTGACGGTGCCGCCGAGGCCGAAGGGATTGCCGACCGCGACCACCCAGTCACCGATGCGCGGCTTCTGGTCGGAGAATTTCACGAACGGAAAATCCTTCTTGCCGTCGACCTTGATCAGCGCAAGATCGGTCTTCGGATCGGTGCCGACGACTTTCGCGGTGTAGATCGTGCCGTCATCCATGGTCACCTGCACGGACTCGGCATGATCGACGACGTGATTGTTGGTCACGGCATAGCCGTCGGCCGAGATGAAGAAGCCGGAGCCCTCGCCCGTGATCATCTGGTGGCGCTGGTGCTGCATGCCGTTCATGTCGCCGGGGCCGCGGAAGCCGAACTGCCGCGAGAACTGGCCGAACGGGGAGTCTTCATCCTGATCCATCCGGTTCTGCTGCAGCATCGCGCTCTTGTCGTTGTCCTGGTCGATCTTCACGCGCACCGAAATGACGGCGGGTTTGACCTTGCTGACGAGATCGCCGAAGCCCGGAGGCGTCGCGGTGCTTTCAGCGGCGTGCGCCGGCGAAATCAGGGAACTCACGCTGAGGGGCATTGAAGCGGGAGAAGCAGCCAGCACGGCCACGCCGAGCGCAGCCACGGTGCCGAGCAGCGCGAGCCGGCGCGGCTTCAGAATTTTGGGGGTCTTGGTGGTGTCGGAATTGACGCGATCGATCATGTCGGAATGTCCATGTTGGGTAAGTCGCCTTGCACCCAACATGGACATCGGCACCTTACGGCGTCCCGTCCGCGCGATTAATTCTTGGCAAAGGTCTGCGGCCGGCCGCCGCAGGTAAAAATCCTCGCCACAGATTTGATGCAGCTCAACACGAGCCCTGCGGGCGGTGAAACACTGCGGCCCTCGGATGATGTCCATCGGAGACGCCGCCATGTACAAAGACATTCTCGTCCACATCCCGACCGAACGACCGATGCGCGCCGTCATCGACGGCTCGATCTCGCTCGCAGCCGGCCTCAATGCCCATGTCGATGCGGTCGCGGTCGGCTATGTCGCAAGCACCACGGCTTACGTGATGGAGGGCGGAGCCGCCGTGGCGGCCGTGTTCGAGATGGAACGCGAGCGCGCTGTCGAGCGGGCCGAAGCTGCGCTTGCGGTCTTCAGGAGCGAAGCGGCAAACGCCGATATTTCCAGTACCTGCCACCCGCTCGGCGCAATTCCTGCCGATGCGGCCAGTTCGCTCGGCGAGATGGCGCGGCTGCACGATCTCAGCATCGTACTGCAACCGGATCCCGAGCAGGTGACGTTCGACAACGACGTCCCCCGCGAAATCCTGTTCCAGGCGGGCGGCCCGGTGTTATTCCTGCCATACACCTTCCGCGGAACCTTCAAGGCGAAGCGGATCGGCATCTGCTGGGACGGCAGCCGAGTGGCGGCGCGCGCATTACGTGATGCGGCGACATTCCTTGCACGCGCCGAGGAGATCGTCATCATTGCGCTCAATGAGAACGACACCGCTCCTGGCGACGTCTCGGCCAACAATCTGGCCAAGCATCTCGGACGGCGCGGCCTCTCGACACGCATGATCAGCATGTCAGCCGCGCGCGCCGATATCCAGCCCATGATCCTTTCGCTGGCAGCCGACGAAAACCTCGATCTGCTGGTGATGGGCGGCTACGGCCATTCCCGATTGCAGGAGCGCTTTCTCGGCGGCGTCACCCGCGCCATGATGGAGGCGATGACGATCCCGACGCTGATGTCGCATTAGCGAAGGCGGAACGGCCGGTCACCTTCACGCCGCGGCGGGACGCTCCCATGCCGCGGCTGCTATGGCATCCTCTTCGCGTTGCGCATTGCACGCGGCAAAATAGTCCTTCAGCGCGACTTCTGCCAGATGTTCAAAATGTTCGGCCTGGCCGAGCAGCTGCCAGTTCTGCAGCGGCCGATAGACCGCCTGCTGGCGACAGAGGGACGCCAGCGCGCGGTAGCGACGTACGTTCTCCATGAGACCCTCCCTCGTATTCACACCGGGCTTATTGCCCTGATTTGCGTCACGCCGATGGCGGTTGTGCAAAACATTTTTTGCGCGCACAGCCGGCCTAACCTAGGTTAACCTTTGGGAAATGCGCAGACGCACTTTCGTTCCTATCGGACGAACCGAGTATGGAACTCATAGTATGTCTAGGCGTATCGGCGGCGTTCGACGTTGATGCCGATCAAATCGAAATAGTGTCCGATCGGCTCGGGACGCCCGATGAGATAGCCCTGCATTTCCTCGCACGCCTCGCCTTCCAGGAAAGCGCGTTGCGCCTCCGTCTCCACGCCTTCGGCAACGACCGGAATGTGCAGCGCGTGTGCAAGGCTCAGGACCGCACGGACAATCTCGGCCGATTGCGGCGTCGCTTCGAGGTTCAGGATGAAGCTGCGGTCGATCTTGATCTTGTCGAACGGGAACGACTGCAAATAGGACAGCGATGAGTACCCGGTGCCGAAATCATCCATGGCGATGCGGATGCCGAGCGCCTTCAGACGCCGCAGCAAGTTCAGCGCGCGCGTGAAATCGCCGATCAGCACACCCTCGGTGATCTCGACCTCGAGCCGCGTCGGCGCGAGCCCTGTCTCCAGCAGGATCTGGTGGATGGACCGTTCGAGATCGCCGGCCTGGAACTGGACCGGCGACAGATTGACCGCGACCTGCAACGGACGCGGCCAGGACGCCGCCTCGCGGCAGGCCTCGCGCAGCACCCATTCGCCGATCTCGATGATCAGCCCATTCTCCTCGGCGAGCGGAATGAACTGGTCGGGTGGCACGAAGCCGCGCGTCGGGTGGTTCCAGCGCACCAGCGCCTCGAAGCCGATGATCTCGCCATCCATCCGCGCCTGCGGCTGGAAGTAGATGAGGAGCTGGTTCTGCTCCACCGCCTGACGCAGATCGTGCTGCAACAGCCTGCGGTCACGCAGCTCCCGGTCCATCTCGGTTTCAAAGAAGCAGACCCTGCCCCGGCCCTCGCGCTTGGCGCGATAGAGCGCGGAATCGGCGTTGGCGAGCAGCGTCGCCGCATCCACGCCATCGTCCGGATAGACGGCGATGCCGACGCTGAGGCCGACATGGGGCAAATAGTCGTCGACCTCGAGCTCGGTGCCGATCGCCTCGACCATGCGCTCGGCGAGCGAGAGCACGTCTTCACGGCGGATATCGTCGGGCATCAGGATCATGAACTCGTCGCCGCCAATGCGGGCGACGAAGGCACCATCGGCCTCCGTGACAAGACGCTCGGCGGCTGCCCGCATCATCATGTCGCCGACGGGATGACCGAACACGTCGTTGACATCCTTGAAACGGTCGAGATCGAGGCTGAGGACGGCAAAGCTGCTCGACGCCTTCTGCGCCCCCTCCAGCCGCTCGTTCAGCGCCTCGTTGAATGCGCTGCGGTTCGGCAGGTCCGTCAACGCATCATGATGGGCGAGATGACTAATCCGTGCCTCGCTTGTGATCCGTTCGGTGACGTCCTCGATGACACCGACCAGATATTGCGGTGCGCCGTTACCATCCCTGACCAGCAGCTTGCGTGAATTGACCACGCGGTCGGGACCGTGGATTCCGACTTCGAGCACATGTCCTTCCAGGAACATCGGCGTGCCAGTTTCGACGACGCGGCGATCCTGTTCGTTGACGACGCGTGCGATATCGTCGGGAAAGATTTGCTCGGGCGTCTTGCCCAGCATCTCCTCGCGGGGCATGCCGTAGTAATCTTCGCCGGCGCGGTTGAGCAGGATGTAGCGCGAATCCCGCGCGTCCTTGGCAAACACAGCGATCGGAATGTTCTCGATGATGCTGTCGAGAAATTCACGCGCGCGCAACAAATCCTGCTCGGAGCGCTTATGCGTCTGCTCGAGCTCCTCGATCATCAGCTTGATGGCGCGGTCGGTCCGGCGGCGATCACGATCGCTCTCTTCATAGGCAGCGCTGACGAGCTCACCGAGCTTGGTCATATCGACCTGCCCGGATTCGTCCGTCGACTGCCTGATCTGCCTTGCCAACAAGCGATGCATCGTCACGCGGCCGCCTCCGCGATCATCGTCACCGTCATGGTCTGGTTGTGCAGCTCGCAACGACCAGTCGCTGCCGGCGGCGCGATCTCGCCGTAAGAGTAAAAGCCGATGCGGGTGACGTCGTCGCCGAGTTCGGCAGCGACCGCATCGAGTTCATCTTGCGTCCGCTGCCCCATCACCCTGCGGCGGCCAGTGCAACTCACCAGGATCGCAAGCTTATCGCCGACAATCTCATCTGCAAGCGCGGTACGCGCCTGCCGGCCTGCCTCGCCCGCGCCGGCGGCAAGGCTGTCAAAATTCGCGCGCATCAGCTGCGCGGTGCATCCCTCCGGAATGTCTGCCGCATATGTCAGTGTGCGGGCATCGCGGTCCACGGCGAACACCGAGCGCACGATCTGTCGTTCCGGCGCGGCTTCGTCGTGAATGCGCAAGGGAAAGGCGATGCCCGAGCCAGGCATCGCCGCTGCCTCTTCCTCGCCGAGATAGCGGGTGTAGAGGTCGAGCGGCGGCTCGCCGTCGAGCTCCACCACGACAGGACCTTCAGACTTCGTCACCTTGCGCCGCGGGCCGAACACATCCCAGCCCCCGGCACAACCATGCGTGAAGCGGAAGGACGCGCCATAGAAGCCGATCGCGGCGATGCGGTTCGGTTGCGGCTCGCCGTCAGCGCCGACCAATGTCTGTTCGAGCTTTGTGCCGTCGCCGGCCAGTCCGCCCGTCACCAGCAGGTCAGGCCCCAGCACCTCGGTAATCCCGGCGATCAATTCGTTGCCGTTCACGTTCAACCCTTCGGAGAGAACGAAGACGCCGGCGAGGTCCGGCGCCGCCAGCTGACGGGCGAAACGCATGCCGCAAAGGCGCGATGCTTCGCGGGACTCGATCGTCTCATTCACGACCCGCACCTGCGTCCGCTCGAAATGGAGAGCGACGGCGACGATCACGTCATCGGCGATGTCATCGCCATGAATCTGGCCACCGGTGCTGCAACCGACGATGTGGCTGTCGGGATAGAAGCTTCGCAGCTCGCGATAACGCTCGCCGCCCGCCAATCCCTCACGACCGCCGAAATAGAGCACGAGCTGGGCGGCCTCGCGCAGGGCGTTAGCTCCGCGCCAACCGTGGGCAGCACTCCAGTGGCGATATTGAATTTGCATCCCACACTCTCTGCGGTCCTTGAACCACAGATTGTGGTGCGGCGCATTGCCTCGCCGTTAATCGCGGGCCTGCTTCGCCGTCATTGGTTACCCCGTCATGAAGTGCGCCCCCGATTCACGATCAATTCCCCGTAGGACACCGGAGAATGGTGACGCGCACTCATGCAGCCTCCGTAGTCTACCGGATGCGCGCGCCTTCGCCAGCACGCATTGGCGATGCGGAACTATGTTGCAATTTCGGAACCCGTCCGGCCTCTGCTGCGATGCGAATGGCCGCGATGTTGCCGGCATAGTTGGCGCTGCCGCCGCGGAACACTGCGGAACCGGCCACAAGCGCATCTGCGCCCGCCGCGGCAACCGCAGCAGCATTGTCACGTGTGACGCCGCCATCGACTTCGAGGCGGATCGGCCGCTCGCCGATCATGCCGCGGATGCGCTTGATCTTCTCGAGCTGGGACTCGAGGAATGACTGTCCGCCGAAACCCGGATTGACCGTCATCACCAGCACAAGGTCGAGACGATCCAGCACATACTCGATCGCGCTCTCAGACGTGGAGGGGCACAGGCTGACACCGGCTTTCTTGCCGAGTGCGCGGATGGCCTGCAGCGAACGATCGAGATGCGGGCCGGCCTCCGCATGTACCGTGATGATATCCGCACCTGCTTTCGCGAACGCCTCTAGATAGGGATCGGTCGGCGCGATCATCAGATGTACGTCAAAGATCTTCGTTGTCGCCGGTCGGATCGCCTTGATGACATCGGCGCCAAAGCTGATGTTCGGCACGAAGTGGCCGTCCATCACGTCGCAGTGGATCCAGTCAGCGCCGGCTGCATCAATCGCGGCAATCTCCTCGCCAAGGCGCGCAAAATCCGCCGCCAGGATCGAGGGAGCAATGATGATCTCCCTGGTCATGGCTCGGCACTCCGCGCGTCCGCGCCGCCCGTGAAGACGCGGCTCGCCAGCACGTCCGCCGGATCGATGGTTTCGAGATCGGCAACATCAAGCATGCGATTGAGGTCGGAGACCAGGCGGTCGGCCTGCCGCAAGCGAATGCGATCGACCGCGTTGCGGATCGAGCGCGCATTGGAGAAGAACGGCTGGGTCCGGCGCAGCGCGATGTATTTCTCGAACGCCTCGCGCGCAGCCGCCGAGAAGCGATAGCCGCGCTCCTTCAACATCAGTTCGGCGATGACCAGCAGCTCGGCTTCCGCATAATCCGGAAATTCGATGTGATGGGCAATGCGCGAGCGGAAGCCGGGATTAGAGCCGAAGAACTTCGTCATCCGCTCGCCATAGCCGGCGAGGATCACCACGAGATCCTCGCGCTGGTTCTCCATCACCTGAAGCAGGATCTCGATCGCCTCCTGGCCGTAGTCACGCTCGTTGTCAGGGCGATGCAGGTAATAAGCCTCGTCGATGAAGAGCACGCCGCCCATCGCTTTCTTGAGTATCTCCTTGGTCTTCGGCGCGGTGTGGCCGATATACTGCCCGACGAGATCGTCGCGCGTCACCGAGATCACCTGCCCGCGCCGCACGAAGCCAAGGCCATGCAGGATCTTGGCCATGCGCATTGCCACGGTGGTCTTGCCGGTGCCAGGATTGCCTGTGAACGACATGTGCAGCGTTGGCGGCGCAGCTGCGAGGCCAGCACGTTGGCGGATGCGTTCGATCAGCAACAACGATGCAATCTGGCGCACGCGGTTCTTGACCGGCTTGAGGCCGATCAGTTCCTGCTCGAGCTGTTGCAGCGTCTCGGTGATCCCGGCCGCTTCGGCTTCCTTGCGCAGATCGAAGCTGGTCTCGCTCGGCTCGGTGGTCGTTGCGTTGGGCATGTCAAGCATCGGCACCTCGAATAAAGAAGCTTCGCCGCGGGGGGCGGCGGCGAAGCAGTGGTCCGCCAAGGAAACGGAGCAGGGAGGCTCCGCGCGGAGAGGATGATCAGGTCGATGCGTGCGCGGCCGGCTTGCGCACGGTGGTGTAGCGGATCGCGCGTCCCCCCACTTCCTGCCGCACCAGCTCGAACTCGGCCTCCTGCTTCGGCCGGTTCACCATGAACGAGAGCCGCACCGACTCCCAACCATGGCTGGAGTCGAAACCGCTGACGCGGATGTAGCGGTCGCCATACACCCTGCGGCATTCGGCGAGCTCCATCATTACGCCGGCGGCGTCCTGGAGATCGAACATCGGCAAACCCCACATCTCCCAATAGGTGCTGCGAGGATGCGGGTCGTCAGTGAATTCGATGTTCACCGCCCAGCCGTTGGCAAGGCAATATTGGACCTGCTTGTAAATCTGGTCGTCGGTGAGATCAGGCAGGAACGAGAAGCAGCCTTGGGTCACTTTCATGTTCGGTCTCCTCACACGGTCTCGAGCGCCGTCGGCACAAAGTCCGGCGTGTCGGTGGATTGATAGTTGAAGGTGACGTCCTTCCAGACCTCGAGCGCCGATTTAAGCGGCGTGCAGGTCTGCGCGGCCTTGGCCAGGATCTCCGGCCCCTCGTGAACGTAGTCGCGTCCCTCGTTGCGGGCGAGGATCATCGCTTCCAGCGCCACGCGGTTGGCGATCGCACCGGCCGCGATGCCCATGGGATGGCCGATGGTGCCGCCACCGAATTGCAGCACGACGTCCTCGCCGAGCAGATTGAGCAGCTGGTGCATCTGGCCGGCATGGATGCCCCCCGAAGCGACCGGCATCATCTTGTTCAAGCTCGCCCAGGACTGGTCGAAGAAAATGCCGTGCTCGAGCGCGGTCGGATTGAATTCCTCGCGACAGATGTCGTAGTAGCCGCGCGTGGTGTTGGGATCGCCTTCGAGCTTCCCGACCACCGTGCCGGCATGGATGTGGTCCACGCCCGCCAGCCGCATCCATTTGGCTATGACGCGGAACGACACGCCGTGGCTCTTCTGCCGCGTATAGGTCGAGTGACCGGCGCGGTGCAGATGCAGGATCATGTCGTTGCGGCGCGCCCATTTCGCCATGGACTGGATCGCGGTGTAGCCGATCACGAGGTCGATCATGACGATGACCGAGCCGAGTTCCTTAGCGAACTCCGCGCGCTCGTACATGTCCTCCATCGTCCCGGCGGTGACGTTCAGGTACGTGCCCTTCACCTCGCCCGAGGCTGCCTGCGCGCGGTTGACCGCTTCCATGCAATAGAGGAAGCGATCACGCCAGTGCATGAAGGGTTGCGAGTTGATGTTCTCGTCATCCTTGGTGAAGTCGAGCCCACCCTTCAGCGCTTCGTAAACGACGCGGCCATAGTTGCGGCCAGAGAGGCCGAGCTTCGGCTTTACGGTTGCGCCCAGCAACGGCCGGCCGAACTTGTCGAGCCGCTCGCGCTCGACCACGATGCCGGTCGCCGGCCCCTGGAATGTCTTCACATAGGCAACGGGGAAACGCATGTCTTCCAGGCGCAGCGCCTTCAGCGGCTTGAAGCCGAACACGTTGCCAATGATCGACGCCGAGAGGTTCGCGATCGAACCGGGCTCGAACAGGTCAAGGTCGTAGGCAATGTAGGCGAAGTACGAGCCCGGGGTGCCCGGGACCGGATCGACGCGATAACATTTTGCGCGATACTTCTCCGCAGCGGTCAAGCGGTCGGTCCACACCACCGTCCAGGTAGCGGTGGAGGATTCGCCAGCAACGGCCGCCGATGCCTCGATCGGGTCGACACCCTCCTGCGGCGTGACGCGGAACAGCGCGATCACGTCGGTGTCCTTCGGCGTGTATTCGGGCTCCCAATAGCCCATGCGCGCATATTCCATCGTGCCCGATCGATAGCGCTCTTTGCCGCGGACCGTTCCTGCATGTGCATTCATGGCTCTCTCCTGCTCTTCTCTCTCTGAACGATTAGGCGGCAACCGGCTCGCGGGTGCCGATGCGCGGGTCGAGCTCGCCGGCGCGGTAACGCCGCGCCATTTCGCTCAAGGGAATGACCTTGATCTTGCTGGCGTGGCCGGCAGCCCCGAACTGCTGGAAGCGGTCGCGACAGAGCTCGCGCATTGCATCCATCGCGGGCTTGAGGAATTTGCGCGGATCGAACTCGTTGCGGCTTTGCGCGGCGACCTTGCGGAACACCGCGGTCATCGCGAGACGGCAATCGGTGTCGATATTGACCTTGCGCACACCGCTCTTGATGCCGCGGACGATCTCCTCCACCGGCACGCCCCAGGTCTGCGGCATCTCGCCACCGAACTGATTGAACATGTCCTGCAGGGGCTGCGGCACTGACGAGGAGCCGTGCATGACGAGATGTGTGTTCGGCAGCCGGCGATGGATCTCCTCGACCACCCGCATCGCCAGGATGTCGCCATCCGGTTTGCGGCTGAACTTGTAGGCGCCATGCGAGGTGCCCATCGCAATCGCGAGCGCATCGACCTTGGTCGCGCGAACGAAGTCGACGGCCTGGTCGGGATCAGTCAGCAGCTGGTCGTGGCTGACCTTGCCTTCGACGCCATGCCCGTCCTCCTGCTCGCCACCGCCGTGCTCGAGCGAGCCGAGCACGCCGAGCTCGCCCTCGACGGAGGCGCCGGTCCAGTGGGCGAGATCGACGACGCGGCGGGTGATCGCGACGTTGTAGTCGTAGTCGGCCGCGGTCTTGGCGTCGGCCTTGAGCGAACCATCCATCATCACCGAGGTGAATCCGTGGGCGACAGCGGAGGCGCAGGTCGCTTCGTCATTGCCATGGTCCTGGTGCATGCACAGCGGAATGTCCGGATAGGTCCGCTCCAGCGCTTCAATCATATGCGAGAGCATGAGATCGCCGGCATAGCTGCGTGCACCTCGCGAGGCCTGGATGATGACGGGCGCATCGACCTCGGCCGCCGCCTGCATGATCGCGATGCCCTGTTCCATGTTGTTGATGTTGAACGCCGGCACCGCGTAGCCGTGATTGGCGGCGTGATCGAGCAATTGGCGAAGGGTGATACGGGCCACGACGGGTCCTCCTTATTGCTTGCGCGCGCGGGCGATCGCCCGCCGGGCGGCTTCAGCGATGCCTTGTGGGG
>JAEWHT010000142.1 GCA_023387695.1 Pseudomonadota bacterium | reverse complement strand
ATTTCGAGATCAAGCCGGAAAACATGTTCGAGATGGTCCGGCCGGACTGAACCGATCGGCCTCGTAGCCCGGATGGAGCGAAGCGAAATCCGGGTCTTTCTTGCCAATAGCACCGGCCCCGGATTGCGCTTCGCTCCATCCGGGCTACGGCTCCTTCCCGCGATCCGCCTCCCGGAACTGCCCGCACGCCCCGGCCGTTATGGTCCCTGGGGGCGGCCGCCCGGCCGCGTCAATTCGCACGATTTTGCGGGCGAAGTGTTCACTCACCCCGGCCAGTTTCCGCTAAAATGCCCGATATCAGCGCCGTTGCATGAGGTCCGCCATGAGCTTCCGCCGCGACACCCTGACAAAGCCGATCTTCTCCTGGGCGCACGGCGTGCTGCCGTCGATGTCCGACACCGAGCGCGAGGCGATCGAGGCCGGTGACGTCTGGTGGGATGCCGATCTCTTCACCGGCAATCCCGACTGGTCGAAGCTGCTGAAGACCCCGCAGGCAACGCTGATGGACGAGGAGCGGGCTTTCCTCAACGGTCCCGTCGACGAGCTCTGCGCCATGCTCGACGAGTGGAAGATCCTTTGGGAATGGCGCGACCTGCCGCCGGAGGTCTGGGCCTTCATCAAGCGCGAGAAATTCTTCGGCATGATCATCCCGAAGGAATTTGGCGGTCTCGGCTTCTCGCCCTATGCGCATTCGGAAGTGGTTCGAAAAATCTCGACCCGCTCGATCGCGGCCGCAGTCACCGTGATGGTGCCGAACTCGCTCGGCCCTGGCGAACTGCTGATGCGCTTCGGCACCAGGGAGCAGCAGGAGCGCTGGTTGCCGCGGCTTGCCGACGGTCGTGACATTCCCTGCTTTGGCCTGACCAGCCCGGAGGCCGGCTCCGATGCTGCCTCGATGGTCGACACCGGCATCATCTGCAAGGGCGTGTTCGAAGGCCGCGAGGTGATCGGCCTCAAGCTCAACTGGCACAAGCGCTACATCACGCTCGGTCCGGTCGCGACGCTGCTGGGCGTCGCCTTCAAGGCCTACGACCCCGATCATCTGGTTGGCGATCGGGAAGAGCTGGGAATCACCGCGGCACTGATCCCGACTAATTTGCCTGGCGTCGAGATCGGCCGCCGCCATCTGCCGTCGATGCAGGTCTTCCAGAACGGTCCGAACTGGGGCCGCGACGTCTTCGTGCCGCTCGATCATGTCATCGGCGGCCAGGAAGGGCTTGGGCAGGGCTGGAAGATGCTGGTGACGGCGCTGGCTGCCGGCCGTGGCATCTCGCTGCCGTCGCTCTCGGCTGCAGGCGCTGCCTACGCGGCGCGTACTACCGGCGCTTATGCCCGGATCCGCGAGCAGTTCGGCATCTCCATCTCCAAATTCGAAGGCGTCGAGGAGCCGCTCGCGCGCATCGTCGCGACCGCGTATCAGCTCGACGCCGCACGGCGGCTCACTTGCGCGGCGCTGAACGCTGGCGTTCATCCCGCCGTCATCTCCGGCATCATGAAGCTGCATGCGACCGAGCGGATGCGGATCGCGGTTGACGACGCCATGGACATCCATGGCGGCAAGGCCGTGATCGACGGACCGCAAAACTATCTCGGCAATCTCCACCGCGCTGTGCCCGTGGGTATCACCGTCGAGGGCGCGAACATCCTCACCCGCAGCTTCATCGTTTTCGGGCAGGGCGCGATCCGCGCGCATCCCTATCTGCTCGACGAGATGACGGCCCTTTCGGACACCGACCGCGAGCGCGGCCTCACCGCCTTCGACAAGGTGTTCTGGAAGCATGTCGGCCACAGCCTCCAGACGCTGGTCCGAGCCTTTGGCCGGAGCTGGACGTTTGGCGCCTTCGCGCTTGCGCCTGATGCGGGCGATGCCACGCCGTTCTATCGGCAACTCTCGCGCTATTCGGCCGCGTTCGCGCTCTGCGCCGATATGGCGCTGCTCACGCTCGGCGGTACGCTCAAGCGCAAGGAGATGCTGTCGGCGCGCTACGGCGACATCCTCTCCGAGCTGTATCTCCTCTCGGCTGCGCTGAAGCGCTGGGAGGATGAGGGCCGCCAGAAGGACGATTTTGCCGCATTGGAATGGTGCATGGCGACCGGCTTCAAGACGATCGAGAACCGGCTTGCCGAAATCCTCGCCAATCTGCCGAATCGTTTTGTCGCGCTGATCCTCAAATTCGTGGTCCAGCCGTTCGGCGCGCGGGTGCTCGGCCCGTCCGATCGTGTCGTGCATCAATGCGCGAGCCTCGTGCTCGAGCCCTCGGCCGCGCGCGAGCGTCTCACGCCGGATCTCGCCCATGTCGACGACGACAGTGGCGTCGCCCGGCTGGAGCGTGCGTTTAAGCAGGTCGCGGCTGCGGATGCGATCGCCAAGCGCATGCGCGCGGCGCACATCCGCGACTGGAAGGAGGCCGTGACCAAGGGCGTGATCACGCAAGCCGAGGGCGAGCAACTCGCGGCCGCTCATGAAGCCGTCACAAAGGTCATCGAGGTCGACGATTTTGCACCGGAAGCGCTGTCGCCGATTTACAAGAAATCCGGCGACGTGCATCAGTTCTTCCAGGAACTCGGCGAACAGAGGGCGGCGAGCTGATGGCACGACCGGTATTCATCGTCGACGGCAGCCGGACGCCGTTTCTCAAGGCGCGCTCCGGGCCCGGACCTTTCACGCCGGTCGATCTCGCCGTCCAATGCGGCCGGCCACTGTTGGCGCGCCAGCCGTTTTCTCCGTCAGAATTCGACCAGGTCATCCTTGGCTGCGTCAACGTCATTGCCGACGAGATGAACCCGGCGCGCGTTGCCGCGCTCCGGCTCGGCATGGGCGAGGACATGGTCGCCTTCACGGTGCAGATCAACTGCGGCTCCGGCATGCAGTCGATCGACACGGCGTATCGCTACATTCGCGAAGGTCATGCCGATATGATTCTGGCCGGTGGCACCGAGGCGCTGAGCCACGCACCGCTGGTCTGGCCGAATTCCGGCGTGCGCTGGTTTGCCGGCCTTGCCACGGCCAAGGGCGTGGCCGCGAAGCTCGCCGCCGCGTTCAAGCTGCGCCCGCGCTATCTCAAGCCGATCATCGGGCTCGAGCGCGGGCTCACCGATCCCATCACCGAATTGAACATGGGCCAGACCGCCGAGGTCGTCGGCCATCTCTTCGGCATCACGCGCGCGCAGTCTGATGCCTATGCTGCCGAGAGCCATCGCAGGCTCGCTCGTGCGCAGACCGAAGGTTATTTGAAAGGCGAGGTCGAGACCGCATTCTCCCGCGACGGCAAATTCTTCGACCATGACGACGGCGTGCGTCCGGACTCCACGGCCGAGACGCTGGCAAAACTCCGGCCGGTGTTCGAGCGTCCGTGGGGACAGGTCACCGCCGGCAACTCCTCGCAGATCACCGACGGCGCCTCCTGGGTAATCCTCGCTTCCGATGCAGCGGTGGCAAAACACAAGTTGACGCCGAATGCCGCGATCGTCGACAGCAATTGGGCCGCGCTCGATCCCAGCATCATGGGGCTCGGCCCTGTGATGTCGGCGACGCCGCTTTTGACTCGCAACAGCCTCACCCTCCAGGACGTCGACACCTGGGAGCTGAACGAGGCCTTCGCGACGCAGGTGCTCGGCTGTCTCGCTGCCTGGAAGGACGAAAAGTTCTGCCGCGAGATCCTTGGGCTCGACGGTGCAGCCGGCGGGATCGACCGCGAAAGGCTCAACGTCGATGGCGGCGCGATCTCGCTCGGCCATCCCGTCGGCACCTCCGGCAACCGCATCGTGCTGCATCTCGTCAATGCGATGA
>JAEWHT010000123.1 GCA_023387695.1 Pseudomonadota bacterium | reverse complement strand
CATTGGCGCCCCGCACGAAGTCGAGTTGCCCGCCGATGGCCCCGATCGCAACGCCGTTCAGCGTCTCGGAATTCACGCTGCCGTCCAACCCAACCTGAAGCGCCGAGTTGATCGCGACCAGACGGTTGATCTGCGCCAGCGTACCCTGTCCGTGCGTATAGGACGTCGGCCGCACCGAGACCGTCTTGTTCTCGTGAACGAACCGATAGAGGCGCCTGGTGCCGATCACCTGGTTGGTAACAGTGAGCCCCAGATCAATCCCCTTCTCCGCATTCGTGACCACGCCGCGTTCGATCAGATCGACAACGGCATCGTTGATCAGGCCGGAATGAATGCCGAGATTGCGCGCGTGGGAGAGCGAAGACAGGATCGCGTCCGGAATGCGGCCCACGCCGAACTGGAGGGTGCTGCCGTCTGCGATCAGGCTCGCCGCGTAGGTGGCGATCTGCCGCGACACATCATCTAAAGGCGGTGACGCCAACTCAACGGGAGAACGGCCGGCCGCCACGCGCATGTGGATCGGCACGTCTTCCGGCCACTCCGCCCCGAATGTGAAAGGCGCATCTGGATTGATCTCGGCGATGACGAGGCGCGCGCTACGTGCGGCATCAATGACATAGTCGTTGGAGAGGCTGGCGCTGAAACGTCCGGCCGATTCTGCAAGCTGCACCAGCACGACATCGGCCTTGTGCCGGCGCGAGGCAAAGTCCGCGCAGAAGGCGCTGTAATTGCTCGGGATCACGTCGAGTCGCCCGGCCCTGGCCAGCCGGCGCGCGTTGCCGATCACGCCATAGCTCTGGAACGAGACATTAGGTGCGCAGGCTGTCGAAAACGTCTCCGAAAAGATCGGCCCGACCATCATCCGGAACGCCGGAAGATCTCCGGCCTGCGCCATCAGCGCTTCGGTCAGCGTGATAGGCTCGGCCGTCGCCTGCCCGCATACCACGAGATCGTCTTCACGGATCAGGCCGGAAAAGTCAGGCGTCATCGGGGTCCTGCCAGCGAGTCCACACCTCTAGTACGACTTCGCCAGCCCCAACACTTTTTCCGCAATGAAGCTGAGAGCGAGTTGCGGGCTGACCGGCGCGATACGCGGGATCAGGCTTTCGCGCAAATAGCGTTCGACGTGAAATTCCTTGGCATAGCCGAAACCGCCATGGGTCATTACGGATTGCTCGCACGCGTGGTAGCCGGCTTCACCGGCGAGATATTTTGCGGCATTGGCGGCAGAGCCACACGGCATGCCCTTGTCATACTGCCAGGCCGCCGACATCACCATAAGCCAGGCAGCCTCCAGCTCGACCCAGTTCACCGCGAGGGGATGCTGGATACCCTGGTTCTTGCCGATGGGACGGTTGAACACGACGCGCGTCTTGGCGTATTCGCTCGCGCGCGACAATGCGACCTTGCCGAGGCCGACAGCTTCTGCCGCGATCAGGATGCGCTCGGGATTCATGCCTTCGAGGATATACTGGAAGCCCTTGCCTTCCTCGCCGATCCGATCCTCCATCGGGATCTCGAAATCCTCGAAGAACAGCTCGTTGGAATCGACGATCTTGCGGCCCATCTTCTCGATCTCGTGGACCTTGATCTTCTTACGGTCGAAGTCCGTGTAGAACAGGCTGAGGCCGTGGGTCGGCGAGCGCACCTCTTCTAGCGGCGTGGTGCGTGCCAGCAGCAAAATTTTGTGCGCGACCTGCGCGGTCGAGATCCAGACCTTCTGGCCGTTGACGATGTAACGGTCGTTCTTGGCGACCGCGCGGGTCTTGAGCTGAGTGGTGTTGAGGCCGGTGTTGGGCTCGGTGACGGCGAAGCAGGCCTTCTCGCGTCCCTCGACCATCGGCGGCAACATGCGCTTGCGCTGCTCCTCGGTGCCGAACACCACGACGGGGTTGAGGCCAAACACGTTGATGTGCACCGCGGACGCGCCGGACATGCCGGCACCGGATTCCGCGATCGCGCGCATCATGATGGCCGCCTCGGTAATGCCGAGCCCGGAGCCGCCATACTCTTCCGGCACGCAGATGCCGAGCCAGCCGGCATCGGCCAGCGCCTTGTGAAAATCGTGCGGGAAGCCGCCGTCGTGGTCCTTCTTCAGCCAATAGGCATCAGGGAAGCCTTCGCAGATCTTTGCGATGGCGTCGCGAATGGCTTCCTGCCGATCGGTGAGCGCGAAATCCATAATGGTCTCCTTGTGGAGGCTCGTTAGTTCTAGCGCCCCATCTGCGAGGGCAGCCAGAGGATGATAGACGGAAACGCCACCAGAATCGCAATCGCAATCAGGTGCGCAATGAAGTGCGGGAAGGTACCGTGGAACACCTCCGCCACTGGCCGCTTGGCGTAGCGGGCGACGATGAAGCAGTTTAGCCCGACCGGCGGCGTGATCATGCCGACCTCGGCGGTGACGATCTTGATGACGCCGAACCAGATCGGATCGAAGCCGAGCGTCTTGATCAGCGGCAGCACGATCGGCACGGTCAGCACCAGGATCGCGATCTGGTCCATGAACGAGCCGAGCACGATATAGCCGCACAAGATCAATGTAATGATCACCCAGCGCGAGGTCGGCAAGCTACCGATCCAGGCGACGAGATCTTGCGTCACATGGGTGAGCGTGAAGAAATAGCCGAAGATCGAGGCACCGACGAGGATCATGATGATCATGCAGGTGCCGTGGCAGGCGCGCAGCAGCGTCTTGTAGAGCGAGGTCGGCGTGATCTTGCCCTTGACGATCGCGAGCAGGAAGGCACCGAACGCACCGAAGGCGGAGGCCTCGGTCGGTGTCGCGACGCCGAGATAGATCGTCCCTGTGACGATCGAGAACAGCACGACCATCGGCGAGACCTGCCACAGCAGCGCGAACTTCTCGCGCCACGACACTGACTTCGCCGCAGGTGCGCGCGACGGATCCTGCCAGACCAGGAAATAGATCGTGGCCATGATGGTGATGGTGACGAGGATGGCGGGGATGATGCCGCTGATCAGCAGCTTGCCGATGTTCACCTCAGCTAGCAGCCCGAAGATAACCAGCGCAACGCTGGTCGGCAGCAGCATCGACAGTGTGCCTGAGATCGCAACCACACCGGCGGCCATCTTCGGTTCGTAGCCCTGGCGGATCATCGCCGGCAGGCTGGTCGAGGACAGCGTCGCAGCCGACGCGGTCGAGGTGCCGCAGATCGCGCCGAAGCCGGCGCCGGCGAGCGCGGTCGCCATGCCGAGCCCGCCGGGAACGCGGCCGACCCAGGCCGAGGCCGTCTTGAACAGATCATCCGCCACGCCCGACAGCAGCACGAGATCCGCCATCAGCAGGAACATCGGGATGGTAATCAGCTCGTAGGACGAGACGGTCGAGAGCGGCGCGGTCTCCAGGATGCCTGAGAGCGTTGGGAAGCCGCCGACCATCACGAGGCCGACCGAGCCGGAAAAAGCCATGGCGAAACCGACGGGCGTGCCGAGCGCGAGCAGGCCGAACAGCAGAGCGAGAACGATGAGGGGTGTCATGGATGCCAGCCGTTACTCGAAGCCGCGCGCTTCGCCGACGCCGGTGACCGGCGGCAGCGGATAGAGATCACGTCCGCTGACGAGGCTCAGCACATTGCCGACCAGTTGGAGCGCCAGCCGCAGCACCAGCACGCCGCAACCGAACGGCACCAGCGCCGCCGAGATCCAGGTCGGCCAGGGGATGGCACCGGAGAGCACGTCATGCTGCTCGTAATTCTCCAACGCACGCGCGAAGCCGACCTTGCAGATCAGGACGAAGACGAACAGGCCGGCGAGCGCGGTGACGATCTCGGACAACCGCCGCCCCGTCGGCGAGAAACGCGACAAGAGAATGTCGACGCCGACATGGACATGTTCGCGCAAGGCATCCGACAGCGTGAAGAAGAACACGCCCGCGAGCAGATAGAGCCCGATCAGATCATAGGTGAAAGAGAACGGGCTGTTCAGCACATAACGCATGAACACGTCTGTCACGACCAGCAGCATGATCACGAACATGAACAGCACTGCGATCACTGTCAGCGCGCGCTCCAGCGCACCGAGCACTTGCCCTGCCCGTTCGATCACGTCGCGTCTCCCTCTTCGTCTCGCAGACTACTTGCTGCCGCCGGCGAGCAAGTCCTCGAACTCCTTCAGCGCGGCGGAGGCCTGCTTGCCGCGACTGTCGAGTCCGGCCGCCCATTCATGGCCGACGCCCTTGAGCTTGTCCTTCATCTCGGCGCGCGTGGCTTCCGGCAGCGGATCGAAGGTGACGCCCTCGTCCTGCATCTGCTTCTTGGTGATCGCGCCTTCCTTGTCGACGTCGGCGCAAGCCTTGGGCGTGATCGCCTCGGAGGCCTCGTTCATTGCGGTCTTCACGTCGTCGGGCAACTTGTCCCAGACCGATTGGTTGATGGAATAGGCAACGATGAAGCTGCCGAAGCTGACGCCTTCGGTCGCGTGCTTGACCAGCTTGTCGAGGCCATAGGCGACGACGCTGTCCAGCGGAAACAGCAGGCCATCCATCGTGCCGCGCGAGAGCGACTCATAGGCATCGGGCGCGGCCATGCGCACCGGCACGGCATTGAGCGCGCGCAGCGTGAGATCCTGCGCGCCGCCAGTGGTGCGCAGCTTCAGACCCTGCATATCCTTTGTGGTCTCGACCTTCGACTTGACGGTCCACACCTGGTAGGGCGGCAGCACCACGGCCAGCAGCAGCTTGATCTTGTTCGGTGCGTATTCCTGCTTGGCCAGCACGCCTTCGCGCGCCGTCTTCCAGTAGGCGAGCGTGCCCTGGCAGCTGGTCGCGAACGCACCCGGCAATTGCGCCACTTCCGACAGCGGCATCTTGTCGGACACATAGGACGGTCCGATGTAGCCGATGTCGACGACGCCCGACTGTGTCAGGCGCAGCATGTCGGCCGCCTTGCCGATCTGCTGGTTCGGATAATAGGTGAAGGTCACTGCGCCGTTGGTGCGCTTGGTGACATCGTCCATCCACGGTTTGAGCATCAGGCGGACGAGATAATGTCCGGCGGGAAAGCTATCAGCGACCTTCAGCTCGAGCGCCTGCGCCGACATTGTCGACACCGGCAATGACAGCGCGAGCGCGGCTGCAGCCCGCACGAAGTTCTTCTTCATTTCGTTCTCCCTTACGCGTCCCACGCCGAAGGCGACAGCCGCTCGCTGCCAAGCCATTCGGCGCTCGCTCCATTTCTTACTTGAGGAAAATGTACATATATGTGAATTTATCTGTCAAGTATATGAACTATGCATAGCGCCATGCACTTCGAGCCGGACGGGACGAATTGACACCGACAATCTCTGAATTCTAATTCCACCTATATGAATTTATCCCACGAGGCCCCATGGGACCGCTCGCCGGCTTCACCATTCTCGATCTGACCTCGGTGCTGATGGGCCCCTACGGCACGCAAGTGCTGGCGGACATGGGCGCTGACGTCATCAAGGTCGAAAGCCCCGAGGGCGACATCGTTCGCCAGATCGGACCCGGCCGTACACCGGGCATGGGCGGGATGTTTCACAACGCCAATCGCGGCAAGCGCAGCATCGTCCTCGACCTCAAGAAGCCCGAGGCGCGCGACACGCTGCTACGGCTGGCGAAGAGCGCCAACGCGCTCGTCTACAATGTGCGCCCGCAGGCGATGGCGCGGCTTGGCCTCGACTACGAGACGCTGGCCGCAATCAATCCCTCTCTCGTCTATGTCGGCGCGTTCGGCTACGGCCAGTCCGGCCCCTACGCCGCCAAGCCCGCCTATGACGATCTGATCCAGGGCGCCGCCACGATCCCCACGCTGTTGGCTGCCGCCGGCGACGGCACGCCGCGCTATGTGCCCGTCACCATCGCCGACCGCATCGTCGGT
This sequence comes from Pseudomonadota bacterium, assembly GCA_023387695.1. Classification (GTDB taxonomy): domain Bacteria; phylum Pseudomonadota; class Alphaproteobacteria; order Rhizobiales; family Xanthobacteraceae; genus Bradyrhizobium. Next base: position 12,095 of record JAEWHT010000123.1, on the reverse strand, counting down.
CTGATGATGGTCAACGCCATCATGGGCGGGCTGATGCATCAGAGCCGCACCGGCCAGGGCCAGCGTATCGACGTGCCGATGTTCGAATCCATGACGGAGTTCGTGCTGGTCGATCATCTCGGCGGTCTCACCTACGATCCTCCGCTCGACCATGGCGGCTACGCCCGCCTGCTTTCGCGCTATCGCCGGCCCTACAAGACCAGCGACGCCTATCTCTGCGTGCTCATCTACAACGACAAGCACTGGCGCAGCTTCTTCGAGGCGATCGGGCAGCTGCACTTCCTCGAGCAGCCGCGCTTTGCCAACCACGCCGCGCGCACAAAACATATCGACGAGATCTACGAGGAGATCGGCCACATCTTCGCGACGCGCACCACGGCGGAATGGCGCGAGTTGCTCGAGCGCGCCGACATTCCGGTGATGCCGATGCACACGCTGGAGACGATCCTCGAGGATCCGCATCTGCAGGCGATCGACTTCTTCAAGACCGTGGATCACCCCGTCGAAGGCCGCATCCGCCAGATGCGCGTGCCCTCGACCTGGAGCGTGACTCAGCCGGAGCCGGCAGGCCCGGCGCCGACACTCGGCCAGCATGGCCACGACATTCTGCGCGAGGCCGGTTTCTCGGCCGACGAAATCAAGCAGCTCGCAGAGAAAAAGGCAGTTCACCTGGCGGCGCCGCCTTAAGCGGCAGGCGCTGGCCAGATCGCAAGACAACAGGGAGGAAACCGCGATGGCCGGACTTTATTTCGAGGACTTTTCCGTAGGCCAGGAGTTCCGGCATCCGCTGACCCGGACCGTCACGGAAATGGACAACACCATGTTCAGCCTGCTGACGCTCAATCCGCAGCCGCTGCACATCGACGCGCATTTCGCGGAAAAGACCGAGTTCGGCCAGCGCATTTTCAACAGCCTTTACACCCTCGGCATCATGATCGGCATGACGGTCTATGATACGACCATGGGCACAACCGTTGCCAATCTCGGCATGACCGACGTGACCTTCCCGAAGCCGGTCTTCCATGGCGACACCTTGCGAGCGACGACGAAGGTGCTTTCGTTGAGGGAATCCAAATCGCGCCCGAAGGCGGGCATCGTCGAGTTCGAGCATCATGCCTTGAACCAGAATGACGAGATCGTCGGCAAATGCCGCCGCATGGCGATGATGCACAAGAGGCCGGTCTGATGCGTTCCATGCTGTTCGTACCAGGGGATTCCCCGCGCAAATTCAAGAAGGCGAGCGAAGGCAAGGCCGACGCGCTGATCATCGATCTCGAAGATTCCGTCGTCACCGACAAGAAGCCGGAGGCGCGCGGGCTGACGCTGGCGATGCTGAAGAGCCGCCCTGGCCCGCACCAACTCTATGTCCGCGTCAACGCACTCGACACCGGCATGACGCTGACTGATCTCGCCGCGATCATGCCGGGCAAGCCCGACGGCATCGTGCTGCCGAAATCGCAAGGTGGCGACGATGTGCGGCTGGTCGCGACATGGCTCGAAGCGTTGGAAGCGGCGGCCGGCATTGCGGTCGGCGCTACCCGCATCGTCTGCGTCGCAACTGAAACTGCCAGCTCGATCTTCGGCCTCGGCAGCTACAAGGGCTGCTCCCCTCGCCTCGCCGGCTTGATGTGGGGCGCAGAGGACCTTTCGGCCTCGCTCGGCGCCACCGAAAAGGCGTCAGGCGGCGTGTTCCATAGCCCCTATCGCCTGGCGCGCGATCTCTGCCTGATGGCGGCGGCCGGAGCCGAGGTCGCACCGATCGACACCGTTTATACCGATATCGACAATCTCGCCGGCCTCGAGCAGGAAACGCGCGCGGCGCGCCGTGACGGGTTTTCGGCGAAGGCCCTGATTCATCCCAAGCATGTGGACGTCGTCAACGCAGCGTTCGATCCGACCGACGCTGAGCGAATCTGGGCGGAGAAGGTGATCGCGGCGTTCGCGAGCAATCCGAACTCCGGCACGCTGCGGCTCGACGGCCACATGATCGACAAGCCGCATCTTCGCGCCGCGAAGAAGATTCTCGGTCAAAGCTAGGACGCAAAGCCAACCATGATCGTTCGCCAAGCCGCCAACGTCCTGGAGATCATGGAATTCTTCGCGCAAACGAGGAAGCCGGCGACGCTTGCCGAGATCGCCGATCATTTCGGCTGGCCGCGCTCGTCGACCTTCAACCTGCTCGCGACGTTGTCGGAAAAGGGCTATCTCTACGAACCACGTCCCCGCGCCGGCTTCTATCCGACGCCGCGGTGGCTGGCGATGGCGCGAATGATCTCCGAGGTCGAGCCGCTGCCGCAATGGACGCATCAGCTGATTGCCGACCTCTCCGCCGAGACCGGCGAGACGGCGTCGATCGTGGCGCCGGCGGGCGTGATGGCCGTGTTCATCGACGTCGTCGAATCCAAGGCCGCCATCCGCTATTTCGCCACCATCGGCCACCGCGTGCCGATCCACGCCACCGCAAGCGGCCGTGCGCTGCTGCTGCAATATTCGCCGGACGAGCGCGACTCCGTTTATCGCAAGATCGAGTTCAAGCAATACGGCCCCTCGACGCCGATCAGCATCGAAGCGGTCGAGGCCGAGCTGCGCAATTCGATCGAGCGCGGTTACTGCCAGAGCTTTGCCGATTACAGCCGCGATCTCGCGGGCGCCGCGATCCCGCTGCCGATCGGCGATCGCAGACTCTCGGTGGTCGTCGCAGGGCCGGAGTTTCGGATCGGGCCAAAGGTGGCGGACGTTGCGTCGCTGATCGCGCGGACGGTCGATCGGCTGCGGCCGAAGACGGCTGCTTAGTTTGTCGAATTGAGGCGAACCGCGTCCGCAGCTGCGGTGCGCTCCCTCGCCCCGTTCTTACGGGGAGAGGGTTGGGGTGAGGGGCCTCTCTCCCCGCATGAGATTTATCGAGAGATCTGTACCCCCTCACCCGGATCGCAAGCGCGATCCGACCTCTCCCCGCGGGCGGGGAGAGGTTAAGAACTAAGGCGCGACTTTATCGGCGGTGAAGCCGTTGCTATCGAGCGCACGGCGGACCGTGCCGTCAGCCTTCGCTTCATCCAGGAAACGCGCGGCCCAGACCTTCGCTGCGACCTTGCCCTTGGGCACCACCACGACGACGCCGGTCGACTGGATCACCTCATCCAGCACCTTAGTTCCCGGCAATTTTCGCGACAAATCCTCCAGCGCACCCATGCCCATCGCCAGTGCGTCGAGCTCGCCCTTGCCGATCAACTCGGCAGCCTGCTCGGGCTTCACGAATTTGGTCAGCTTCGCCTGCTTGATCGACTTCTCGACCGTCCGCGATGTCGAGGTACCCTCGATGCAGCCGACGCGTATTCCCGCGCGATCGACATCGGCAACGGTGCGGATGTCGGAACCGGCGCGAATGAGATAGCCGCTCATATAGGCGACGTAGGCAGGCCCCTGCTCGACGAACGGCGCGCGCTTGACATCGGCCGGCATGAACGAGAGATCCCAGACGTCCTTGCCGCTGGCCGCCGCAATCTCGTCCGAGCTCTGATACTCGACGAGCTGCAGCGGCAGATGCAGTCTGTCGGCGGCAGCCTTGGCCAGTTCAACCGTAACGCCGCGCGGCTTCCCCGTAGCGGGATCGCGCGTCGACCAGAACGCAGACGCGGCAGGACCAACGGCCACCGCCACGCGCAACGTCCCGGTCGGTGCGACATCGACCGCGCCTTCCGCTCTCACATCAGGGGCAACGGTCGCAAGGACGACCAAAGCCAACGCGGCAATCAAGCCAAGCCGCAACATCTCGCGCCCCTCCAGCACTGAGTTTCTCTCGGATCTTCAGACGATCTTGATCGACATATCAGGCAAGCCCTCGAGCTTGCACAGCAGCACATCGCCCTTCACGACCGGGCCGACATTCTCCGGCGTGCCGGAATAGATGATGTCGCCGGCCTTGAGCTCGAAGGCTTCCGAAAGCTTCGCGATCTGCTCGGCGACGCTCCAGATCATCTTGCTAAGGTCCGAGCTCTGCTTCACCGTGCCGTTGATCGCGAGCGAAATCGCGCCCTTGTCGAAATGCCCGGTCTTGCTGGCGGGATGGATGGGGCCAAGTACGGCGGCGTGGTCAAAGCTCTTGCCGATCTCCCACGGCTTCTTCTCCGCGGCCATGCCGTTCTGGAGATCGCGGCGGGTCATGTCGAGGCCGAGCGCGTAGCCATAGACGTGGTCCAACGCCTTCTCCGCTGGAATGTTGGTACCGCCGGATTTCAGCGCCGCCACCAGCTCGACCTCATGATGATAGTTCTTGGTCAGCGACGGATAGGGATGATCGGCGACCTCGCCGATCCCGACGTTCTGGATTGCGTCGGTCGGCTTCTGAAAGAAGAACGGCGGCTCGCGGTTCGGATCCGAGCCGCGCTCGATCGCGTGCGCGGCATAGTTGCGGCCGATGCAGTAGATACGGCGAACCTGGAACACGCTGGTTTCGCCGACGATGGGGATCGTCACCATCGGCACTGGAAAGATCGGCTTGGGAGCGACCTGCGCTGCAGCCGGCGTGCTATCGGCGAGGCCTGCGGCCGTCATCGCGGCTGCGGCAGTCAGCACGCTGCGTCGAGTTGTCTTTGTCATGGCTCGTGCTCCCCTTGGCATCCTTGGTATTGTTGGGCGGCGACATGCGCGCCGATTTGGCTGATAACCGATATTCAGTATGCCAGCAACGTCCGGCGCGCTCCCGGCCCTAGCATGGAACTTGCATAAATTCTGGGCGACATGGACGCCGTATGAACCTCATCAGTCTCGACATCCGCATGCTCCGGTCGCTGATCTCGGTGGTCGAGACCGGCAGCATCACCGAGACAGCGCGACGGTTGGGCCGCACCCAGCCGGCGATCACGCTGCAACTGCAGCGGCTGGAGGAGCTCACCGGCAAGCAGCTGTTCGAGCATGGCGGCCGCAGGCTGACGCTGACCGATGACGGCACCACCGTCCTCACCTACGCCAAATCCATCCTCAGGTTGCACGACGAGCTGATCTCGCAACTGGCGTCGCAGGAGATCGAGGGCCAGGTCGTGCTCGGCACGCCTGACCTCTATGCGGCGTTCATGCTGCCGCAGATCCTCAGCGTATTCCGGAAATCGTTTCCGCGCGTGCAGGTCGAGCTCAACTGCGCGCTGTCGACGCCGCTGGTCGGCCTGGTCAAACGTGGCGATGTCGACATCGCGCTGGTCACCCGCATGAACGATTTCACCGGCGGCCAGGTGGTGCGGCGCGAACAGCTGGTGTGGATGACCGGCGAGCAATCCACGGCGCATCAGGAGCGACCGATCCCGCTCGCACTGCTGCCGCCGGGCAACATCTATCGCGACTACGCCATCGATACGCTCGAGCGCGCGAACTTGCGCTGGCGCGTCGCCTGCGTCAGCGAAAGCGTCGGCGGACTGCAAGCTGCGGCCTTCGCCGGCATGGCCGTGACCGTGCTCGGCCGCAGTGCGCTGGTGCCGGCGATGCGCGAGATCGGGCCGAACGAAGGCTTGCCGCCGCTGCCGAAGATCGAGCTATTGCTCTACAAGTCGAGCGGTGCGACCTCGAAGGCGGCGACCGCGCTGCATGATTATCTCGCGCACTATCTACGGCTCGACGACGAGTTCAGCGGCCGCGGGACACCGATCGAACTGGGCTAGGCCCACGCAAATTCGAAAACAACCCCATGCACAGTAGAGCGGCCCTTGATCGCAAAGGAGTTTTCGGGGGCCTCACCCCACCTAGCGTAATGCCACCTGCGGCCAGAATTTTGCCCAGGGCTGGGCCTGCTCGAACGCGGCAGCGATGCGGAAGATCGTGGGCTCGTCGAGCCAAGGTGCGATGATCTGAAGCCCGATCGGCATGCCATCGCGATCGAAGCCGCAGGGCAGCGTCGCGGCGGGAAGGCCGGCGAGATTGATGGGCCAGGTGAACGGCGACCAGCCGAGATGCGGATCGACCTTCTTGCCGTCGATGGTGTCGATGCCGATCTTGCCGGCCTCGAACGCAGTCACGGCGACGGTTGGCGTCACCAGCACATCGACGCGCTCGAACAGCTTGACGAAGGCGCTGCGTGCCTGGCCGCGGCGATAGCTCGCCTCGATGTAATCCGTGCCGGTGTAGCGGCGGCCGGCGCTGACGACATCGCGATAATCCGCTTCGGAGCCGGCGAGATCGGCCGACGACTTCGTCGCGACCGCGGCTGCCTGTTCGGTGAAGGCGATCGGCTTCAGCGTATGTTCCAGAATGCCGGGATCGAGGCCTGGCCCATCCATGGTGACCTGCGCGCCGCAGGAATCGAGAATGGCGAGCGCCTTGCCGAAGGCGGCGCACACGTCGGGGCTAACGGCGGCATAACCGAGATCGGCACTGGCGCCGATGCGAATGCCATCGAGGCGGCCGGCAGTCGCATCGAAACGACGCGCGGACACGGGAAGACTTGCGGCATCGCGCAGATCGTAAGCAGCGATAATCTCCAATGTCAGCGCGGCATCTGCGACTGTGCGCGTGATCGGCCCGGTATGGGCGAGCGAGGCCCAGGACGGCGGCGAGAAGCCGGGTGAGCGCGGCACGAGGCCGAAGGTCGGCTTCAGGCCGAACACACCGCAGAAGGAGGATGGCACACGGATCGAGCCGACACCGTCGGTGCCGATCGCAATCGGACCGCACCCCGCAGCCACGCCGGCTGCCGCGCCGCCGCTCGATCCGCCGCTGGTGCGGCCGGGATTCCAGGGATTGCGCGTAATGCCGGTGACAGGGCTGTCTGCCGTCAGCTTGTAACCGGACTCGCACGTCGTGGTCTTGCAGGTGATGATCGCGCCAGCCGCTTTGAGCGCCGACACCACGGCAGCATCGGCCTCGGGCACAAAGCTCGTGTTCATGGGCGAGCCGGCATAGGCAGGTACGCCCGCGACGAAGACGAGGTCCTTGATCGTCACGGGCACGCCGGCGAGCGGTCCCTTGGCTTCGCCCGCGCGCATCTCCTTCGTGAGCCGATCGGCTTCCGCCCTCGCCTGCTCGTACATCGGCGTCACCACCGCATTGCAGGTCTCGCTCGTCGCCTCCAGCGCTGCGATGGTGTCGTCGACGACATCGCGCGGCGTGAACGCCTTGCGCCGGTAGCCGGCCAAGATCTCGGTTGCAGAAAGCGCGCCAAGGCCAGTCGGCGCCGGCGGGAACGCCGCTCGGCCGGAACCATCAGTCATCATTAACCCTAAGAAGTTAGCTGAGCGCCGCGTCGACGGCGCGCTTGGCCATCACCGTGACGAGATGCGCCCGGTAATCGGCTTCTGCGTGGATGTCGGAGGTGAGACCGTCGGTGTCGATCTTGATCGCCGCAATCGCGGATGGATCGAAATTCTCCGACAGCGCCGCCTCCATCGGCGGCACGCGGAACACGCCCGGACCCGCACCGGTTACGGAGACGCGGACACCATCTGCGAATTCCGCGACGAACACGCCGACCAGCGCATACCGCGACGCCGGCGCCTTGAACTTTGCGTAGCCGGCTTTCAACGGCACCGGAAAGCGGATCGCGGTGATGATCTCGCCCGGCTCAAGCGCGGTCTCGAACAGGCCCAGGAAGAACTTGTCCGCCGCGATCTCGCGTGTGCTGGTGACGATGGTAGCACCGAGGCCGAGCACACCAGCGGGATAATCAGCGGCGGGATCGTTGTTCGCGACCGAGCCACCGATGGTGCCGCGGCTGCGCACGGCGGGATCGCCGATCATCGAAGCCAGCGCTGCGAGCCCCGGGATTTTTGTCTGCACCAGCTTCGAGGCCGCGACCACCGCATGTGGCGTCATTGCACCGATGGTGATGGTGGCGCCATCGTCGGTGATGCCCTTGAGATTTCCGAGCTTGGACAGATCGACCAGCGCAGGCGGATTGGCCAGCCGCTGCTTCAGCGTGGGGATCAGCGTCATGCCGCCGGCGACGAGCTTGCTGTCCTCGATCGAGGTCAACAGCTTGGCCGCATCGGGAATCTCGTCGGGCTGGTGGTAGGCAAATGGTTTCATTGGTGTCCTCCCTATTCCGCGGCAACCGGCAGCGACGCATTTTGCAGCAGACGCCAGATCCGGTTCGGCGTCGCCGGCATGTCGACATGGGTTACGCCGAGATGCGACAGCGCGTCGACCACGGCGTTGATGACGGCGGCCGGCGAGCCGATGGTACCAACCTCGCCGCAACCCTTCACGCCCATCGGGGTGTGCGTGCAGAGCGTCGAATGCGTCGCGACTTTCATCATGGGCATGTGGTCGGCACGCGGCATGCAGTAATCCATCAGCGAACCCGACAAGAGCTGGCCGGAGCCTTCGTCATAGACCGCGTTCTCGAACAGCGCCTGGCCGACGCCCTGCACGATGCCGCCGTGCAACTGGCCTTCGACGATCATGGGGTTGATGACCGTGCCAACGTCGTCGACCGCGGTGTAATTGACCAGCGTCACCGTGCCGGTCTCCGGATCGACCTCGACCTCGGCAATGTGGCAGCCGCCGGGATAGGTGAAGTTGACGGGATCGTAATAGGCCTGTTCCTCCAGCCCGGGCTCCAGCACCTCAAGCGGATAATTATGTGGGACGTAGGCTGCGCCTGCGATCTCCTCGAACGTCTTCATGCGGTCCGTGCCGGCAACGGAGAACTTGCCACTCTCGAACTGGATGTCGACCTCGGCCGCTTCGAGCAGATGCGAGGCGATCTTCTTGCCCTTGGCGATCACCTTGTCGGTCGCCTTGGACAGCGCGGCGCCGCCGACCACGAGGGAGCGCGAGCCATAGGTGCCCATGCCGAACTGAACGCGGTCGGTATCACCGAACACGATGTCGACATTCTCGAAGGCGACGCCGAGCTTGTCCGAGACGATCTGCGCGAAGGTCGTCTCGTGACCCTGGCCGTGATTGTGCGTGCCGATCATGACCGTGACCTGGCCGGTCGGATGCACGCGCACCGTGGCGCTCTCATAGAGGCCGCCGCGCGCGCCGAGCCTGCCCGCAAAACGCGAGGGAGCAAGGCCGCAAGCCTCGACATAGGTGGAGTAACCGAGTCCGCGGAATTTGCCTTTGCTGGCGGACGCCGCCTTGCGCACGCCGAAGTTCTTGACGTCAGCGGCCACAAGTGCGCCGTCCAGGCACCCCATGGGATCGCCGGAATCGTACTGCACCAGAACGGGCGTCTGATAGGGATAAGCTTCCTTCGGGATCATGTTGCGACGCCGGATCTCGACGCGGTCGATACCCATCTCGCTCGCTGCGACATCAACGATGCGCTCCAGCACGAAGGTCGCCTCCGGCCGCCCCGCGCCACGATAGGCGTCGACGGGAACGGTGTTGGTGAAGACCACCTTCACATTGCAGTAGATCGCGGGCGTGGTGTAGACGCCGCCCAGCAACGGACCATAGAGATTGGTCGGGATGTTCGGCCCGAAGGTCGAGAGATAGCCGCCCATATTGGCGAGCGTGTTGACGCGGAAAGCCAGGAACTTTCCGTTTTCATCGAGCGCCAGTTCGGCCTCGGTGACGTGATCGCGGCCGTGGCGGTCGGACACGTAGCCTTCCGAGCGGCTCGCCACCCATTTCACCGCCCGCTTCACGCGCTTGGCGGCCCAGGTGATCACGGCTTCCTCGCCATAGTGGAACTGCTTGACGCCGAAGCCGCCACCGACGTCGGGCGCGACCACGCGCAGCTTGTGCTGCGGAATGTTCAACACCAGCGCGCCCATCAGGAAGCGGACGACATGCGGAAACTGGCTGGTGGTCCACAGCGTGAAGCGGTCCGTGCCCGGCTCGTATTCCGCGATCGCCGCGCGCGGCTCCATCGGATTGCCGATCAGGCGGTTGTTGACGAGGCTGAGCTTGGCAACATGCGCGGCCTTGCGGAACGCGGTCTCGACCGCGGCCTTGTCGCCAAGCTCCCAGTCGCAGCAGATGTTGTTCGGCACGTCGTCGAACAGCTGCGGCGCATTCGGCCTGACGGCTTCGAGCACGCCGACCACGGAGGGCAGCACCTCGTAGTCAACCGCCAGCAACTCGGCTGCGGCATTCGCCTGCTCCGGTGTCTCGGCGATAACGAAGGCCACCATGTCACCGACGAAGCGCACCTTGCCCTGCGCCAGCATCGGGAATGGCGGTTCCTTCATCGGCACGCCCTTGGCGTCCGAAATGCCCCAACCGCAAGGCAATCCGCCAAGGCCATCAGCCTTGACGTCGTCGCCGGTCAGCACCGCGATCACGCCGGGCGAGGCCAGTGCCGCGCTTTTGTCGATGCCGCGTAGCACCGCGTGGCCATGCGGCGAGCGCACGAACACGCCGGCGGCCATACCTGGACGCTTGATATCGGAGACGTAATTGCCGCGGCCGGTGAGGAAGCGCTGGTCTTCTTTCCGCTTCGGTGCAGCGCCGATGCCGATCACATTGCCCATGGTCACTCTCCCTTGGCGGCGTTCATGGCGGCAGCACCAGCCATGACCGAAACCACGATGTTCTGGTAGCCGGTGCAGCGACAGATATTGCCTTCAAGGCCGTGACGGACGTCGGCCTCGGTCAGATCCTTTTTCTCGTTGGCGAGCGCGATCGCAGTCATCAGCATGCCGGGCGTACAGAAGCCGCATTGCAGGCCGTGATGCTCGCGAAACGCTTCCTGCATCGGATGCAGCTGGTTCGAACCGGGCGCGCCCTGCAGACCTTCGATCGTAAGCAGTGTCGCGCCGTCGAGCGCGGGTGCCAACAGCGTGCAGCTCTTCACGGGCAGGCCATTGAGATGCACCACGCAGGCGCCACATTGGCTGGTGTCGCAGCCGATGTGCGTGCCGGTAAGATTGAGCTGCTCGCGCAGCAGCTCGGCGACGAGCGTCGCCGGTTCAACCTCGATGGTGGTGGGCCGGCCGTTAAGTGTGAAGGATATCTGCACGGTCATACTCCTGTGCGCGACGGGTCTTTAGGCGAGAGGCAAAGCGCTGCCGGTGGCCCATGTGGCCATGACGACATCGCCGACGGTGAAGGGATCTGCGAAGAAGGTCTTTTCCGGCACGTAGGCGACGAACTCGTCATCAGGCACGGTGTCGAGCATGACCTTGACGAAGTAGCCCTGGTATTCGATCGCGAGCACGCGGCTCGGAAGCGAGGTCGTGTAGCCTGGCGGCAAGTCCCTGCCCGGCCGCACCAGCGCGACATCGTCGCGCCGCACGGCAATATCGACCTTGTCGCCGACGCTCACATTCGCGCGGGCCTGAAGCGGCACCTCGATGCCGGAGGGTGCGGCCTGCGCGAGCGTAAAGCTCGCACCGTTGACCTTCTCGACCCGACCGGACAGCACGTTCTGGCCGCCCATGAACTCCGCGACATAGCGGTCGTGCGGATGGGCATAGACATCCCGCGCCGCGCCCGCCTGCTTGATCTTGCCCTGCTCCATCACCACGACGAGATCGGCGAGCGCGATCGCTTCGAGCTGGGTATGGGTGACGTGGATGAAGGTGATGCCGAGCTCCTGCTGCATCCGCCGCAGTTCCTGGCGCATCTGCACGCGGAGCTGCTCGTCGAGGGCCGACAGCGGCTCGTCGAGCAATAACACGCGCGGTTCAGTGATCGCCGCCCGCGCCAGCGCCACGCGCTGCTGCTGGCCGCCGGAGAGTTGCGCCGGCAGGCGATCCGCGAACTGTGTCAACCGTACCTTCTCAATCATGGCGTCAGCAGCGCGCAGACGATCCGCCTTGGACTGGCCACGGACGCGGAGCGCGAACGCGATGTTCTCGCGCACCGTCAGATGCGGAAATAACGCGTAGGACTGGAACATCATCGCGGTGCGGCGCTGGACCGGCGCGAGCCCGACGACGTTCTGGCCGCCGATCACGATCTCGCCCGCGGTCGGATCCTCGTGACCGGCAATCATGCGCAGGATCGTGGTCTTGCCGCAGCCGGAGGGACCAATGAAGCAGCAATAGGCGCCGTCCGCGATCTTGAGGTTGACGCCGTCGACCACATTGGTGACGCCGTCAAAGCTCTTGCAGACGCCTGCCAGTTCGATATCGCCGCGATCGCTCTTCATTCCAACTAACCTTTGGCCTGGCTGCCGCGCTTTTTCTGGATCAGCACGATGGTGCCGAGGCTTGCGC
>JAEWHT010000048.1 GCA_023387695.1 Pseudomonadota bacterium | reverse complement strand
ATCTGCAACTCCACGCCTATATGTTCCGCGTCGCGATTCCCTACGGAACGCTGGCGACGAACCAGCTGCGGGCGCTTGCCCATGTCGCGCGCAAATACGATCGCGGCTACGGCCATTTCACGACGCGGCAGAACATCCAGTTCAACTGGATCAAGCTCGCCGAGTTGCCGGACGCGCTGGAGGACCTCGCAAAGGTCGGCATCCACGCGATGCAGACCTCCGGCAACAACATGCGCAACGTCACCTCGGATCAGTGGGCCGGTGTCGCGCCCGGCGAGATCGAGGATCCGCGCATCTGGTCGGAACTGATCCGCCAGCACACCACGCTGCATCCGGAATTCTCGTTCCTGCCGCGCAAGTTCAAGATCGCGATTACCGCGTCGGACCATGATCGCGCCGCGATCAAGATCCACGACATCGGCCTGAAGCTGATCAAGAACGAAAAGGGCGAGACCGGTTTCGAGGTGCTGGTCGGCGGCGGTCTTGGCCGCACGCCTTTCATCGGCAAGACCATCAAGCACTTCGTGCATGGCCGCGATATCCTCAGCTACATCGAGGCGATCCTGCGCGTCTACAATCAGTATGGCCGCCGCGACAACATCTACAAGGCGCGCATCAAGATCCTGGTCCACGAACTCGGCATCGAGAAATTCTCGCGCGAGGTTGAGGAAGAGTGGCAGCACATCCGCAACTCCTCGCTCCAGATCGACGACGAGGTGATCGAGGACATCCGCTCGCGCTTCACCTATCCCGCTTACGAGAAGCTGCCGCACATGCCGGACGAGCTGCGTCAGGCGGCTGCGGATGCGGACTTCGAGGCGTGGCGCAAGAATTCGGTCGCTCCGCACAAGGTGCAGGGTTACTCCATCGTCACGATCTCGCTGAAGCCGATCGGCAAGCCTCCGGGTGATGCCACGGCCGAGCAGATGGATGCGCTCGCCGATCTCGCCGACAGATACTCGTTTGGTGAGATCCGTGTCGGCCACGAGCAGAACCTGGCGCTGCCGCACGTCGCCAAGCGCGATCTGCCGGCGCTGTGGAAGGCGCTCGACAAGCTCGGGCTGGCGACGCCCAACGTCAACCTGATCACCGACATCATCGCCTGCCCGGGTCTGGATTATTGCTCGCTGGCGAATGCGCGCTCGATCCCGATCGCGCAGGAGCTGACGCGGCGGTTCGCCAACCATGAGCTCGCAAACCTGATCGGCCGGCTGCACATCAATATCTCCGGCTGCATCAATGCCTGCGGCCATCACCATGTCGGTCATATCGGAATTCTCGGCGTCGAGAAGAACGGCGAGGAGGTCTACCAGATCACCATCGGTGGTCGTGCCGACGAGGCTGCTGCGCTCGGAAATCTGATCGGCCCCGGTGTCAAATTCGACGAGGTCGCCGATGTCATCGAAGACGTCGTGGAGGCCTATCTCGCGCTGCGCGAGCGGCCGGAGGAGCTGTTCATCGACACGGTGAAGCGCCTTGGCGTCGAACCCTTCAAGGAGCGCGTCTATGCCACTCGTTAACGGCGGAAAAATCATCGACGACAGCTTCGCCAAGCTGGCCGTCGACACGCCGCTGCCCGAGAGCGGCAACATCCTGGTGCCGGCCGAGCGCTTCATCGGCGAGGCGGATGCGTTGCTCAAGCGCGCCGGCAAGGTCGGCGTGATCTGGCCGAACAATCGCGACATCGACGAACTCGTGCCCTATCTCGGCAAGATCGCGACCGTCGCCCTGGTGTTCCCGACCTTCCGCGACGGACGAGCCTACAGCCAGGCGCGGTTGCTGCGTGAGCGTTACAATTATCGCGGCGATCTGCGGGCCACCGGCCAGATCCTGCGCGACCAGTTCGTGTTCATGCTGCGCGCCGGCTTCGATTCCTTTGAGGTCAAGAAGCAGGCCGACGCGGAAGCCTTCATGCAGACCGCGAAGCGCTATTCGGTGTTCTACCAGCCGACCGGCGATGGCCGGATCACGGCGCTGCACCGGCGCATGCAGCTGCGTCACTCCGAGGGTGTCGGCACGTGAACGCAATCGCGCCTCAGGCCTCGTCTGTCTCTACGCTGCCTTCGGCGGCGGAGCTCGATCGTGCGCTGCGTGATGCTTCTCCCGCAGAAGTCATCGCCGCAGCGCTGAAGGCGGTTGGACGCGAGAAGCTAGCGCTGGTGTCGTCTTTCGGCACGGAATCGGCAACGCTGCTCAAGGTCATGGCGGATGTCGATCCGGCGATCCCGGTGATTTTTCTCGACACCGGCTGGCTGTTCGAGGAGACGCTGGCCTATCGCGATACGCTGATCGCGACGCTGGGCCTGAAGGACGTTCGTTCGATCAAGCCGGCCGAGGAAGCGCTGACGCGTGAAGACCCCGATCGCGAGCTTTGGTTCTCCGATCCCGATGCCTGCTGCCGCATCCGCAAGGTGGAACCGTTGGCGCGAGCGCTGAAACCGTTCTCTGCATGGCTCAACGGTCGCAAGCGTTTCCAGGGCAATGCGCGCGCCGACATTCCTGTCGTCGAGGACGATGGCGTTCGGTTGAAGTTCAATCCGTTCGCCAATGTCTCGCGCGAGGAACTTGAAGCGATCTTCACCCGCGCCAAATTGCCGCGTCACCCACTTGCGGCGTCCGGTTTTCGCTCGGTTGGGTGTATGCCTTGCACGAGCAGAACGGCGGAAGACGAGGATGAGCGCGCCGGTCGTTGGCGCGGCAGCGCCAAGACAGAATGCGGCATCCACACGATGAAGACTTCGTAGAACAGCCGCGCTGCAGTCTAGCGAACAAGAAAATCTGCTTCCGTTGACTTGAGAGCGTTTCGCCACGAGTTTCGCCTGCATGCCTTCGTCGACATTGACGTCGTCGAAGTGAATGGAGATGGACATGATGCGCCGTATCGTTCCGCTCGCTGCAGGGCTTCTCGCGTCGGGACTCTTGACGGGTGTTTTGGCAAGCGCAGCTCTCGCTGCTGATATTAACCTCTTGAACGTATCGTACGACCCGACGCGCGAGCTCTATGTCGACTTCAACAAGGCGTTCGCGAACGCCTATCAGAAGGAAACCGGCAAGAGCGTCGAGATCAAGCAGTCGCATGGCGGCAGCGGATCGCAGGCGCGTGCCGTGATCGACGGCTTGCAAGCCGATGTGGTGACGCTCGCGCTCGCCTATGACATCGACGCTATCGCCGGCAAGGGCCTCACCGCGGCCGACTGGCAGAAGCGCTTGCCGCAGAATTCATCACCGTACACGTCGACCATCGTGTTCCTGGTGCGCAAGGGCAACCCCAAGGGTATCAAGGACTGGGACGATCTGATCAAGCCTGGTGTCGCCGTGATCACGCCGAACCCGAAGACGTCAGGCGGTGCGCGCTGGAATTACCTCGCGGCCTGGGGTTTTGCGCAGAAGAAATACGGCTCTGCCGACAAGGCCAAGGATTTCGTTGGTAAGCTCTATCAGCAGGTGCCAGTGCTCGACACCGGCGCGCGCGGCGCGACCGTGACCTTCGTCGAGCGCGGCGTTGGCGACGTGCTGCTCGCCTGGGAGAACGAGGCTTACCTCGCGCTGAAGGAATTCGGTCCGGAGAAGTTCGAGATCGTGGCGCCGCCGCAGTCGATCCTCGCCGAGCCGCCGGTCGCGATCGTCGACAAGGTTGCCGACAAGAAGGGTACCCGTAACGTGGCCGACGCCTATCTCCAGTACTGGTACACGAAGGAAGGCCAGGAGATTGCGGCGCGCAACTTCTACCGCCCGCGCGATGCCGAGATCGCTAAAAAGTATGAAAACTCCTTCGCAAAGGTCGAGCTGTTCACGATCGACGATGTGTTCGGTGGCTGGACCAAGGCGCAGAAGGAACATTTTGCCGACGGCGGCATCTTCGATCAGATCTACAAGAACTGATCGGGCACGGTCGAAGGGGTTTTAGCAGAGGGCCTGGTGAGCGCAATCGCAGCACGACGACGGACATTGCCAGGCTTCGGTCTCACGATGGGACTGACGCTGACGTGGCTGTCCGTCATCATCCTGATTCCGCTCGCCGCGCTGTTCCTGAGATCCACCGAGCTCAGTTTCGATCAATTCTGGGGCATCCTTTCCAGCCGCCGCACGCTGAATGCGCTCCGCGTCTCCTTCGGGCTCGCGTTTGCGGCGGCCTGCGTCAACCTCGTGATGGGGAGCATCATCGTCTGGGCGCTGGTGCGCTATCGTTTCCCCGGCCGACGCATCTTCGACGCGATTGTCGACGTTCCCTTCGCACTGCCGACAGCTGTAGCCGGCGTTGCGCTGACCTCGCTGTTTGCCGAGAAGGGCTGGCTGGGTGCGCCGCTTGCCGCGCTCGGCATTAAGGTCGCGTTCACGCCGCTCGGCATCTTCGTCGCCATGATCTTCATCGGCATTCCCTTCGTGGTCCGCACCGTGCAGCCGGTGCTGCAGGATATCGACGCCGAAATCGAGGAGGCCGCGGGCAGCCTTGGCGCCAGCCGGTGGCAGACCATCATCCGCGTGATCCTGCCCGCGCTTGCGCCGGCGCTGCTCACGGGCCTTGCACTCGCTTTCGCGCGCGCCGTCGGCGAATACGGCTCGGTGATCTTCATCGCCGGCAATCTGCCGAACGTTTCCGAAATCGCGCCGCTGCTGATCGTGATCCGCCTGTCCGAATTCCGTTACGCCGACGCGACCGCGATTGCGGTCATCATGCTCGTCGTCTCCTTCGTCATCATCTTCGCCGTGAACCGGTTGCAGCGCTGGGCGCAGAACCGGATTCCGGTGCATTGAGGCGAATGCGATGACGATGCAGATTGCCGACTCCGTACAGCTAGCCTCGCCCGACGCGAAGGCGCGCGCCCATAAGGCGGCTGCGCGCAACAATCTGCGCACCGAACCGCGAGCGGTACGCATTGCCATCATCACGCTCGCGATCGCGTTCCTGTCCGTTTTTGTCGTGTTGCCGCTGGTCCTGGTGTTCGCGCAGGCCTTCTCGAAAGGCGTGCTCGCCTATTTCGCCGCGCTGGCGGAGCCCGAGGCGCTCGCTGCGATCAAGCTCACGCTTGTCGTCGCTGCGATCTCGGTGAGCCTCAATCTCATCTTCGGCCTCGTCGCCGCCTGGGCGATTGCCAAGTTTGAATTTCCCGGCAAGACAATCCTGATCACCCTGATCGACCTACCTTTCTCGGTGAGTCCGGTGATCTCGGGCCTCGTCTTCGTGCTGCTGTTCGGTGCGCAGGGATATTTCGGCGGCTGGCTCAGGGATCACGACATCCAGATCCTGTTCGCTGTGCCCGGCATCGCGCTCGCCACCACTTTTGTCACGTTCCCCTTCGTGGCGCGTGCGCTGATTCCGCTGATGCAGGAGCAGGGCACCCAAGAGGAGGAAGCAGCGATCTCGCTTGGTGCGTCGGGCCTGCAGACGTTCTTCCGCGTCACGCTGCCCAATATCAAATGGGGCGTGCTCTACGGCGTCCTGCTCTGCAACGCCCGTGCGATGGGTGAGTTCGGTGCGGTCTCTGTCGTGTCCGGCCACATCCGCGGCGAGACCAACACCATGCCGCTTCTGGTCGAGATTCTCTACAACGAGTACCAGTTCGTGGCCGCCTTCGCGATCGCCTCGCTGCTGGCAATGCTGGCGCTGATCACGCTGATCGCCAAGACCATTCTCGAACGTCACCTCGACGAAGGATACGACGCAATTGACCATTGAAGTCAAAAATCTCGTCAAGAGCTTCGGTAGCTTCAAAGCGCTCGATGGCGTCGACCTCAAGGTCGCCGACGGCGAGCTGCTTGCGCTGCTCGGCCCATCCGGCTCCGGCAAGACCACGCTGCTGCGGATCATCGCCGGCCTCGACTGGCCTGATTCAGGCGAGGTCGCCTTCAATGGCGAGGACGCGCTGGCGCAGGGCGCGCGCGAACGCCATGTCGGTTTCGTGTTTCAGCACTACGCCCTGTTCCGCCACATGAGCGTGTTCGAGAACGTCGCTTTCGGCTTGCGCGTACAGCCGCGCGCGGTCCGTAAGGACGAGGCGACGATCCGTCGCCGTGTGAAAGAGTTGCTCGATCTCGTGCAGCTCGACTGGCTCGCCGATCGCTATCCGAGCCAGCTCTCCGGCGGCCAGCGCCAGCGCATCGCGCTTGCGCGAGCGCTCGCGATCGAGCCGCGCATCCTGCTGCTCGACGAGCCCTTCGGTGCGCTTGATGCGAAGGTGCGCAAAGAACTCCGTAAATGGCTGCGCTCGCTGCATCACGAGATCAACGTCACTTCGATCTTCGTCACCCACGATCAGGAGGAGGCGCTGGAAGTCGCCAACCGCGTCGTCGTCATGGACAAGGGCAGGATCGAGCAGATCGGCTCGCCCGATGACGTCTATGAGACGCCGGCGACGGCCTTCGTCCACGGCTTCATCGGCGAGTCCATCGAGCTGCCCGTCCAGGTCGAAGGCGGCGTCGTCAGGCTCGGCGACCGTCTGCTCGATCTCGCAGCGGACGTGTCAGTGTCTGGCGCGTCAAAACTGTTCGTGCGGCGACATGATATGCTGGTTGGTCCGCCCGGCAGCGGTGCCTTCGAAGGCGCTGTCCAGCACGTCCGCAATTTCGGTCCGGTGCAGCGGGCCGAGGTCGCGCTCTCCGGTGGCGAGACCATCGAGATCGACGCCCCCCGCGATCGGGAACTGCGTGCCGGCGACGCGATCGGCCTAAAGCCCCGCCGTTACCGGATATTTGCGGGCGCTTGAGCCGTCCTAAAGGGTCGAATTTTCCTCAAAATTCACCTTTCAGCCACGGTTGGTATGCAACAACGGCCCTTCCTTTGGGGGCCCTGATTCATGCGCGCTGCGGCCGCAATTCTCATCACTTTGCTTCTCGCCGGCTGCGCCGGCAATGAAGCGCCGGTCCAGCAGCCGTCGATGTATGCCGATATGTCGGTGCCGGGCGCTAAGCTTGATGCTCCCGCCGCCGCGATCATGATTTCGCAATACCGCCAGAACAACGGCCTCGGGACCGTCGAGGTCGATCCTGAGTTGATGCGGCTTGCCGAATCCCAATCCAACGCCATGGCGGCGGCCAACAAGATGGACCATGACGTCCGCGCGCCCCTGGCCAAGCGCCTTGCCTCTGGCGGCTATCCGGCGACCGTGGCGGTCGAGAACATCTCCGCCGGCTATCATACGCTGGCAGAAGCGTTTTCCGGCTGGCGCGACTCGCCGCCCCACCGCGCCAACATGCTCAAGAGCGGTGTCACAAAATTGGGCATTGCGGCGAGCTATGCTCCGGGCACCAAGTACAAGGTGTTCTGGACCATGATCCTGGCGTCGACTGACCCCCGATAAGCCAGACTTGATCCCGGGATGCATTGACGCCGCGGCAGACTGTCGCCACGGTGGCTCGCCTTTTGCTATTATTCCTGCATGACAGATCATAGCCCGGAAGTCGCAACAGTCCCCGCGAAAGCACAGCGCGTCCTGGTTCTCCAGGGCGGTGGCGCGCTCGGCTCCTATCAGGCGGGCGCCTATCAGTCGCTCTGCCATTTCGACTTCGAGCCCGAATGGGTCGCCGGCATCTCGATCGGTGCGGTCAACGCCGCCATCATAGCCGGCAATGAGGGGCAGACGCGCGTCAAGCGGCTCAAGGAATTCTGGGAGATGGTCTCCGCGCCGGTGCCGTGGAAGCCGATCGGCAAGAGCGACCACAGTCGGGAGCTGTTCAATTCCACCAGCGCCGCGCTGATCGCGACTTTTGGCGTGCCCGGCTTCTTCGTCCCGCGCGTGCCGCCTGCGCCGATGTGGCCGCCGGGCAGCCCGCAGGCGGAGAGCTATTACGACACCGCGCCGCTGAAGAAGACGCTGGAGCGGCTCGTCGACTTCGACCGCATCAACGATCTCAAGACCCGCCTCTCGGTGGGCGCCGTCAGCGTCACTTCCGGCAATTTCAAATATTTCGACAATTACGAGTTCAAGAAGCTCGGCAAGCTCATCGGCCCCGAGCACATCATGGCCTCAGGCGCGCTGCCGCCGGGATTTCCGTCGGTCGTCATCGATGGAGAGCATTATTGGGACGGCGGCATCGCCTCCAACACGCCGCTCGACTTCGTGCTCGATGCCGAGGTCGACCGCGACATGCTGATCTTCCAGGTCGACCTGTTCAGCGCGCGGGGCGATATGCCGAACTCGCTGCTGGAGGCCACCGAGCGCGAGAAGGACATCCGTTTCTCCAGCCGCACGCGCATGAACACGGACAAGAACAAGCAACTGCACAATGCCCGCCGCGCCGCGCGCGAGCTGATTGCCAAATTGCCCGATTATCTGAAGAACGACCCGTCGGTCGAATTCCTCGCAAAAGTTTCGCGCGAAAGCACCGTCACCGTGGTGCACTTGATCTATCGCAGCAAAAACTACGAATCTTCGTCCAAGGATTATGACTTCTCGCATGTCGCCATGGTCGAGCATTGGGAAAGCGGTGTACGCGACGTGCATCTGTCGATGCGCCACAAGGACTGGCTCGAGAAGCCGCAGTCCGGCGAGACCATGGTGACCTACGATCTCACGGGGGACGTCACCGCGCCCCCGCCAAAAAGGAGCGAATAATATGGGTACTCTGTCAGGCAAGAACGCCGTCGTAACCGGATCGACCAGCGGCATCGGCCTTGCTTATGCGCGCGCCTTCGCCGCGGCCGGCGCCAACGTTGTCATCAACGGTTTCGGTTCGCCCGAGGATATCGAGAAGGAGCGCACCAAGATCGAGTCCGATTTCGGTGTGAAGGCGGTGTATTCGCCGGCCGATATGACCAAGCCGGCTGAGATCGCCGGGATGATTGCGTTGGGCGAGAAGTCGTTCGGCTCGGTCGACATCCTCGTCAACAATGCCGGCATTCAGTTCGTCTCGCCGATCGAGGAATTCCCGCCGGAGAAGTGGGACCAGATCATCGCGATCAACCTGTCCTCGGCCTTCCATGCCATCCGTGCGGCTGTCCCCGGCATGAAGAAGAAGGGTTGGGGCCGCATCATCAACACGGCGTCGGCGCACTCTCTGGTCGCTTCGCCCTTCAAATCGGCTTACGTCTCGGCCAAGCACGGCATCGCTGGCCTGACCAAGACCGTGGCACTCGAAGTTGCGACCAGCAAGATCACTTGCAACTGCATCAGCCCCGGCTATGTCTGGACGCCGCTGGTCGAGAAGCAGATCCCGGATACGATGAAGGCGCGCAACCTCACGCGTGAGCAGGTCATCAATGACGTGCTGCTGGACGCCCAGCCGACCAAGGAGTTCGTCACGTCCGAGCAGGTCGCAGCACTGGCGCTGTTCCTGTGCAGCGACGATGCCGCGCAGATCACCGGCACCAACCTGTCGATCGACGGCGGTTGGACCGCGGAGTAATCATCGGTGCCGTAGGGTGGGTTAGGTTTGGTCTCTCAGGAGGTTGTCCATCTGGTCTGAACCGAGGAAGCTGAGGTTGCGAAGCTTCAGTGTTCCAAGGAAAGACCAGATGAACGTCCACAAGAATGCGCCTTTGACGCCCAAAGGTCGAG
>JAEWHT010000099.1 GCA_023387695.1 Pseudomonadota bacterium | reverse complement strand
GGGATCGGGAACCGATCCAAAACAGGTTTCCAGGCAGATGGCTGTTTCTCCTTCGAAAAACCGCCTACCTCAAGAATCCCTAATCAGCCTCAATACAAGAAAAATCCATATGCGATTCCCCTGCCGCAAGCGGGGAGAGGTTAAGAAGCGCTAGGCCGCGTCGGCCTTGAGCCGCCGGTATTCCGTCGGGGTCACGCCCGTGACCGCCTTGAAGGCGCGATTGAACGGGCCGAGCGACTGGAAACCGGCGTCCATCGCGATGGTGATGACGGGAACCTCCGCCTGGGTGGGGTCGGCGAGCGCGGCCTTTGCTTCCTCGATACGGTGGTTATTGAGGAACACATTGAAGTTGCGATAGCCGAGCCGCTGGTTGATCAGCCGGCGCAAGCGGTACTCCGGAATCTTGAGCCTGGTCGCGAGCACACCGATGGTGATGTTCTCCTGACGATAGATCCGCTCGTCCGCCATCAGCCGCATCAAGGCGTCGATGAGCTTTTGATCGGCGACGTCGTCGGCCGCGGGCTGGCTGAAAACAATCGGCGGTGCGGGCTCTACTGCTGCAGGAAACAGGTCCGCCCCGTCGACGCGCATCATAGCAAAGACGATCGCCGCAACGGCGCAGGCGAGCACGCCGGTATTGATGGTTTCGGCGGCGGCGCCGACATGTTGGCCGGCGGAGGCGATCTGGAGCACCGCGTTCAGCCCGCCGTAGAGCGCGATGATGCAGACGACGAAAACACGAACGCGCCGGCGGCGCTCGACCAGGTCAGCCGGCCAGGAGACGATCATCTGCCAGACCGCAAGCGCAATAAAGCCGAGCGAGATCAGATTGACTGTTGTCACCGAGAACACAACATGGCCGCTCGGCGCAATCCAGGTGCAGCCTGCAAAGCTGAAGGCCGTCACCAGCGCCCAGATCCCGCCGTGCCACCAGCGCAGGCGAAATTCGTCGTCGAACAGGGCCCGCGTGAACAGCCAGAACACCACGATGGTGCCGGTCGACACCGCGATCAGCGGTGCATGCCAGAGCGGAATCCGCGACGTGACATCCAGCGAATAGCTCACGACATGCGCAACCGAGCTCAGTGCGAACGCCGCACCGAGGCGGGCGGCGAGCACTTTGCGGAAGTCCTGTAACAGCGACGCCGCCAGCACCAACAGCAGCGCGACGCTGGCAGCGCGAAAGGCGAGGTCGAGACTGGTCAGCAGCATCCCGTCGGTCCGGTCGTGTGGGTCGCGAACTTAGGTCAGAACAGATTTCGATTCAATTTCGCTGCCACGAAGCGCGTGTCGTGATCCAGGCGTCTGCGGGCTTGCCGAACAGATCAATCTCACGCTCCTTCCGCGCACCCAATTTGAGCGCCACGCCTTGCGACGGCAGATTTTCACTCTCGATACAGTGCATGATTTCGTCGATCTCAAAGCTGTCGAACGTCCAGTCGATCGACGCGCGGGCCGCTTCCACCGCGTAGCCCTTGCCGCGAAATTCCTTCGCGACGCCCCAGCCGACCTCAAAGCCGGGCCAGCCCGGCGGACACCAGGGGCCAACGCGACCGACATACCTTTCGGTCGATTTCTCCTGAACCACGAACATGCCGAAGCCGTAGAGCGCCCAATGTCCTGATATCACGGCCGCGTTGCGCCAGCCCGCGATCGCGGTGGTCACAGGCTTGCCATCGGCCGCGATGAACCGCGCCGTGCCGGGGTCGCTCAGCATTTCGGCATTGGGCGCGATGTCGCTTGCGCGCCACGGGCGCAGGATAAGGCGTTCCGTCTCGATTTGAGGGCCCGTGACCTCAAGCAGCCTGGCACCAGCCTTGAGCGGCGGAATCATCACGCTTCTCCCGTTCCCATCTTTGTTCTGCTACGATCATACCAGCAAGAAACAGGAGTCCACCATGAGCTGGCAACCCTCCAACGATCCCGTGCTCGGCGATCCCATGTCCTGCGATGCGCTCGATCTCGTCATCGTGCCGCGCACCCGCGATCTCGGCGATGGATTCGAGGTGCGGCGCGCGTTGCCGCATGGCAAGCGGCAGATGGTCGGCCCCTTCATCTTCTTCGATCATTTCGGCCCGGTGCAATTCGTCTCCGGCAAGGGCATGGACGTGCGGCCGCATCCGCATATCGGGCTTGCCACCGTCACCTATCTCTTCGACGGGTCGATCATGCATCGCGACAGCGAGGGCAACGTGCAGGAGATCGCACCGGGCGCGATGAATCTGATGACTGCCGGCCGCGGCATCGCGCATTCCGAGCGCACGCCGGATGCGCAGCGCGCCTCGGGCCAGAAAATGCTCGGCTTGCAAAGCTGGATCGCGCTGCCTGAAGGCTCCGAGGAGATCGATCCCTCGTTCCAGCATTATGCCGCCGGCGATCTGCCGATGATCTCAGAACGCGATTTCAACGCACGCGTGATCGCAGGCTCCGCCTTCGGCATCACCTCGCCGGTAAAAATGGTTTCGCCCTGGTTCTACACCGAGGTCACCGCGGTGGCAGGTGCCAGCGTGCCACTCGACCCCGATCATGAGGAGCGCGCGATCTACATCGTCGACGGCGAGGTCGAAATCGCGAACGAGCGTTACGAAGCGCCACGGCTGTTGATCTTCCGACCCGGCGATCGCATCACCGTGAAGGTGCTGAAAGCGACCCGGATGATGTTTCTTGGCGGCGATGCGCTGGAAGGGCCGCGCCACGTCTGGTGGAATTTCGTGTCCTCCAGCAAGGAGCGGATCGAGCAGGCCAAGCAGGACTGGAAAACCGGCCGCTTCGCCGCGGTTCCACAGGAACATGAGTTCATTCCGCTGCCGGAATAGGCTAATCCGGCTTTCGGCCGTGCCATCAGGCGCGGCCGGATGCTCTTTCTGAAAGCCAAGTTGACGAAGGCCCTGCGATGACCGCCATGCTCTCCAGCGACCTGCCCCTGACCAAGATCGGCCGTGGCAAGGTGCGCGATATCTACGCCGTCGACGACGACCGCCTGCTGCTCCTCACCACCGACCGCATCAGCGCCTTCGACGTCGTAATGAGCGAAACCATCCCGATGAAGGGCGCCGTGCTGACCCAGATCAGTGCGTATTGGTTCAGAAAACTCGAAGGCGTCGTGCCGCATCACATGATCAGCGCCGATACCGACGAGATCATTGCAGCCGTGCCGGCCTTGAAGCCGCATCGCGACGAGATCCTCGGCCGTGCCATGCTCTCCCGCCGCACCACCGTGTTTCCGATCGAGTGCGTGATCCGTGGCTATCTCTCCGGCTCGGCCTGGAAGGAATATGCGGCGAGCGGCACGCTGGCCGGCGAGAAGCTGAAGCCTGGCCTCGTCGAGAGCGAGAAGCTCGAGCCCTCGATCTTCAGTCCGGCGACCAAGGCCGAGACCGGTCATGACGAGAACATCACCATCGCGAAGATGCGCGAGGTCGTCGGCGACGACGTCGCCTATACACTCGAGAGCATGACGCGTGCGATCTACACGCTCGGCGAGGAGCTTGCGCGCGAGCAGGGCATCATCATCGCCGACACCAAGTTCGAATTCGGCCGCGACAAGGACGGCCGCATCATCCTGATCGACGAAGTGATGACGCCGGACTCCTCCCGCTTCTGGGCGGTCGATGCCTACAAGCCCGGCCAGCCGCAGGCGAGCTTCGACAAGCAGCCCTTGCGCGACTATCTCGACGTCGAGCGCCACGCCGGCCGCTGGAACGGCGACGCCCCGCCGCCGCCATTGCCGGCCAGCGTCGTGGATGCGACCAGCAAGCGATATTTGGAAGCTTATCGGCGCGTGACGGGGAAAGAGCTGAAGATTTAGGCTGAGCTGCGCGTCTCTTCGTCGCTTCGCTCCTCGCAATGACGTCGTGGGAAACTGCGCGCGACACGCTCAACTGTCATCGCCCGGCCGGTGCGCAATTGCGCACCAGGATCGGGCGATCCGGTATTCCAGAGACGGCAGCGATTGAATCGAGAGGCCGCGGCGTACTGGATGCCCCGGTCAAGCCGGGCATGACAGCGGTAGGCGCGGCAGCAATTTCGGGTTTTCCCCTCAACCATATGATTGAGCGTTCACACGCAGGCCCCGGCAAAACTGTCGGATACCTCATATTTGCGAGAATCCTGTTGCGCTAGGCTCGCACTCGTCTACCTCTCCGAACAGGAATTTCGATGAGCGAGTGTGACAGCGTGGCGGACCCCGCAATTGGCTTGGATTCAGTCACCAGGGTCAGTCCATCCGCCAAGCGTGCGCTGAATGATATGCTGGGCGGAGGTGCTGCGAGCATCCTCACCGTCACATTCGGCCTGTCCTACTCGCTGCTGATCTTCGCCGGCCCGCTCTCGTCCTATCTGTCCTACGGGATCGCCGCGACCTTCATCAGCTCTGCGGTGCTTGCGCTCGTGATCGGGCTGGGTAGCTCCCTGCCCTTCGTCATTGCTGCCCCCGACAGTTCGACCGCAGCCGTCACTGGAATTCTGGCGGCTTCGGTGGTCGAGCACATCCAGGCGGTCAATCCGTCCGCGCCGCTTCTTTCGCCGGCCCTCATCACGCTCAGCCTGTCGACCGTGCTGACCGGGATCGTGCTGTGCGGGCTGGGCCTGACGCGGATGGGCCGCGCCATTCGCTACGTGCCATATCCGGTGGTCGGCGGCTTCCTCGGTGCCACCGGACTTCTGATCGCGCTCGGCGCAGTGCGCGTCATCACCAGCTACCCCGTGCAACTTGCGACGCTGCCGCGCTTCGCCAACAGCACCACGCTGCTCGAGCTCGGCGCCGCCTGCGCCATGGCACTCGTGCTTTATCTGACCTGGCATCGCTCGCGGAATCCGTTCGGGCTGCCGATCATCCTGGTCGGCGGCGTGATCACGGCGCATCTGGCGTTCTGGATCTCGGGCGTCTCGCTCGATGAGGCCCGTTCCATGGGCTGGACATTTCAGCCGCCGCCCCCAGCCGCGTTCATGCTGCCCTGGCACACCGACGACCTCGCTCGCTATCCCTGGT
Organism: Pseudomonadota bacterium; assembly: GCA_023387695.1. GTDB lineage: Bacteria > Pseudomonadota > Alphaproteobacteria > Rhizobiales > Xanthobacteraceae > Bradyrhizobium. The sequence goes on along the minus strand of JAEWHT010000099.1, from coordinate 16,044 downwards.
TTGCCGTGCCCGATTTGCTCGGCAATCTGGTCGCCGTCATCTTCGTCACCGCATCAAGCACGCTGTTCAACACCACCGGCATCGAGGTTGCAGCACACCGCGAAGCCAATCTCGAGCGCGAGCTGAACGTCACGGGCGCGGCCAATATCCTGACCGGCGCGCTCGGCGGCTATGCCGGCTGCAGCTCGATCAGCCGCACGATCCTCAATTTCTCCAGCGGCGGCCGTGGGCGGCTGTCCGGCCTCACTGCCTCGGCGATATCGCTGCTGATGCTCGCGATCGCGCCCGAGCTGCTCGGCTTCATTCCGAAATTCGTGCTGGGCGGCTTGCTGCTTTATCTCGGCGCCGACCAGCTCCACAAATGGATCATCGAGTCGCGCAAGCGGCTTTCGAACCTCGAATATCTGTCGCTGGTCGCGATCATCGTCATCATCGTGGCCTGGGGCTTCGTGCCGGGCATCCTGATCGGCGTCATCATCGGCTGCGCGACCTTCGCCTTCAGCGCGGCGCGGGTCGAATCGATCAAGTACAGTTTTGACGGCTCCGAATATCGCTCCTCGCTCGACCGCTCGCGCGACGACCAGGAAGTCCTGCTAGCTCATGGCGGCAAGATCCAGGGCCTCAATCTCCAGAGCTATCTGTTCTTCGGCTCCGCCAACCGGCTCTACCAGCACGTCAAGCAATTGCTGCACGAGCGCCCTGAATGCCGCTATCTGCTGTTCGATTTCAAGCTCGTCACCGGCGTCGATTCCTCGGCCGCCTACAGTTTCGCGCAGATCAAGCGCAGCGCGGCCGATCTCGGCGTCGAGTTGATCCTGGTGCATCTGTCGGCAGCCGCCGAGAAGGTGCTGCGCTCCAGCGACTTCGTCGGTGAAGGCGTCACCATCATCGGCGAGCTCGATCACGCACTGGAATGGTGCGAGAACGAAATCATCTCGCAGAACCAGGGCCTGGCCCAGGAAGAGGCGAGCCTACGCGACTGGTTCGCAAGCATTCTCAACAGCGAGGACGATGCCGACGAACTGATCCGCCGCTGCCAGCGCATCGAGGTCGAAGCCGGCGACATCATCGTGCAGGCCGGCGATCCCGCCGATTCCATGCACTTCATTCTCGATGGCCGTGTCGGCATCATGGTTCCCGCCGACGATGAACGCACCACGCGCGTGCGTAGCCTGGGGCGCTACACCACCATCGGCGAGATGGGGCTGGTGTCACACACGCCGCGCAGCGCCACGATCCAGGCCGAGGTCGACAGCGTGCTCTACGTGCTCAACACGCACCAGTTCGACGCGATCAGGGAAGAAGACCCCGTACTCAGCCACAAGCTGCTCACCTATTTCGTGTCGGTGATGGCTGAGCGACTGACGTTTGCGAACCGCACGATTGCGGTGCTGCGGCGGTAACAGACCCGTAGCCCGGATGGCGCGAAGCGTAATCCGGGCTACGAGATCGAGCGCAGAGTTACACCCCCGCCATCATCACGTATTTGATCTCGACATACTCTTCCATGCCGTGACGCGAGCCTTCGCGACCCAAGCCGCTTTCCTTGACGCCGCCGAAGGGCGCGACTTCGGTAGTGATCAGGCCGGTGTTGACGCCGACCATGCCCGACTCCAGCGCTTCCGCGACGCGCCAGACGCGGCCGAGATCGCGGGAATAGAAGTAGGACGCAAGGCCAAACGGCGAGGCGTTGCACATCGCAATGACATCGGCTTCGTCCTTGAAGCGGATGACAGGCGCGAGCGGACCGAAGGTTTCTTCCTGCGACACCAGCGAGTCCGGCTTCACATCGGCGAGCACGGTCGGCTCGAAGAAGGAACGCCCGAGTTCGCTGCGCTTGCCGCCGGTGACGATCTTGGCGCCGCGCTTGACGGCGTCAGCAATGTGGCGCTCGACCTTGTCGATCGCCTTCATGTTGATCAGCGGGCCCTGCGTGACGCCGGCTTCCGTGCCATCACCGATCTTCATCGCCGCAACCTTCGCCGACAGCTTCTGCACGAAGATGTCGTAGATCTTGTCCTGGGCGTAGATGCGGTTGGCACAGACGCAGGTCTGGCCCATGTTGCGGTACTTCGAAACCATGGTGCCTTCGACGGCGGCATCGATGTCGGCATCGTCGAACACCACGAACGGCGCATTGCCGCCGAGCTCGAGGCCGAGCCGCTTCACGCCGACGGAGGCCTGCTGATAGAGTATCTTGCCGACGGGCGTCGAGCCGGTGAAGCCGACGAAACGCACGGCCGGATGCTCGCACAGCACCTTGCCGATCGGCGGCGCGTCACCGGTGATGATGTTGAGCGCGCCCTTGGGAATGCCGGCCCTTTCAGCGAGCACGGCCAACGCCAGCGCCGACAGCGGCGTCTCGTTGGCAGGCTTCAGCACCACGGTGCAACCCGCGGCCAGCGCCGGCGAGACCTTTCGCGTGATCATGGAGTTCGGGAAGTTCCACGGCGTGATCGCACCGCAGACGCCGATCGGCTGCTTGATCGCGAGCAGCCGCGCATCGGGTCGCTGCGTCGGAATGGTCTCGCCATAGACGCGGCGCGCTTCCTCCGCGAAGAATTCGATGTAGGCGGCGCCGATATCGACCTCGCCGAGCGCTTCCGACAGCGGCTTGCCCTGCTCGGAGGTGAGGATCAGCGCAAGGTCTTCGCGATTGGCGATGATCAGCTCGAACCATTTGCGCAGGATGTTGGAGCGCTGCTTGGCAGTGTGCTTGGCCCAGGCCGGAAACGCGCGCTGGGCGGCCTCGACGGCCTTGGTGGTGTCATCAGCACCGAGCTGCGGGACCTTTGCGATCTCGACGCCGGTTGCGGGATTGTTCACCGCGAAGACGGGCGTTCCGACCCAGGCGCCGTCGATGTAGCAGGCCTCCTTCAGTAGCGAAGGGTCCTTCAACCGGTCACGCAGGGTGGCGGTGGTGTGCTGGGCGCGAGCGGCGGCGGTCGGCGTCATGGCGTTACTCCCTAGGCGATCATCGGGGGGGCGATCGGATCGGCCGGAATATAGGGATATCAGGCGCGCAATGCACCGTCCCGTAACGCACATCTGCCGGGAATTAAGCTGGAACCAGTGTGCTTTTTTGCATAAGCACGATCATTCCGTAAAGCGGCGCGCCTTACGCCGCGCCGCTCATATAGGTCTCGCGCCGGCCGATCATGCGCTCGGCAGCCGCCTTGGCGTCGGCCTTCGAGGAGGTCGCGCAGGTCCGGTATTCGAGATCGGGCGCGTCGGAGGCGTCGCGCCGGCCGAACCAGGATTTTGAGCCGACCGGCAGCAGTGCCAGCGACTGCGCCAGATTGTCGACCGCGCCGAACGAATAGAGTGCGCCGGAGCCGGCGATCCGCACCTCGTAAATGCCGGGCGATATCGGGGCCTCGAGGTTGTCGCCCCGTCCGGGACGGGGATAGCGCTTCCATTCACTCCAGGTCGAAATCATCTCAAGTCCCCTCGCGGCCCGAACGCGGCCGCCAAATTTGCTTCAAGTCTTAACGTCAGCCGCCGATCGAGGCGTAAGCTAAACGCCGCAACGCACAAAATGTTTCAAGTGCTTCAAACGCTTCGAAACATACCGCCGGAGCCCATCCGAGGTCACGGTCAGTTGCGGCCATCCACCGCAGATTGTGAAGAGGTGTTGCAGATCAGTCGTCCCGCGTGGGCCGCGGACCGTCAAGTCACGACATCGCGACCGAAGGCTGCATATCGCCACGCTTGCCGCGCAGCGGATGCGGGAGGACAATCCGATCGCTTCCAACAATAATCAAACCGGAGGAAACGCGGATGCAAAGCAAAGCTCAGATCGACGATATTCTGCGCAAGACAAGCGACGCCAAGGACATTCCCGGCGTTGTCGCGATTGCCGCCAGCGGTAACGACGTGCTGTATCAGGGCGCGTTCGGCAAGCGCGATCTCTCCAAATCCGATGCGATGACGGCTGATAGTGTGTTCTGGATCGCCTCGATGACGAAGGCGGTAACATCGGCCGGCGCGATGCAGTTGGTTGAGCAGGGCAAGCTGTCGCTCGATGCGCCTATCGGATCGCTGCTGCCCGATCTCGCCAAACCGCAAGTGCTGGAAGGCTTCGACTCCAAGGGCGAACCGAAGCTGCGGCCGGCGAAGAATCCGATCACGCTGCGCCAGCTCATGACCCACACTGCGGGCTTCGCCTACAACATGTGGAACGCCGATCTCGCGGTCTATCTGGAGAAGGCCGGCATTCCGCCGATCACCACCTGCCAGAACGCGGCGCTGAAGACGCCCATCATGACCGATCCCGGCTCGCGCTGGGAGTACGGCACCAATATCGACTTCGTCGGCAAGGCGGTTGAAGCCGTCAGCGGCAAGCGGCTCGATGCTTATCTGCGCGACAATATGTTCGCGCCGCTCGGAATGTCCGATACCGGCTTCAAGATCACCGACGATATGCGCAAGCGCCTCGTCGGCATGCACGCGCGTGGCGAAGACGGCCAGCTTGGCGCGATCCCGTTCGAGCTCGAGCAGAATCCGGAGTTCCACATGGGCGGCGGCGGCCTCTATTCGACCGCAGCCGACTACATCAAGTTCACGCAGATGGTCCTGAACAAGGGCCGCGGTAACGGCAACCAGGTGCTGAAACCAGAGACGATCGCCGCCATGAGCCAGAACCAGATGGGCGATCTCAACATGAACCGGCTGGCGACGGCCGCGCCGATGTATACAAATGACGTCGATCTCTATCCGGAGCAGGTGAAGAAGTGGGGCCTCAGCTTCATGATCAACACCGCCAAGACCGCGGAGGGTCGCAGCGCCGGCAGCCTCGCCTGGGCGGGCCTTGCCAACACCTATTACTGGATCGATCCGGCACGTGACATCACCGGCGTGATCCTGATGCAGCTGCTGCCGTTTGCGGACGGGAAATGCCTGCAGGCATTCGCGGGCTTCGAGCGCGGCGTCTATGCCGGGCTCGATGCGGGCAGCGGCAAGAAGGCGGCCTAAGGAGCACGGCTTTCACCATACGTCATGGCCGGGCTTGTCCCGGCCATCCACGTGAGGCCAAGTGTGCAGAAAGACGTGGATGCCCGGGTCATCCAGCGCGAAGACGCGCTTCGCGCTTTTGCCCGGGCATGACGACGGAAAGACCGCGCACTATCTTTGACGAGAGGATCTCGATTTGGCGGATAAGAGCGACAGCTACGTTTGCGGCATCTCGGACACGCCGCTGCTCGGCGACACGATCGGCCGCAGCCTCGATCATGCGGTCCGGCGCTGGGGCAACCGCGAGGCGCTGGTCTCGCCCAGCCACGACGTTCGATGGACCTGGAAAGAATTCGCCGAGCGCGTCGACGCACTCGCTGCAGGCTTTCTCGCGCTCGGCCTCGAACGCGGTGAACGGATCGGCATCTGGTCGCTGAACCGGCCGGAATGGACGCTAACGCAGTTCGCGGCCGCCAAGGCCGGCCTGATCCTGGTGACGATCAATCCCGCCTATCGGCTCAGCGAGCTGGAATTCGCGCTGAAGAAAGTCGGGTGCGCGGCGATTGTCAGCGCGACCGCGTTCAAGACCAGCCAATATATGGAGATGCTCAACACGCTGCTGCCGGAATTGGCGCGCGCGACGCCGGGGAAGCTACAGGCAGTGCGGCTGCCTGCGCTGCGGATGGTGATTCAGATCGGCGGCCCTGCGGCACCAGGCACAATCCCGTTCGAGGACGTCGCGCGTATGGGCAAAGCGGAGCATCGCACGCAGCTGGCCGCGCTCGGCGCAGCGCTTCAGTTCGACGATCCCGTCAACATCCAGTTCACCAGCGGTACCACAGGGTCGCCGAAGGGTGTGACGCTGACGCACCACAACATCCTCAACAACGGCTATTTCACCGGTCGCGCGATGCGCCTGACCGAGCAGGATCGCATCTGCATCCCAGTGCCGCTTTATCATTGCTTCGGTATGGTGATGGGCAACCTCGCCTCCGTCACGCTCGGTGCGACCATGGTCTATCCCGGCGAGGGGTTTGATCCGCTCGCCACGCTGCGCGCGGTCGAGCAGGAGAAATGCACCACGCTTTACGGCGTGCCGACCATGTTCATCGCCGAGCTCGATCATCCCGAGTTCAAGACATTCAACTTGAAATCGCTGCGCACCGGCATCATGGCCGGCGCACCCTGCCCGATCGAGGTGATGAAGCGCGTCAACACCGAGATGAACATGCAGGAGGTCACTATCGCCTATGGCATGACCGAGACCAGCCCGGTCAGCTTCCAGAGCGCGACGGATGACCCGCTGGAGCGGCGCGTCTCGACTGTCGGGCGAATTCATCCGCATGTCGAGGTCAAGGTCGTCGATCTCGAAGGCAGGATCGTCAAGCGCGGCGAACGCGGCGAGCTCTGCACCCGCGGCTACAGCGTCATGCTGGGCTATTGGGAGGAAAAGGAAAAGACGGGCGACGCGCTCGATGCCAACGGCTGGATGCACACCGGCGATCTCGCCACCATCGACGACGCCGGCTATTGCAACATCGTCGGCCGCATCAAGGATCTCGTCATCCGCGGCGGCGAAAACCTCTATCCGCGCGAGATCGAGGAGTTTCTGTACCGCCATCCCAAGATCCAGGACGTGCAGATCTTTGGCGTGGCCGACACGCGTTATGGCGAAGAGCTCTGTGCCTGGATTCGCGTCAGGTCAGGCGAGACGCTGACGGCGGAAGAAGTGCGCGCCTTCTGCGACGGCCAGATCGCCCACAACAAGATCCCGCGCTACGTGGAATTCGTCGAGGAATTCCCGATGACGGTGACGGGAAAGATCCAGAAATTCGTGATGCGGGATGCGGTGGAGCAGCGGCTGGGGTTGCAGGCGGCGAAGACGGCGTGACCTGAGAGCCACCGCCCTCGCCACATCGTCATTGCGAGGAGCACTTGCGACGAAGCAATCCAGACTGCCTCTGCGGCAACAGACTGGATTGCTTCGCTACGCTCGCAATGACGGTTGAGACAGCCGAGCCTTAAACCGTCAGCCCGCGCTGCTGCGCCAGCTCCTTCAGCGACACCTGCGGCCTTGCGCCGATGTGCTGGATGACTTCGGCGGCCGCGAGCGCACCGAGCTCGCCGCACTGCTTGTGCGAGAGATCGCGCGACAGGCCATAGAGGAAGCCGGCGGCGAAGAGATCGCCGGCGCCGGTGGTGTCCACCAGCTGCGAGATCGGCGAAGCCGGCGCCGTGACGGCGTCGGTCGGCGTCACCACCACGCAGCCCTTCTCGCTGCGGGTGACCGCGCCGAGCTTGACGTCGTTGCGCAGCTGCTTCAGCGCCGTGTCGAAGTCCGAGGTCTCGTAGAGCGACTTCAGCTCGGACTCGTTGGCGAAGACGATGTCGGCGGTGCCGTTGCGCATCAGCCCGAGGAACTCGTCGCGATAGCGGCCGACGCAGAAGGAGTCCGACAAGGTCAGCGCGACCTTGCGGCCGGCCTCGTGGGCGATCTTGGAGGCCTTGAGGAAGGCTTCCTTGGCGCCCGGCGGATCCCAGAGATAGCCTTCGAGATAGACGATCTTGGCGGCAGCAATCTCGGTCGGATCGATATCGGCGGGCGACAGATCCTGCGCGGCACCGAGATAGGTGTTCATGGTGCGCTCGCCGTCGCCGGTGACCAGGATGTAGGAGCAGCCTGTGGCGGGACCGTCCTTCGCCGCGGGCGTGTTGAAGGCGACGCCGGCAGCGCGGATATCGTGGACATACAGCTTGCCGATCTGGTCGTCCTTGACCTTGCCGACATAGGCGGCACGTGCGCCGAGGCTACCGATGCCGACGATGGTGTTGGCGGCCGAGCCGCCGGAGACTTCGGTCGCCGGGCCCATGTCGTTGTAAATAGCGGCGGCCCGCGCCTCGTCGATCAGGGACATGCTGCCCTTGGCCATGCCGTGCTTGACCAGAAAAGCCTCATCAGTCCGGACCAGCACGTCGAACAGCGCGTTGCCGATGCCGAGAACGTCATATTTCACGTCAGCCATTCACCTTGATCCTGTTTGCCGGATTGCGGTCCTTGCGGAAATCCGCTTCCTGTCCGTCTGAAATCTGGCTCGCGGCCTATCACGACCGGCCCTTCGCGGGCAAGCAACGGTATTATTAAAGAGCATGATCCGCTCCTTCCTGACCGTCTCGACGGGAACATTGGCCTCGCGGCTGCTAGGCTTTGCCCGCGATTCCCTGATCGCGGCGCTGCTGGGCACCGGCGCCGTGGCGGACGCCTTTCTGGCCGCATTCCAGCTCGTCAATGTGGTGCGGCGGCTGCTCAGCGAAGGGGCGCTGAATGCGGCCCTGATCCCGGCCTGGCTGCGCGTCCGAGACCGCGATGGCGCGGAGGCGGCGTCCGCGTTTGCGGGACGTGTGCTCGGGACAGTCAGCGCGGCGCTTATCGTGATCTCGATTGGCATTGCTATCGCGATGCCAGTGATCATCATGGTCATCGCACCGGGCTTCGTCGGTAGCTCCACGCTCGATCTCGCCGTCCAGAACGCGCGGCTGATGCTGCCTTATCTGGCTTTTGCCGGCCCGGTCACGGTACTGATGGGTCTACTGAACGCGCAGGGGCGATTTGCGCTGACCGCGTTCTCGCCGCTGCTGTTCAACGTCGCGCTCATTGCTACGATTGCAATGCTGCTGATCTGGCATGCCGATGCATCGCTCGCCGCATGGATGCTCGCGGCCACCGTCGGCATCGCTGGCTTGCTGCAACTGCTGATGCTGCTGTCACAGCGAAGTGCCGGTCTTGCGACGCCGCTGCGCGCAAGCTTCGACAAGGAGATGCGCGGCTTCTTCGCCAAGGCGATTCCCGGCATGATCGCAAGCTCAGGCCCGCAATGGCTGATGGTGGCCGGCGCGATCATCGCGTCCGCGACGCCGTCCGCCGTGTCCTGGCTCTATTTCGCCAACCGCCTGATCGAGCTGCCGCTCGGCATTGTCGGCGTCGCCATGGGCGCGGTGCTGGTGCCGGAGCTGACACGCGCCGTTGGCAGCGGCGACCGTGAGGCCGTCGCGCATGCGGAATCGCGCGCGCTGGAACTTGCGACCGGGCTCGCGCTGCCGGCGACGCTCGGCTTCGCCGTGCTGGCCGAACCGATCGTGCGGCTGCTGTTCGAACATGGCGCCTTCGGCGCGGAGGACAGCACAGCGACTGCGCATGCACTGATGTGGCTGGCGCTGGGCCTGCCCGCGCATTTGCTGATCAAGGCACTGTCGCCAGCCTTCTATGCCCGCAGCGACACGATGACGCCGCTGCTCGCGACCGCCAAAGGTTTTGTGGTCGCGATCGCGCTTGCGGTTGTGCTCGGGCACTTCTTCGGCGCAAGCGGGATAGCTGCGAGCATCGCGGCGGGCGCCTGGAGCAGCGCTGTCTCGTTGATGCGGAAAGGTACCTCCGAATTCGGCTTCTCCGTCGACGCTGCCGCCCGCAAGCGGCTGCCGCGGATCGTGCTCGCCGCCGCCGCCATGGGCGCCCTGCTCTGGCTGACCAAGGGGCTGATGCCATCAGAGGCCCATGGCCTGATCCGCTTCATCGTGCTGGGCCTGCAGATCGCGGCCGGTATCGTCGTCTACGGCCTGCTCCTGCAGTTTCTCGGCGTTGTCGCCTTGCGCGAGGCGGTTAACGCCCTGAAACGACCCGCCTGACCGCGAGGCCCTCGAATTGCCCTTGACGGGGCAGCCCTGCTGTTGGAAACGACGGCCGGCGACCTCTCAGGAAGACTGACCATGCCATTCGTTGAACGGGTTTTTTCGGGCGTCCAGCCGACGGGCAATCTGCACCTCGGCAATTACCTCGGCGCGATCGTCAACTTCGTGAAGATGCAGGAAACTCACAACTGCATCTATTGCGTCGTCGACATGCACGCGATCACGCAAGGCATCGACGTCTGGGGTGGTCCGGCCGAGCTCGCGCGCAACACCCGCGAAGTGACCGCGGCTTTCATCGCTGCCGGCATCGATCCGAAGAAGCACATCGTGTTCAACCAGAGCCAGGTCTCCGGCCACGCCGAGCTTGCCTGGATCTTCAACTGCGTCGCGCGCATGGGCTGGCTCGGCCGCATGACCCAGTTCAAGGAGAAGGCCGGCAAGGATCGCGAGAACGCCTCAGTCGGGCTGTTCGACTATCCCGTGCTGATGGCCGCCGACATTCTGCTCTACCGCGCCACCCACGTTCCGGTCGGCGAGGACCAGAAGCAGCATCTCGAGCTCTCGCGCGACATCGCCCAGAAGTTCAACAACGACTTCGGCGATTCCATTCGCGCGCAGGGCGCCAATGACGGCCTGTTCTTCCCGCTGCCGGAGCCCTTCATCACGGGACCGGCGACGCGCGTGATGAGCTTGCGCGATGGCACCAAGAAGATGTCGAAGTCGGATGCGTCGGACAATTCGCGCATCAATTTGACCGACGACGCCGACACCATCGCGCAGAAGATCCGCAAGGCAAAGACGGATCCCGAGCCGCTGCCGAGCGAAGAGAAGGGCCTGGAAGCGCGTCCCGAGGCCGACAATCTCGTCGGCATTTTCGCCGCGCTCTCCGACCGCTCCAAGGCCGACGTGCTGCGTGAATTCGGTGGCGGCCAGTTCTCCAGCTTCAAGAACGCGCTGGCGGAGCTGTGCGTCACCAAGCTCGCGCCGATCGCCGGCGAGATGAAGCGCCTGGTCAGCGATCCCGGCCATATCGACGCGATCCTGAACGAGGGTTCCGACCGGGCCCGCGCGATCGCCGAAGAGACCATGAACCTCTCCAAGGACATCGTCGGCTTCATCCGCCGGCGCTGAACCCTGTCTCACCCTCCCCGGCGGGGAGGGTGAAGCCGCCTTAACCTACTGAAATCTCAAGGTGAACCTTGCGTCGCCCCTTGATCGTGCGTTCTCCGTCGCCATCTGCTACTTGATGGAGCACACGCGCCGGCCTTGAACCGGCGACGTCTGGAGAAAACCATGTTCATTCAAACCGAAGCCACCCCGAATCCCGCGACGTTGAAGTTCATTCCCGGCCGCGTCGTGTCCGACGGCAACCCGATGGAGTTTGCCAGCCGCGACGCCGCAACGCGCTCGCCGCTTGCTGAAAAGCTGTTCGAAGTGCCCGGCGTCACCGGCGTGTTCTATGGATCGGATTTCATCACGGTCACCAAGGCGGACGGTGAATGGCAGCAGCTCAAGCCTGCGATCCTCGGTGCCATCATGGAGCACTACATGTCCGGCGCGCCGCTGCTCGCCGACGGCGCGGCTGCGAGCGATGTCGATCTCGACGACGAGGACGAGTTCTTCGACGAGGCCGATGCCGAGACTGTCGACATGATCAAGGACCTGATCGAGACGCGCGTGCGTCCGGCGGTCGCCAATGACGGCGGCGACATCACCTTCCGCGGCTTCAAGGACGGCGTCGTCTATCTCAACATGAAAGGCGCCTGCTCCGGCTGCCCGTCATCGACCGCAACGCTCCAGCACGGCATTCAGAATTTGCTGAAGCACTTCGTGCCGGATGTGGTTGAAGTCCGGCCGATGTGACGACGAAGTCGTCATTCCGGGGCGATGCGAAGCATCGAACCCGGAATCTCGAGATTCCGGGCTCGGTCCTTCGGACCGCCCCGGAATGACAAGCGCAGCTACGCCGCCTGCCCGATGCTCGCGGCTTCTTCCGCCGCCCTGCGCATGCTCTCCGACATTTCCTGCGTCACCGTGCTCTGCTCCTCGACGGCGGCGGCCGTTGACGACACGTATTCGCTGACGCCCTGGATCGCGCTCTTGATTGCGTTCAGCGCACCAACCACGTCGCCCGAGATGCCGTTCAGATTGCCGATCTCCTGCTCGATCCGGTCAGCCGCCTGCTTGGCCTGATTGGCGAGGTTCTTCACCTCGGATGCGACCACCGCAAAGCCGCGCCCGGCCTCGCCTGCGCGCGCCGATTCGATGGTGGCATTGAGCGCCAGCAAATTGATCTGGCCGGTGATATTGCCGATCAGCTGCACGATCGTGCTCATCGATTCCGCAGCCTGCGTCAGCCGCTGCGCCTGCTGATCCGCCGCCTCGACACGATCAACCGCGGTCGATGCGGTCTCGCGCGAACGGGTCATCGCTTCGGCGATCTCGCGCACCGATGCGTTCAGCTCCTCGGCACCCGCCGCGACTGACTCCATCATGCTGCGCACCTTTTCGCTGCGCTTGCGCGCGATCACCTGCGCCGTGGTGTCGGAGGCGTATTTCACCACCTTGAACGGCTTGCCGTTGAGATCGCGGATCGGATTGTAGGAGGCCTGGATCCAGACCTCGCGACCGCCCTTGCCGAAGCGCTGATATTCGCCGGATTGGAATTCGCCCGTGTTCAAACTGGCCCAGAAGGCGCGATAGGCGTCGCTGTCGCGCTCGTCGGCGCCGACGAACATGCTGTGATGCCGGCCGACGATCTCGGACAACGCATAGCCGAGCGCGCCGAGAAAGTTTTCGTTCGCGGTCAGGATCTTGCCGTCCATGTCGAACTCGATCACGGCCTGCGACTTGCCGATCGCCTCGATCTGGCCGGCGTAATTCGCGTTCGACAGCTTCTGCGCGCTGACATCGGTGGCGAACTTCACCACCTTGAACGGCTTGCCGGTATCATCGAGGATCGGATTGTAGGAGGCGAGGATCCAGACCTCCTTCGCCCCCTTGCCGTAGCGCTTGTATTCGCCGGACTGGAATTCTCCGCGAGCGAGCCTGGCCCAGAACTCGCGATAGGCCGCGCTGTCGCGTTCGTTCGCAGCAACGAACATCTTGTGATGCTGACCCTGGATCTCGTCGAGCCGATAGCCCACGGTTGCCAGGAAATTTTCGTTGGCGGTGATGATGGTGCCGTCGAGATTGAATTCGATCACGGCTTGCGCGCGGCCAATCGCGGAAATCTTGCCGGCATCTTCCAGGCTGCGAATCTTGCGCGCCGTGATGTCGGTCGCGAACTTGACGACCTTCACCGGCTTGCCGGCCTCGTCGATGATCGGATTGTAGGACGCCTGGATCCAGATCTCGCGCCCGCCTTTGCCGAGCCGCTTATATTCGGCGGACTGATATTCGCCGCGACCGAGACGCGCCCAGAACTCGCGATAGGCCACGCTGCCGCGCTCTTCCGGCACGACAAACATGGAGTGGTGCTTGCCCGCGATCTCATCGAGCCGATAGCCCATCGCGTCCAGGAAGTTCTGGTTCGCCGTGAGGATGGTGCCGTCGAGATTGAATTCGATGACCGCCTGCGACCTGGAGAGTGCAATGACCTGGGCCATCGCTTCGCGCGCCGAAGAACCGCTTCGCCAAAAAGACATTAATGAAATCCTTCCAAAATGCCCGGAACGAGCGAGGCTTGATCGCCCCTGATGCACCGTCCGAGTCGCCGTTGACTCGCTTTTCCGCTATGCACGCAAAGTGGCATTTGATTTCTTAAGGCTTTCCTAAAATTGAAATATTTCAAATACTTAGCTATCTTGGAGGTTGCAAATCCATGCATCCGCTTCCAAAAAAGAGCGCGAAAACTTCGTCAGTTCGCGCGTACGTAGAATTACGGGGGTGATCGTGCGCCTGTCGAGAAATCAAACTTGGACTGGTTCGACCGCGTCGGAACCGACTAAGCTGATTCGATGCTGATCCTTGCCATCGATACCGCGCTGGAGGCGTGCGCGGCCGCCGTTCTCGACACCGATGCCGGTGAGCTCCTCGCGCAGGAGCAATTGCTCATGAAGCGCGGCCACGCCGAGGCGCTGATGCCGATGATCGCGCGCGTGATGCAATCGACCGATCTCGCTTTCACTGCGCTCGACCGCATCGCTGTTACGGTCGGCCCCGGCAGCTTCACCGGTTTGCGCGTCGGCATTTCCGCGGCACGTGGTCTTGCGCTTGCGGCTGGACGACCAGCCGTCGGTCTCTCAACCCTCTCGGCCTATGCGGCCGCCATTGTCGGCCAGAGCGGACCCGCACCGGTGATCTCGGCGATCGATGCACGGCATGATCACGTCTATTTCCAGATCGTCGGCGGCGACGGCAGCCAGTTGGTGCCTCCGAGCGTCGCGTCGATCGACCAGGCGATCGCGGCCTCACAATTCGGCGCACCGTATCTGGTCGGCAATGCCGCCACGATTCTCGCCGACCGCTGGCCGCAGGATGCTCCATCGCCTGTTGCAGTCGACGCACAGCCCGCGCCTGACATCAGCTGGGTCGCCTGGCTCGGCGCCGCAGCCAATCCCGACACCAATCCCGCGCGGCCATTTTATCTGAAGGCGCCCGATGCGAAGCCGGCGGCTCAGCCGCTGTTCGCAGCCCAAGCTGCGATGTCATGATGAAGTGGTTTTCGGAATGGTGGCGCGGCGGCACCGCGGCCGTCGAGCCGGCGTCTGCGCGCGACGCGGCGCGACTGGCTCAACTTCATGGCGCTTCCTTTGCGCATGGATGGGGCGAAAGCGAATTCGAGACCATGCTCAGCGAGCGCAACACGCTCATCCATCGTTTGCGTCTCGGTCGCAAGACCATCGGCTTTGCGGTGTCGCGGATCGGTGCAGACGAAGCCGAAATCCTCTCCGTCGCCGTCGACCAGTCCTACCGCGGACGCGGCCTCTCCCGCACGCTGCTGATGACCCATCTCGGCTATCTCGCGGGACGTGGCGTACGCACAATATTTCTGGAGGTCGAGGAGAACAACCAGCCCGCACGACGGCTCTATGACAGAGGCGGATTCATGGTGGTCGGGCGCCGCGAACGCTACTATAAGCAGGCCAACGGGGAACAATTGAACGCACTTCTGATGCGACGTGACTTGTCGTAACATTGATGGCAGAAAGCGCCCCGTCAGACGGACACACTATGACTGGACTTAAACCTTCTTCCGCATCCAAGACGACCGGCATCGAGGCGCGCTGTGCCGCCACCGGCATGCGCATGACCGAGCAGCGCCGCGTCATCGCGCGCGTGCTTGCGGAAGCAGTCGATCATCCTGATGTCGAGGAATTGTACCGGCGCTGCGTCGCGGTCGACGACAAGATCTCGATCTCGACCGTCTATCGCACCGTCAAACTGTTCGAGGATGCCGGCATCATCGAACGCCACGATTTTCGCGAAGGCCGCGCGCGCTACGAGACGATGCGCGACAGCCATCACGATCACCTCATCAATCTGCGCGACGGCAAGGTGATCGAGTTCACCTCGGAAGAGATCGAGAAGCTGCAGGCCGAGATTGCCCGCAAGCTCGGCTACAAGCTGGTCGATCACCGGCTCGAGCTCTATTGCGTCCCGCTCGACGACGACAAGCCGACGTCCTGATCTCGTGTCTATCGATCTCATCATCTTCGATTGCGACGGCGTGCTCGTGGACAGCGAGGTGATTTCCTGCCGCGCGCATGCCGACGTGCTGACGCGCCATGGCTATCCGATCACATCGGAGCAGGTTCTCGTCCGCTTCCTCGGCGTCTCCGAAAAAGACGCGCGACGGATGGTCGAGCAGGAGATTGGCCGCAGTCTTCCCGACGATTTGGAGCAACAGGTCAATGCGGCGACGCTGAAATTTTATGCGAGCGATCTGCAACCGATCACGCATGTGGCCGCAGCGATCGGCGCAATCAACCTTCCGAAATGCGTGGCGTCGAGTGGCACGCCGGAGAAGATCCTTCACGGCCTGACTTGCGCCGGGCTCTATGACTTGCTCGCTCCGCACATCTTTTCGGCGAGCCAGGTCGCCCGCGGCAAACCTGCGCCCGACCTGTTCCTGTTTGCCGCCGAGCAGATGAAAATTACGCCGGAACGATGCGTCGTGATCGAGGACAGCGTTCCCGGAGTGACCGGCGCGCATGCGGCCGGAATGACGGTGCTCGGCTTTCACGGCGGCAGCCACTGCCCGCCGGGACACGCCGATAGGCTGCACGCCGCGGGCGCCAATTTGACGTTCGACGATATGCGGGAGTTGCCGGAGCTGGTCCGGCGGGTCGCGGCGGGCTGAATCTCGCCCAAAATCTCCGGATTCCGGGTTCGATCGCGCTGCAAGCGCCCGGAATGACCGTATGAGCCCCCAATCGCTGGATTTTCGGCCTTCCAGCCTATATT
>JAEWHT010000081.1 GCA_023387695.1 Pseudomonadota bacterium | reverse complement strand
CTTCGGCGCTGGCGGCCTCTTCGCAGCCTGAGCCGCTGGCGCTGCGGCCTGGGCCGAGGCCGCGGCCGGTGCGCGGGCTGCTGGCGCGGCAGGAGCCGCAGTCGCGTTGCCTGCCGGCGCCTGGCGCGTCGCCGCAGCCGACGGCTCCGGATTCATGATGCTCACCGGCGGCGTCGAAGACGCGCTCGGGAACTCCGCATTGGTCGGCTTGCCAGTCGGCACGTTGCCCGGCAGCGCGGCGAGCGGGCCGGAGGGCGGCGGCATGGCCGACGTAGCTGCAGGCGCATTCCAAGTCGGCGCGTAGCGCGCGACCAGCAAATCGTAGAGATGGGCGTCCATGTTGGCGGCGACCTGCTGCTGATCGGTCAGCGAGCGGAACGCAGCGCAATCGAACTGGGTGCAGCCGTCCCGCGCGACCAGCACCTGGGCGACGAGGCCGTAGCGATCGCGCTCCAGCGACTTGCGCAGCACCTTCGTGTCGACCGTCAGGCTCTTGTCGGCGGTCGCGGCGTCGCCGAGCGCGGTCAGCCGATCAATCCGGGCCGCCGTATAGGCAACGGCAGCAGCGGCCGCGTCTGGCGTACCGAACAGCGCCTTCTCACAGCCAACGGCTACGGCATCACCGGCGAGATCGTCGAGGCAGGATAGCGCCGGCAGGCTCGCCGTCACTGCCATCTGCGCGCGTGCTTCAGTCGGAGCGGCATGCCCGACCGGCCCATAGATTCGCATGGTGGCCGCGACTGCGATGCCGATCGAGAGCAGCGTAATGACGGTCAGCGCGCCGTTGGCGACCGATCTCTCGGCACGCAACAGCGTGATCAGCAGGATCAATCCGAAGAAGCCGGCAGCCGCCAGCGTCATCCACATCGGAAAGGCCGGCGAGCGCCAGATTTGGTCGAGCGATGAAGCCCATGCCCAGTTCATGCGCGATGTCCCCTCACGCGAGCAAAGAGCGAATGGTCAAGCGAGCACCGCGAGTCGGCAACTGGCCCCGAGGCACCTTGTTGAGGCGAAGCGGGCCTTTTGACGGCGAGCGGAGCAAATTCGGCCGTGATGTCAGTGCGTGGTGCCGTCAGCGCACTACGAGAGCGCGAGCTGGCTTTCCTTGGCGACCCGCTCGAAAGCCTCGGTCGAGCTCTTGATCCGGTATTGGCAATCATCACCTTCCGTCGGCAGCAGGCGGATGACCTCATAGGAGCCGCTGGCAGCCGGGCGCGCGACGTTGCTGGCCGTGAACAAGACGCGCGTTCCAATCGGGAATTTGTGCTTCAACACCCTCTCCATCACTCAAACAACGCCTGCCTCGCCCGTGGTCCCACTGCGAGGCCGGCTGGAAACCCAGCCGCTGTATAGCACGCATGCGGCGTTTTTGACCAGCCTCATGCGAGCATGGCAAATGCACCAATTTTGAAGTCTTTTCAGGACGATAACAGGAACATAGCCGGCCTGGACTACCGCCGGAACCAGGCCTCAGGCGCCATGGGGCAGATGGCCGTTCGGGCTGGCCTGATCCACGGCCTTGGGCAGCTCCTGGGCCAGGATTTCGCCCAGCTGGTCGACCGGAATGTTGTAGCGCGCAGCGAGCTGGCGAACGGTATCGTTACCGAGCACGGCGCGGAGCTGGTCGGCCGAGATCGGCAGGTTCTGGCCATTGCCGAGCCAGGACTTCACCTGATCGCCAAAGCCCGCCTGCTGCAGCTTCGCAACGATCGCACCGAGGCCACCCTGGTTGTTGCTGCCGAGCACCTCGTTCATCACGGCTGGCAGGACGGCGGCGCCGAGCTGGCCAAGCGCGCTACGCAATGCGGGATTGTTCTCCAGCGAGTCCAGAATTCCCATGGCCGTTCCCTCTCCGTTGTTCCCTGCGATTGAGCGCCGCTAGCAGGCGTGCCGTCAAGCGGCGCCCCATCACATTTCAAGTGGGCATCGTCTTCAGACCGTCTCGAACTTTTCGATGACAAGCGTTTCGGCGAGCCCGTCGCGGGTCCATTCCTCAAATGCTGGCAGTGCCATCATCGTGTCCATGTAGGCCTTGGTCTCCGGCGTGACCTCGATTGCGTAGGTCCGAAAACGATGCACGACCGGCGCATACATCGCATCCGCGGCGCCGAAGCGACCGAACAGGAACGGCCCGCCGGCGCCGTAGCGGGTCCGGCACGTGTGCCAGATCTCCTGCACGCGGGCGACGTTGGCCTTGGCGTCCGTCGACAATGTCACGGGACGGATGGGACGATGCAGGTTCATGCCGCATTCGTTGCGCAAGGCCATGAACCCCGAATGCATCTCTGCGCACACCGAACGAGCAAACGCGCGGGCAGCGGCGTCATCGGGCCAGAGCTTCTTTTCCGGATAGCGCTCGGCGACGTACTCGATGATGGCGAGCGAATCCCACACCGTGATGTCGCCATCGACCAGCACCGGCACCTTGCCGGCACGGCTGAAAGACAAGATTTGCTCCTTGTCCGCAGGATTGTCGGTGTAGAGCGGAATCACGGTCTCCACGAACGGGATGTCGTTGGCGCGCAACGCCAGCCAGGGCCGCATCGACCATGACGAGTAGTTCTTGTTGCCGATCGCGAGCTTGAGCGCTGCCATGTCACTGGTCCTTCCGTAAGTCTGCTGGATGCGGCTGCTTTTAGCGCCATCGCCTGCCGCCAATCAATCGTTGCCGCAACTCTCCCTGCGTGGCAATCGTGGTGGCCCGCGAGGAGAGAGACATGAGCAGGCATTGGGTCGACATCACCGCCGTCGGCTTCTTCATCATCGAATGGCTGGTCTATGCTGCCACGCTCGAGCATTCCGCCTATGGTCGCGACAGCCTGTCGGCGCGCATGAACAGATATCGCGAGGTCTGGGTTCGCCGCCTGCTCGACCGCGACGCGCGCATGGTCGACATGCAGATCATGGCCTCGCTGCAGAACGGCACCGCCTTCTTCGCCTCCACCAGCCTGTTCGCGCTCGGCGGCGCGCTGGCGCTGTTGCACGCGACCAACGACGCGATCGCTATTCTGAGCAAGCTGCCGATCGACCTCAGCCCAACGCCTGCGCTGTGGGAGCTGAAATGCGTCGGCCTGGTGCTGATCTGCGTCTACGCCTTCTTCAAATTCGCCTGGGCCTATCGCCTGTTCAATTACGTTGCGATCCTGTTCGGCGGCATGCCGCCGGCCTCCAAGCGCGACACGCCGGAGGCCGAAGCTCACGTCATCCGCACCACGCGCGTGTTTGAATCCGCCGGTCGCCATTTCAACCGCGGCCAGCGCGCCTTCTTCTTCGCGCTCGGCTATCTCGGCTGGTTCGTCAGCCCCTGGGTGCTGTTCGTGACCACGGCCGCGGTGGTGATCGTGACATGGCGACGACAGTTCGCGTCGAGCGCATGGGCCGCAATGGCGCCGGATGAGGTGGCGGAGTTTAAGACCCGAAATCCCCCGGCGTGAACGAGAGATCCATCACACTCCATTCCGCGTATTTTTCGATCGGCAGCATCTTGTAGGGCTGGCAGGCCTGGAGCGCGCTCATCGCTGATTTCACGATAGCCACGCCCTTCGCGGATGGCGGCGCCTCGATCAGGATCGGCTCGCGCGCCAGCGTACCGTCGGTAGCCATCACTGCGCGCAGCCTGATACGTACGGCATCGGTCGGAGCGACTCCCGCAGGCAGTTTCGAACAACTCTTCAAATGACGACGAAGCTCGGCAACGACTTCGGGCGGCAGCTTGGCCGCGATCGAGTCCTTGGCATCGCCGCCATCGTCCTTGGGAGCGTCTTTCGGCGGAGGCGGCGGCAATTCGGGCGGCAGGCCAAGTATCACGCCGTATTTAAGCGTGACGTCTGGCTCCGGTTGTTTGTAGGCCGGCTGCGCGGCCTGCGGCTGCGGCATCGCGGGCGGTGGCTGCTGCTGCTGATCAGCCTGGGGCTGAGGCGGCGGCGCCTGGGATGGCGAAGGCTGTGGCTGCGATTGCTTCTGCTGAGGTTCGTGTGCGGCCTGCTTCTGTTGCGGCGCCGCCTTCTCCGCGGCCTTCTCTTTGGCCGCAGGCTCTTTAGCGGCAGGTTTGGGCGCTGCGTCCTTGTTGTCCTTGTCGGTGAAGTCCAGCTTCGGAAGCCTCAGCTCGGGCTCGGGCGGCTGCTCCTTAGCCTTTTCTTCGGCCTTCTCTTCCGCCTTGGCCTCCTCCTGCTTCACCTGCTCCGGCGTGACGATATCGACCGCAACAATCTCGGGCGGCGCGGGATGAAACGGATGGACCTCGCTGATCAAGATGATCAGCGCCACCAGCGTCAAATGCGCGATCGCCGACGCCGCAATGTCCGTCCGGATGATCTTCCGCAGTTCCATCGCCCGATCTTGGGTTGCCGCTTTGCTCCTAGCATACCGCGGTTCCCTCTCAATCCCATTTCGGCGCGAAGCCGTAATCGGTCAGGCGGCCTTTCGGGCTGGCCAGCGCGCCAATCCTCGCCATCTCATCGTCCGACAGTTCGAAATCGAAAATCTCGATGTTCTCCGACAAGCGCTCGACCCGCGACGTTCTCGGAATTGCGGACACATTCTGTTGCACAAGCCAGCGCAGGCAGATCTGCGCCGGCGACTTGTGGTGGGCACGGCCGATCTCGGCGAGCGTCTGGTCGGACTTGATGCGCCCCCTCGCGATCGGGCTGTAGGCCACCAGCGCCATCCCATGCTGATCGCAGGCCGCCCTCACCTTCGCCTGATCCAGATAAGGGTGATACTCGACCTGGTTACAGACAAGCGGCTCCGGCGACAGAGCGGCCGCCTGTTCGATCAGCGCCACCGTGAAATTGGACACGCCGATGTGCTGCGTCAGGCCCATGCGCTTGGCATGCGCCAGCGCCCCGAGCGTCTCCTCCAGCGGCACGTGCGAATTTGGCCAATGCAACAGCACGAGATCGACGTGCGGAAGCCGCAGCCGCACCAGGCTCTCCTTGACCGACCGCTCGAGATCGTGAGGCGTGAAATGGCTGGTCCAGACTTTGGTAGTGACGAAGATATCGTCGCGGCGAACGCCGGAGGCGCGCAGGCCATCGCCGACCTCACGCTCATTGTCATAGATCTGGGCGGTGTCGACGTGGCGGTAGCCGAGCCGCAGCGCCTGTTCGACCACGCGGGCGCAGGTCCGGCCGCTCAACTCCCAGGTCCCGAGCCCGATCGCCGGAATTCTTGCGCCATTGGCCTCGACGAACAGCATGAGGAATCCCCTCTGTTGCGGCAGCCCCGCAGGTCATTATGGACCCGGTCGGCCATAGTGCAACGGAGGACGCCGACCTTGCGGTCCGGATCTTCAGCGCAATGCTAACGGGAGGTTCGCAAATCAGGTTTTGGCGTCAGGCCTTGGCGAGCGCCTGGAACACCGTGTCGGGCGAATGCGCAATCACCGCGAGCAGTGCGCGGGCGGGTCCGCGCGGCGCGCGCTTGCCCTGCTCCCAGTTGCGGATGGTTTCGACGGGCACGCCGAGCTTGGCGGCGAACTCCATCTGGGTGAGACAGGCGCGACGACGCAAATCACGCACCGCGAGCGAGCCTGCTTCCGCCGGCGAGGTCTCGGCCACGGCCTCGACAGGAGACGGCTGGACCGGAAATTCCTGTCCGTCCCGCAACTCAACGACCCGTCCGTCCGCCTTCAGCCGCAACCGCATGCTCATTCCCCCAAGCGCGGGGATGATGCGGCAGGTCGCTTAAAGTCGGATTAAAGATGCGGATCGACGCACACGCTCTCGTGCCCCGGACGCTGCGCAGCACGAAGTGATGCGCTACAGAGCCGGGGCCCATCGCACCACAGGGTTTGTGGCCTGCTGGGTCCCGGTTCTGCGCAGCAACGCTACGCGCTGCAGCGCGCCCGGGACACGAGCACGCCCGGCGCCGCTACTTCAACCCGAACCACAGCGTCGCGATGCCGAGGAAGGAGAAGAAGCCGACCACGTCGGTCACCGTCGTGACGAAAGTGCCCGACGCCACCGCCGGATCGGCCCTGACGCGTTCGAGCGCCATCGGGATCAGGATGCCGCCGAGCGCACCGGCGACGAGGTTCACGATGATCGCAAGCCCGATGACGACGCCAAGACCGGGGATCTTGAACCACGCCACCGCGGCAATGCCCGTGATCACGGCAAAGGCAACGCCGTTGATGAGGCCGACCAGTGCCTCGCGGATCACCACGCGCCAGGCGTTGGAGGAGCCGAGCTCACGGGTCGCGAGCGCGCGCACGGCGACGGTCATGGTCTGGGTCGCTGCGTTGCCGCCCTGGCTCGCGACGATCGGCGCCAGCACGGCGAGCGCCACCATCTGTTCGAGCTGGCCCTCGAACAGGCCGAGGACGGAGGAAGCCAGGAAGGCGGTGGCGAGATTGATCAGCAGCCAGTTGAAGCGGCCGCGCGCAATGGTGAGAAACGTGTCCGACAGCTCTTCGTCGCTGGTGACACCGCCGAGCGCCTTGAGGTCCTCGTCAGCCTCTTCCTCGATGACGTCGACGACGTCGTCAACGGTGATGACGCCGACGAGGCGGTCCTGGGTGTCGA
>JAEWHT010000053.1 GCA_023387695.1 Pseudomonadota bacterium | reverse complement strand
ATTTCGATCTCTTGATCGACTGGGGCTGGTTCTACTTCATCACCAAGCCGATGTTCCTCGGCCTCGACTTCTTCTACCGCTTCTTCGGCAATTTCGGCATCTCGATCCTGCTCGTGACCGTGATCGTCAAGCTGCTGTTCTTCCCGCTGGCGAACAAGTCCTACGCCTCGATGGCGAAGATGAAGTCGGTCCAGCCGCAGCTTCAGGCGCTGAAAGAGCGCTACCCCGATGACAAGGTGAAGCAGCAGCAGGAGATGATGGAGATCTACAAGAAGGAGAAGATCAATCCGGTCGCCGGCTGTCTTCCCGTGGTGATCCAGATCCCGGTGTTCTTCTCACTCTACAAGGTGCTGTTTGTCACCATCGAAATGCGGCACGCGCCGTTCTTCGGCTGGATCAAGGACCTCTCGGCGCCCGATCCGACCAATCTGTTCACGCTGTTCGGGCTGCTGCACTACGACCCGACGCAGCTCCCGTTGTTCGGCCACTATCTCGCGCTCGGCATCTGGCCGATCATCATGGGCATCACGATGTGGTTCCAGATGAAGCTGAACCCGACTCCGCCGGATCCGACGCAGCAGATCATCTTCAACTGGATGCCGCTGATCTTCACCTTCATGCTGGCCGGCTTCCCGGCAGGTCTCGTGATCTACTGGGCCTGGAACAACACGCTCTCGGTGCTCCAGCAGAGCTTCATCATGCGTCGCAACGGCGTGAAGGTGGAGTTGTTCGACAATCTCAAGGCGACGTTCGCGAGGAAGGCGACGTAGCTTTTTCCGATAGTGCCCGCCTCGGTGAGGCGGGCACAATGTTTCCAAGTCGTCATGCCCGGGCTTGTCCCGGGCATCCACGTTTTGGAAGCGAGTTCAGCAGCAAGACGTGGATGGCCGGGACGAAGCCCGGCCATGACGAGGGGTGAGGCCTTCGCATGACTGACGACAAAGATGCGAAGCTGATCGAAGCCGGGCGAAAGCTGTTCACGCGCGACTGGCAGTTCATCTGGGCTTCGCCTTCGATCCAGACGCTGCCGCCGATGACGGGGCTGGAGATCGCCTTTGCCGGCCGCTCCAACGTCGGCAAGTCGAGCCTGATCAACGCGCTCACCGGCCGCAACGCGCTGGCGCGCACCTCGCATACGCCGGGCCGCACCCAGGAGCTGATCTTCTTCGAGGTCCCCGGCAAGACCGACCTGCGTCTCGTCGACATGCCCGGCTATGGCTATGCCAAGGCGCCGAAGAGCCAGGTGGCGTCGTGGACCGAGTTGATCCACAAATTCCTGCTCGGCCGCGCTTCGCTCGCGCGCGTCTACGTGCTGATCGACGCGCGGCATGGCCTGAAGGACGTCGACCTCGAAGTCCTCAAGACGCTCGACCGCTCCGCCGTCAGCTACCAGGTCGTGCTGACAAAGGCTGACCAGGTGAAGGCCTCTGAACTTGAGTCCTGCATCACCGAGACGGAAGCAGCACTCGCAAAGCATCCGGCCGCATTCCCGAACGTGATCGCGACCTCCTCGCGCAGTTCGACTGGCATGGCCGAATTGCGCGCCGCGATGGCAAAGCTGCTGGAAGAGCGGACCAAGTGATGGCCCGCCTGCTGATCGCGCTCGCTGGTCTAATGGGCGCCGCCGGCGTCGCGCTCGCGGCGGCCGCCGCTCACGGCGCGGATGCCAGCCGGCTTGCCTCCGCCAGCGCCATGCTGCTGTTTCATGCAACTGCCATATTGGCGGTGACAGCCTTGCTCGCGCGCGGCCTTCTGCACGGCGGAATTGGCCTGATTGCCGCGTTCGGCTTCGTGATCGGCGCTGTGCTGTTCGCGGGCGATCTCACCTTGCGCCAATATGCCGGCCATTCGTTGTTTCCAATGGCAGCCCCATCAGGCGGAACGCTGATGATTGCGAGCTGGCTGGCGGTGACGCTGGCGGCGGTGGTGGCGAAGAAGTAGGTCTCGTGCCCCGGACGCAGCGCAGCGCTTCAGCGGTGCGCTGCTGAGCCGGGGCTCATGCCGCTTTCTGGGTCCCGGCTCAGCGGCGCGGCACCATAGCGCGTCGAAGACGCGCGTGAACGCGCTTTTGACGCCGCACCGCGTCCGGGACACGCGATCGCATGCCAGTCACACTTTGCGCCTCGCCCGCCAATCAGATAGAACGCAGGCCGCGTTAGTCCCGCCAGCGAGATCCGCCTCATGACCGAAATCTCTCCGCTCGACCAGGCCCGCATCCTGTCCGAAGCGCTGCCGCACATGCAGCAGTACGACGAAGAAACCATCGTCATCAAATATGGCGGCCATGCCATGGGCGACGAGGAGACCGCGAAGAATTTTGCCCGCGACATCGTGCTGCTGGAGCAGACCGCGATCAATCCGGTGGTGGTCCACGGTGGTGGCCCGCAGATCGCGACCATGCTCAAGCGCCTCGGCATCGTTTCGGAATTCGCAGCCGGCCTGCGCATCACCGACGCCGCGACGATCGAGATCGTCGAGATGGTGCTCGCCGGCTCCGTCAACAAGCAGATCGTCGGCTACATCAACGAAGCCGGCGGCAAGGCCGTGGGTCTCTCGGGCAAGGACGGCAACATGGTGAAGGCGTCGAAGACGACGCGCACCATCATCGATCCGGACTCGCATATCGAGAAGGCCGTCGATCTCGGCTTCGTCGGCGATCCCGAGAAGGTCGATCTCACGCTGCTCAACCAGCTGATCGGCTATGAGCTGATCCCTGTGCTGGCGCCGCTTGCGACCTCCAAGGACGGCCAGACGCTCAACGTCAATGCCGACACCTTTGCAGGTGCCGTCGCCGGCGCGCTGAAGGCCAAGCGTCTCTTGCTGCTTACAGACGTGCCTGGTGTGCTCGACAAGTCGAAGAAGCTGATCCCGCAGCTCTCGGTGAAGGACGCCCGCAAGCTGATTGCTGACGGCACCATCTCCGGCGGCATGATCCCGAAGGTCGAGACCTGCATCTACGCGCTCGAACAGGGCGTCGAGGGTGTCGTCATCATCGATGGCAAGATGCAGCACGCGGTGCTGCTCGAGCTCTTCACCAACACCGGCACGGGAACGCTGATCCACAAGTGATGAGCGAGCGGACAGGAACGGAGCTGGGAGAGCGGCGCCCGCGCCGCTCCCCCCTCGCGCGCTTCCTGATGACGCTGCCGGCGGCCGCGGTGTCGTTGTTCTTCTCGTCCGCGCCCGCTCTTGCTGATCTGAAAATCTGCAACCGCATGTCCTATGTCGTTGAGGCCGCGATCGGGATCGACGACAAGGCGGCAACTGCGACGCGCGGCTGGTTCAGGATCGATCCCGCCACCTGCCGCGTGGTGGTGCAGGGCACGCTGACTGCAGACCGCATCCTGCTCAACGCGCGAGCGCTCGGCGTCTATGGGGCGTCTCCGATCCCGCAAAACGGCAACGACATGCTGTGCGTGGCGCAGGAGAATTTCGTCATCGCCGCCGCACGGCAGTGCCGCGCTGGCCAGACCCAAGCTCCCTTCACCCAGATCACGCCGACGCAGGGCGACGACGGCAATCTCGTCGCCTATCTCGCCGAGGATTCCGAGTATGACGACGAGCAGGCGCGGCTCGCCGGCATCCAGCGGCTGCTGGTGATCGCAGGCTATGAGATCGGCGCGATCGACGGCGTCGACGGACCGAAGACGCAAGCAGCGCTCGCTGCATTCCTGAAGAGCCGCGGGCTGTCGACCGACGTGGTCTCGTCGCCGAATTTGTTCAAGACCATGGTCGATGCGGCGCAAGCCCCGTCCCCGAGTGGCTTGACCTGGTGCAACGACACGCCGCACAAGGTGATGGCAGCGGTCGCGACCGACGACGGCAAGTCCGTGACCAGCCGCGGCTGGTATCGCATCGATCCCAAGACTTGCCTGCACCCCGACGTGACCGGTCAGCCCAAGCAGATCTTCAGCTTCGCGGAAGCCGTCGACAGCGACAACCGCGCCATCAAGTTGAAGGACAAGCCGCTGAACTGGGGCGGCGACAAGCAGCTCTGCACGCGCGAGACCAAGTTCGAAACCAACGAGCAGACCGATTGCGGCGCGCGCGGATTTGCTGCGACGGGCTTTGGGCCGGTCGACATGTCAAGCGGCGGCAAGACGCTGCGCTTTGCGGTGCCGTGATTGAGAGAGTTTTGATGAAATCCCCCCGCACCTTCAGTCATGTCGACACCTGGGTGTTCGACCTCGACAACACCCTCTACCCGCACCACGTCAATCTGTGGCAGCAGGTCGACGCCAAAATCGGCGAGTTCGTGTGCAACTGGCTGCAAGTGGGTCCGGCCGAAGCGCGCAAGATTCAGAAGGACTATTATCAGCGCTTTGGTACCACCATGCGCGGCATGATGACCCTGCACGGCGTGCGCGCCGACGATTATCTCGCCTACGTGCACAAGATCGACCATTCGCCGCTGGAGCCGAACCCGGCGCTCGGCGAAGCGATCGCAAAGTTGCCGGGGCGAAAGCTGATCCTGACCAACGGCTCGGTCGACCATGTCGATGCCGTACTGGCGCGACTTGG
>JAEWHT010000427.1 GCA_023387695.1 Pseudomonadota bacterium | reverse complement strand
ACGGCGGCGTGTGAGGCGGCAGCTTGCCCCGCCCGCGCCCCGCTACTGCTTCGCATCCGCCGCGTGCAGGACCGCCTTACAGGCCGCCGGCATCTGCGCGAGCGTCATTGGCGGTTTCGGCTTCGGCGGCTCCGTCGGCGGCTTCGGATGCAGCACGCCTTCACTGAACCAATAGGCGAAGTCGGAGGGCTTGCAGCCTTCGTCTTCGGATTGCGACGGCTGGCCCTGGCATTCACTGGCACCTGCCGGGCAGCGCATGCGGATGTGGAAATGATAGTCGTGGCCCCACCATGGCCGGATCTTCGACAGCCAGGAGCGGTCGCCTTTGGCTTCACGACAAAGCGCTTTCTTGATCGCAGGATTGACGAAGATGCGCTGCACGGCCGGCTCCTGCGCCGCATCGCGCAGCACCAGCACGTGGCTTGGCGTGAACACCTTTGGATCGATGTCGAGCCTGTCCTCGCGCACCATCATCACTGCCGATATCTCCTCGCGTTCCTCGCGCGAGAGCCGATGGTCCGGCATCGGCGTCAGCCAGATGTCGGCGTCCAGGCCGATCTGATGGCTGGCATGACCCGAGAGCGCCGGCCCGCCGCGCGGCTGGCCGATGTCGCCGACCAGAATGCCCGGCCAGCCTGCGTCCTTGTGCGCCTTGGCCGCCAGGCGCTTGATCAGCGCGATCATGTCGGGATGGCCGTAATTGCGGTTACGCGACAGCCGCATCACTTGCCAATTGTCGCCGTTCAGCGGCATCTGCTCGGCGCCGCCGATGCAACCCTTCACGTAGGAGCCGATGACATGCGCCGGCCCGGTCGAGGGCAGCAGCTTGCGTGCGAACAGCTCCTTGGCGCCGACCTTGGGATCGTTCGGATTGGCGAGCGGCGGCAACGGTTTTGGGTTCACGCTGCCCTTGTCCTGGCCCAGCGCGCCGCTGGCAGTCAGGAGCGTCATGACGAGCAGGAGAGGGACGATGCGGCGGGGACTCATGCTTGGTCATTATAACCCATCGGCGCGTCAGGGTTAAGAATTAGGCTTGTCACGCGGGCCTGGGCTCACAACGTCTTTACAGCCCCCGTGATCCGGCGACATCATGCCCTCAAGGCTGAGGGTTTTTCATCATGACATTTTTTCTGACGCGCCTGGCGCGAGGGTTTGCCTTGTTGGCATTCGCATTGACGCCGATCCTGGCCACGCCGGCGAGGGCCGATGTCCAGGTCGATATCGACAAATCCTCACAGCACATGTCGGTACGGGTCGACGGTGCGCCGCGCTATTCCTGGCCGGTCTCGACGGGGCGCAGCGGCTACGGAACGCCGAGCGGCACTTTCCATCCGCAATCGATGATGCGCAGCTACTTCTCGCGCAAATACTACAATGCGCCGATGCCGCACGCGATCTTCTTCTATTACGGCTTCGCCATCCACGGCACGACCGACATTTCCCGGCTTGGCGGTCCGGCCTCGCATGGCTGCGTCCGGCTACATCCCGCACACGCAGCAGCGCTGTTCGCGCTGATCAAGCGAGAGGGCGCGGGCAACACCACGATCCATATTTCGGACTAGGCGCTTCAGATACGGCGCGAAGATCGGGAAAAAGTTGCAAATTTCGGCCGTGGCAGTGCGATTTTTAACGGCGCAATAACTCTATCCTGCGTTGACCAAAATTCATGCGCAGAACGAGATGTGTTTGCCGTCCTGCATGCAAGCGCACCTCGTTTCGGAATTGATTCAATGCGAATGCGCGTTTTTGCAGCGTCTCTCTCGCCGATTGCGACGAGCGAGCGGGCGCGATGCGCCGCTTGGCGGAATTCGCGCCTCGTAAACAGGCAAAGTCGCCGCGCTGCGCGGTGACGGTTTCGTGACGTCACCGGCCAAGATTACTTTTCTTTCAGACACTTGGAGCAAGAGTTGCGTCCGCTGGGCGCGACTGGGACGTGTGAAGTTGAGTTTGGGGTCCAAAAAAACAGGAAAGCGAAAGCGCAACGTGCTTGCCCGTGGCGGCCGACAGCCGCGCAAGCGGCGATTTGCGCACGCGCCTCATCCGCCCCTCGCACGCGATCAGCTCCTGCAAAGCCGCGCGGATGCAGATGCAGCCATTACGGAAGCGCGCAAATCGCATGAACGGCTGCGCCAGGCCGTCGACTTGCTGCCGCAGGGGATCGTCATCCTCGATCCCGAAGGCCGCTACGTCCTCTGGAACAAGCAATATTCCGAGATCTACAGCAAGACCGCCGATCTCTTCCAGGAAGGCGCGCGTCTCGAAGACACGCTGCGTGTCGGCGTTGCCCGTGGCGACTATCCGGAAGCAGCCGGTCACGAGGACGAGTGGATCGCCAACCGGCTGCAGAAGCTCTACGAGCCCGGCAAGCGCCACGAGCAGACGCTGTCCGACGGCCGTGTCATCCTGATCGAGGAGCGCCGCACCGACGATGGCGGCGTGGTTGGCCTGCGCGTCGACATCACCGAATTGAAGCAGCGCGAGGCTTCGTTCCGCCTGCTGTTCGACGGCAATCCCGTCCCCATGATCGTCTGCGCGCTGGACGACGAGCGCATCCTCGGCGTCAACGATGCCGCGATCGCCCATTACGGCTACAGCCGCGCCGAGTTCGAGAAGCTGAAGATCCGTTCGCTGCAGGCTTTCGACAGCGAGCCGCCCTGGACCACCAATCGCTCCAGCGACGAGCAGGCTGCGCGGACCTGGAAGCATGTCAAGGCCGACGGCGCGCTGATCGACCTTGCAATTTATTCGCGCGAATTGACCTATGACGAGCAGCCCGCCGTGCTGCTTGCGCTGATGGACATCACCGAACGCAAGCGCGCCGAGGCGCGGCTTGCCTTCATGGCTCAGCATGACGGGCTGACCGGCCTGCCGAATCGCAATCTGTTGCGCCAGACCATGGACGAGATGTTGCTGCATTCGCGGCGCAGCCCCGAGAAGGTCGCGGTGCTGATGCTCGGCCTCGACAATTTCAAGGCGGTCAATGACACGCTGGGGCACGCGGTCGGCGACAAGCTCTTGCGCGGCGTCGCCAAGCGGCTGCGCTCGACCTTGCGCGAGGAAGATGCTCTGGCACGGCTCAATTCGGATGAGTTCGCCATTGTCCAGGGTGGGCTGACGCGCCCCGAGGACGCGGCGGGTCTCGCAAAGCGCCTGCTCGAGGCCATCGCCGATCCATATCTGCTCGACGGCCATTCCGTGGTCATCGGCGCCTCCATCGGCATCGCGATGGCGCCCGGCGACGGTGACGATTCCGAAAAGCTGCTCAAGAGCGCCGACATGGCGCTGTCGCGCGCCAAGCTAGACGCGCGCGGCACCTTCGCCTTCTTCGAGGCCGCGCTCGACGCAAGAGCGCAGAGCCGCCGCAAGATCGAGGTCGAACTGCGCGACGCGATTCAGAACGACGTGCTGCGTCCCTATTACCAGCCGCTGATTGATCTCCAGAGCGGCCGAATCACCGGCTTCGAGGCGCTGGTGCGCTGGCCGCATGCCGAACGCGGCATGGTTTCGCCCGCCGAGTTCATTCCGGTCGCGGAGGAGACGGGGCTCATCAATCCGCTCGGCGGCCTGATGCTGCGTCGCGCCTGCCTCGATGCCGCAAGCTGGCCGGATGACGTCCGCGTCGCCGTCAATCTGTCGCCGCTTCAATTCCGCAGCGGCAATCTGCTCTCGATGGTAACGGACGCGCTGAAGCATTCCGGCCTGCCACCGCGGCGGCTCGAGCTTGAGATCACCGAGACGCTGCTGCTGGAGAAGAGCGCGCAGGTGCTGGCAACGCTGCATGCGCTGCGCGCGTTGGGCGTTCGTATCTCGATGGACGATTTTGGCACCGGCTATTCCAGTCTCAGCTATTTGCGCAGCTTCCCGTTCGACAAGATCAAGATCGACCAGTCCTTCGTGCGTGATCTCGGTGCTAACCGCGAGGCGCAGGCGATCATCCGCTCCATCGTCAGCCTCGGCAAAGGCCTCGGCGTCATCATCACCGCCGAGGGTGTCGAGACCGAAGCCGAGCTGAGCTGCCTCCGCACCGAGGGTTGCGACGAGGGCCAGGGCTTCTTGTTCAGCAAGGCCCGGCCGAACGCCGAGATCGTCAGCCTTCTGGCCGCACAGCGCGGGATCGATGGCGCGGACGAGGGCGCTGCCCTGGTCGCCTAACCTTCAGCCGATTGGCTTCTAGGAACCGGCATACGGTCCACTGGACGCGCAAAAGTCACCGCCATAGCGAAGTCCGTATTCGCTCTTTTGCTCCACCACCGACCGAGCACCGTAGTTCCACGGCTCGCGAGGTTAACGCTTCGCTGTCAACGCGCGCCTAGCTTGATGTGGCGTTTTGACGCGCGCGTTCGCGCACCCGTAGCGGCAATTTTCAAGAGGCGTTTAATGTTCAGTAAGATTTCGATCCGCAGCAAGATCGTATCCCTCGTTGCGCTGTTGTTGGCTGCGCTGGTGGGAATGGGTATCCTCGCAGCGCTGGACACGCGCTCGATCAACGCCAACACCAACGAGATCGCAATCAACTGGCTGCCGAGCATCAAGACGCTCGGCGAGTTGAATGCCGGCGTCATCAGATATCGGTCTGTGCTGCGTTCCCACATGCTGGCCGAGACGGCCGAAGACAAGAAGGCGGTCGAAAAGACGCTCGCCGACATCGTTGAAAGCAACAACAAGATTCGCAAATCCTATGAGACGATGATCTCATCTCCGGAGGAGCGCGCGCTCTACGAGGACTGGTCGAAGCACTGGCAGGCGTACAAGGACATGGCGGCGAAGGTCATGGAGCTCTCGTACAAGAACATCGGCCATTTGCCACGTGAAGCCCTGGAGCTGAACAGGCAGGCCGACCAAATTGGCCGTGAGTCCGACCAGGCTCTGGAGAAGGACATCGAGTTCAACAACACGGGCGCTCAGAAGGAAACGCAGAGCGCCGCGGATACTTATTCTTCGGTGCTCACAACCCTTGCCATCATCGTCGTCGTCACGTTCCTTGCAGGCCTCGGCGCCGGTTTCTACGTTGTCCGTGACATCTCGGCAGGGATTACGTCGATCGTCAAGCCGATGCAGGCGCTCGGCCGTGAGGATCTCACCGCAGAGGTGCCGCATCGTGGCCTGAAGACCGAGATCGGCGTGATGGCCGATGCCTTGCAGATCTTCAAGGAAGCGCTGATCGCCAAGCGCGCTGCCGACCAGGCCGCGGCCAGGGACGCCGAAGCCAAGATCGAGCGCGGCCGCCGCGTCGATGACGTCACGCGCAAGTTCGAACAGATGATCGGCGAGATCGTCACGACGGTATCTTCGGCATCGACCCAGCTCGAAGCCTCCGCCGGCACGCTGTCGTCGACCGCCAGGCGCTCGCAGGAATTGTCCAATTCGGTCGCTGCGGCGTCCGAGGAAGCCTCCACCAGCGTGCAGTCGGTGGCGTCGGCGACGGAGGAGCTGTCGTCCTCGGTCAACGAGATCAGCCGCCAGGTGCAGGACTCCGCCCGCATGGCGGGCGATGCCGTGCACCAGGCCCGCGCCACCACGGATCGCGTCAGCGAGCTGTCGAAGGCCGCGACCCGCATCGGCGATGTCGTCGAGCTCATCGCCACCATCGCAGGCCAGACCAATCTTCTGGCGCTGAATGCCACCATCGAGGCGGCGCGCGCGGGCGATGCCGGCCGCGGCTTTGCGGTGGTCGCCTCGGAGGTCAAGGCACTGGCCGATCAGACTGCGAAAGCGACCGGCGAGATCAGCCAGCAGATCAACGGCATTCAGGCCGCAACGCAGGACTCCGTAAACGCGATCAAGGAAATCTCCGGCACCATCGAGCGGCTCTCGGAAATCTCCTCGGCCATCGCGGCTGCGGTGGAAGAGCAAGGCGCTGCGACGCAGGAGATCTCGCGCAACGTGGCGCAGGCCGCCCAGGGTACCCAGGATGTATCGGCCAGCGTCACCGACGTGCAGCGTGGCGCAACCGACACCGGATCGGCGTCCTCGCAAGTGCTGTCGGCCGCGCAGACCCTGTCTGCGGATTCCAGCCGCCTCAAGAGTGAAGTGTCGAAGTTCCTCTCGGACGTCCGCGCGGCGTAAGACGCGCTCGCT
Organism: Pseudomonadota bacterium; assembly: GCA_023387695.1. Lineage (GTDB taxonomy): Bacteria > Pseudomonadota > Alphaproteobacteria > Rhizobiales > Xanthobacteraceae > Bradyrhizobium. The sequence goes on along the minus strand of JAEWHT010000427.1, from coordinate 22,310 downwards.
CTGGCTCGGGCGGCTTACGCCGCGCGAAGCCCGGCCAGGAAAATATCCACGCTCTTCATCAGCGCCGTTGCATGCTGCCCGAGCTCGCCTGAAGCCACCATCACATTGCCGGCCAACGCCCGCGACTGATCGGCAGCCTGGCTCGCACCGGCGACGTTGGCTGAGACGTCGGTCGTGCCGGTGGAGGCCTGCTGCACACTGCGGGCGATCTCGCGCGTCGCGGAGCCTTGCTCTTCGACAGCAGCCGCAATCGTCGTGGCGATGCCGCTGATCTCGCGGATGGTGCCGCTGATATCCGAGATCGCGGTGACGCAATTGCCGGTCGCCGCCTGGATCGCGTTGACCTGGGCCGCGATCTCGTCGGTCGCCTTCGCGGTCTGGCTCGCCAGCTCCTTGACCTCGGAGGCGACCACGGCAAAGCCGCGGCCGGCCTCGCCGGCGCGGGCCGCCTCGATCGTGGCGTTCAGCGCCAGCAGATTGGTCTGGCTTGCGATCTCGCTGATCAGCCGCAGCACGTCGCCGATGCGCTCGGCGGAGGCCGCAAGGCTCGTGACCATCGCGGTCGTCTCGGTGGCCTTGACCACCGCGCCGCTCGCGACCTGGCTGGAATGGGTGACCTGGCGGCCGATCTCGGTAACGGAGGAAGCGAGTTCTTCCGTCGCTGCCGCCACCGCATTGACGCTGGTCGAGGCTTCTTCCGAAGCGGTCGCCGCGGCGGAAGCGCGCTGCGAGGTGCCGTTGACGCTGGAGGTGATCTCGCCGGCGACATGCTGCATGCCCTCGGTCGCCTTGGCGACGGCGGCAACCACGCCCTTGACGTCGGCCTCGAAACGATCGGCCATCTGGCGCTGCAGGGCCTGCTTCTCGATCGCGGCCCTGGCCTTGTCGGCCTCCTGCGCCTCGCGCAGCGAGCCCGCCTCGAGCATGCTCTGGCGGAACATTTCGACGGCCTTGGCCATGGTGCCAAGCTCGTCCGGGCGATCACTGCCGGGAATGGTGACGCTGGTATCGCCGCTCGACAGCCGGTTCATGACCGCGGTGATCGCCGCGAGCGGCCGCGACAGCCCGCGTCCGAGCAGGAACGCCAGCACAACAGCGACGGCGAGGATCGCGAGCGTTCCGAGGATCAGATTGCGCTCGGAGGCGGCGAAGGCGGCCTCGTACTCGGTCGTGTCCTTGATAATCTCGATGATGCCGACCGGCTGTCCGGCATAGTTCTTGATCGGACCGACATAGACTTCAACCGGATGGCCGTCGAGCTCGGCCTCGCGCAGCAGCGGCGCGCCGTTGATCACGGCTTTCAGCTCGTCGGGCTTGGCGACGGCGTTTTCGCCGAAGGTCGAGGACAGCTTGTTCAGCGAGGTGCCATCGACGGAATAGACCGCAAGGTCGATGCCGAAGCGCTTCTTGGCGCGATCGACGAATTCCTTGCCGAAGGCGGCGCCGATATCGACATTGGCGATGGTCTTGCCGTCGCGCACGATCGTGGTCATGCCGAAGATGCCGAGCGCCTCGCGGCCCGGTTCGACGCCGACGATCTGCCGGCCGGTCTTGAGCGCCTCGACCACGGTGGCGCGGCGTGAGGAGACGTCATCGCCGAAGGTCTTGGGAGCGTGGACGCGATAGAACGAGATCGCCGGTGGCTGCTGGAACGTGATCAGCGGGATGCCCTGCGCCTTCAGCGCCTTGTTGGCGTCGCCAAGCAGCGCGGCCAGGCTGTCCCGGTCTCCCTTGACGATGGCATCGCCGACCGGCGGCAGCGCCGCGATCACGGCGGAGACCGCCAGGGCCGAGCGTCCCTCGTAGTCGATCGCTGCGATCACGCTCTCATATTGCAGCTTGAGCTGCTGATCGAGCGCCATCCGTGTCAGTGCGCGCTGCTGGGTGATCGAGAAGCCGGAGAGGATGGCGCAGGCCACCGCGACGGTGAGCGCGATGGTGAGGATCAGGCGGGCCGCAATCGACTTGAGCTTCAGCATCGAAATTCCCGGGATATTCCAAACGATTGATTCTTGATTTGTCGGAACGGTCCCAGAAATTGCTTAACAACAAGAGCGGCGCGTCTCCGTGTTTCCACGGATTCGTACCCGTGCTTTTGCATGACTCAATGCGCTAAGCGCATGGAGAGATTGGCTGTTCGTCGCAAGCAGGGACAAAGCGCCGCAGGCGCCTAAAGCATGATCCGGAAAAGTGCGGAGCGGTTTTCCGAAAAGGTCATGCTCAAACAACAACCTAAAGCGCGATGACGCTTCATCTTAATCTCATCGCGCTTTAGTGCCTTTCGGTAAGGATCATCTTGCCGACGTCTTCAAAGTGCGTGTCGCGCGCCTGGATCTGCTGGGCGATCGCATGCATGTCACGAAACCGTCGCTCGAACGGATTGCTGCGGAAGACGGCTGTGGCACCGGCCATGCGATAGGCGGTGTCGACGACCTTGGCCGATTGCTGGATGGTCCAGGTCGTGGCGAGGCGCACGGCGTTCCGATGCGCCGGGCTGAATTGGCCGGTCGCGACGAGATCGCGCCACATCGCATTGGCGGTCGCATAGAGATAGGCGCGCGCGGCGCGCAGATCGCCCTCGGTGTGGCCGATCAGTCCCTGGACCGCCTGGTTATCGCGCATCGCGCTGGCCGCCAGTGACTGATGCTTGGCGCGCGCCAGCGCAATTGCGGCATCCAGTGTCGCGCGCGCGACGCCGAGCGAGACCGCGGCAAAGCCGAGGCTGAAGGTCGAGCCGGTCGGCAGCCGGTACAGCGGGCCCGGCTCGCGCAGGGCCTCCGGCACGTCGCGGAACACCGCAAAGCGATCGGGGATGAAGAGGTCCTTCACCTCATAGGAATCGGTGCCGGTACCGGCGAGCCCGATCGTCTGCCAGACGTCGTGCATCACGGCGCTCGCGAGCGGGAACAGGATGGTGCGCAGTTCAGGCGAACCGTCTGCGTTCTTTCGCGCCGTCCCGTCGGCATTGGCGATGCGGACATGAGCCCCCAGCCAGCTCGCCTGGCGCGAGCCCGATGCAAAATCCCAGCGTGCTGTGACACGGTAGCCGCCCTCGACTGCGCGCGCTTCATGTGCCACCGCGCCCCAGGCGAGGATGCCGGGCGCGGTGTTGAAGATCTCGCGGGCGCTATCATGGTCGAGCACGGCTGCGATCATCGCGCAGACGCTGTTCTGGCCGAGGCACCAGGCGGTGGACGCGTCCGCCTTCGCGATCTCCTCCAGCATCTGCATGAAGGTCTCGGGCGGCGCTTCCGATCCGCCGAGGCTCTGCGGCAACAGCGAGCGATAGAGTCCATTCCCGATCAGCGCATCGACGACGCGGGGCGTCAGCCGCCGCGTCCGCTCGATCTCGTCCGCCTCACCAGCAATCAGCGGCGCGATGGCACGCGCCCGCGCGACGAGATCGACTTCAACGGTTCCGTCCATATCAGCGTTTCCTCGCCCATTCTGCCGTGAGCGGTGAAACACGATGGTGGTCTATCTGCGCAATTCAATCAAGCCGCAACGGCAGTCGTCGTGTCGTCTTTCCGCGCCAGCGAGAAGAACAGGCTGGCCGACAGCACGAAAGCGAGGACGAAGAAGATCGTTCGCGCCAACGCCAGGACCTTGGCCTGCTCGGGCGGCACGACCGAGATCAGGATGCCGAAGGGGATGTAGCACCAGAGCACGACCGCAATGACGCGCCCCATTTTTCCGAGACGGAGGAAGCCGAGCGAGAACAGGAATGTCGCGAGATAGCTGGCGTGAAACTTGACCTGCGACGCAATCATCTGGACCTCGCCGTCGGCCGTGGAGACCGGCAGGCCCGACTGGAGCGCATGCACAATCGTCATGATGTGGTGATTTTCCAGCGAATCCAGCAGCAGCGTCAGCATGGCGGCGGCGAGCGCGACGCCGATCAGCCGCGCATCCACCAGCCCGCGCAACCGGGCGGCCAGCGCCACGAAGAAAGCGCCGTAGAAAACCATGAAGAGGTTGTCGAGACCGAGATTGAGCCGAAGGCCCAGGACGGCCAGCGGCGAGGCAATGAAGGCGCGGTAATCGTCGATCGCGCGTGCGCTCTGGAAGAAATCCTGCGAACTGTGGGTCGCGAGGATGGAGGCCACCATCGCGGCGACGGTCAATGCTGCGAGACTGGCGAGCAGCGCCAGCGTGCGATCCAGGTTTTTCTGTTCCATGTTATATGCCCTCAAAGAAACCATCGATGCAATACAAATATCGATTGATATTCGAATATCAAGTGATATTTAAAGCGAGAGAACGGATCCGTGGCGCCGAAGCTGAATCGTGAAGAGAGCCAGGCTCGCACGCGGAGCCTCCTGATCGAGGCGGCCCGCCGCGAGATCGTGAAGAAGGGCTTTGCGACGGCCTCGATCCGCGACATCGCGGAGGCCGCTGGGTTCTCGCTGGGCGCGATCTACTCGAATTTCCCCGATAAGGAAGCGATCCTGCTCGAGCTGATCCAGCAGCATCAAGCGGAGGAGCGCGAGCGGATCGAGGCGAATTTGACGCGCGCGCAAGGTGATGCCGCTGCGGCCATGGCGGGCATCGAGGCGTGGGCGGAGACCGTCAATTCCGATCCTGATCTGGGCGTGCTCGCGATCGAGCTGCAGTTGCACGCGCTGCGCAGCCCGGCCTTCGCGAAGGTCTATAACGAGTCGAATCGCAAGCATCGTCGCGCACTCGGCACGATGATTGCGCATCTGTTCGAGCTGTTCGGCAAGAAGGTCCCCGGAGAACCATCGGAGATCGCGAGCGGACTTGCGGCACTGAGCCGCGGGCTTGCGCTATCGCCGCCCAGTGGTGACGATGATCGCGGCGGACGCACTGTGCTCACCTTCCTCAAGGCGCTTATTGAAGCGGCGCCGCCCGCGGAGAAAGCGAAGAAGTCGCGTGGCAAGACAGCTGAGTAATCCTATTCGATCACCTTATCGGCGCGCGCCAACAATGCGGCGGGAAGTTCGAGGCCCAGCGCCTTCGCGGTCTTGAGGTTGATCACAAGTTCGAACCTTGTCGGCTGTTCGATCGGCATCTCTGCCGGCTTCTCGCCCTTGAGGATGCGATCGACGAAGGACGCCGTTCGGTACAGGACGTCGGCGACGTTCGGACCGTAGACCATCAGGCCGCCGGCCTCAGCGAACTCGGGCCATCCGTACATTCCGGGCAGGCGATACTTCGCCGCGAGCTCAGCAATCCGGACCCGATTGGAAAACGCGAATGCATGCGCAAAAGTAAAGAACGCGCCTGCGCCGGCCGCCAGCGCCTCCTGGAACGCCTGATCGAGACCTTCAGCCGCGGGCGACTCAACCGCTTGAAGGTCGATGCCCAATATCTTAGCGGCGTCCTGGGTCTTGGCCAGCTCGCTGACGCTGGCCCGTTCATTCGGGTTGTAAATGGTGGCGATTCGTTTGGCCGAGGGCACTGCTTCCCGGAGCATGCTCAGCCGCAAGCCGTCGAGCTCAGGGTTCATCAGCGTCGTGCCGGTGACGTTGCCACCTGGTCGTGCGAGACTCGCCACGCCCAGGGCGTTCACCCCGTCGCCGCTGATGGACATGACGATCGGCAGGGTGGTGGTGAGCTGCCTTGCAGCAAAAAAGGGTGGGCCGGTGATCGCCACGAGGACATCGACCTTGCTGTCGATCAGCTCCCTTGCCAGCGCGGAGAGGCGCTCATCGTGCCCCTCGGCTCCGCGCTCGTCGATGGTGATGGTCCGCCCCTCAACATAACCGAGATCGCGGAGCCCAAGCTTGAGCGCGGCGGCCCATGGATCGGGCGACGAAAAAGGATGCAGCACACCAACACGAGCTGAGCGTGGCCGCTGCCCGCGCACAACGAGCGGCCAAGCAACCGCGGCCCCACCGACAACAGTGATAAACTCGCGTCGCCTCATGGCGCCCCCTGATCGGCGACCGCATCCTAGCATAAATAATGTCGTCCATCGGCAGAAATGCTACGTTTCGTAGCACAAACCGTCCAAGAGGCACGTCATGACGAAGCCGCCCCGCCGCAATTTGGTGATGTCCGCGCAGGCGCTCGAACACGCGCCAATGAGCGACATCATCGATGCTTTGGCGGATGGGCGCGTCACGGCAACGGCGTTGACCAAGGCGTATCTTGCACGCATCGCCACCCACGACCGCGGCGGGCCGATGCTGAATTCCGTCCGCGCGCTCAATCCCGATTCGCTCACGATCGCGGCAAAGTTCGACGGCGCCAAACCATCAGCCAAACGTCCGCTCGCTGGCGTTCCGATCCTGATCAAGGACAACATCGCGACCTCCGACAAGCAGCCGACGACGGCGGGCTCGCTGGCGCTGGAGGGCACGCGGGCCAAACGCGACGCCACCGTCGTCAAGCTGTTGCGCAAGGCCGGCGCGGTCATCCTCGGGAAGGCGAATCTGACCGAGTTCGCCAACATTCTCGCCGTCGAGATGCCCGCGGGCTATTCCTCGCTTGGCGGCCAGGTGAGGAATCCTTATGTGCCGACGCTGATGGGCGAGCACGACATTCCAGTCGTGGTCCCCGGTGGCTCAAGCTCTGGCTCGGCGGTTGCTGTCGCGGCAGGCCTGTGCGCCGCTTCGATCGGCACCGAGACGTCCGGCTCGCTGCTGTATCCCGCTAGCCAGAACGGCCTCGTCACGGTCAAGCCAACCGTCGGCCTGATCAGCCGCGCCGGTATCATTCCGATTGCGCACAGCCAGGACACCGCCGGGCCGATGACGCGCACGGTGCGCGATGCGGCGATCCTTTTGAACGTGCTGGCGGTCAAGGATCCGCGCGACCCCGCGACGGCGCGGCAACGGCGCCCCGCCGACTACACAGCGGACCTCGCGCGCGATGCGATGAAAGGCGCTCGCATCGGCGTGCCGAGCGACCCCTCCGATCCCCTGAACGATCGCTATTACGGTAAGCTGCAACCCGCATGGGTCAAGGTGATGACGGAGGCGATCAAGGTGATGGAGGATCTCGGCGCCGTCATCGTGCGCGCCAACATGCCGACAGCCGGCTGGATCGGCGGGCCCGGCACCGGCATGCCCGTACTCAATCGCAATCCGCTCAGCAGCAACAAGGGCAATCCGACGGGATCGCCGATCGTCTTCCTCTATGAGCTGAAATACGGCCTCAATCTTTATCTCAAGGAATGGGCGACCAATACCGACATCAAGACGATGGCCGACATCATCGCCTTCAACGCGGCAAACCCGGAGAAGGCGATGCGCTTCGGGCAAGACCTGTTCCTCGCCGCCGACCTCACCAAAGGCGATCTCAGCGAGCGCGAGTACAAATCGGCCCGCGCCATGGACCTGCTCTCGGCGAAGACGCGCGGGATGGACGCCTACATGAACCAGCACAAGCTGGATGCAGTACTCTTTCCCAGCAGCAGCGGCTGCGTGATCTCGGCGAAGGCGGGCTATCCCAGCGTCATGGTGCCCGCAGGCTTCATCTCGGGCGTCGGCGACAAGGAGACGCCGGACTATCCGCTAGGCATCAGTTTTGCGGGCCGTGCCTGGAGCGAGCACAAGCTCCTGCGTCTCGCCTACGCCTACGAGCAGGCCTCGCAGATGCGCAAGCCGCCGCCACTCTAGTCAGCCGGCGCCGGTCAGAACCCTGGCAGCGCGAGCGGCGATCTAGCGGTGCAATTCCGGGTTCTTCAGGTGCCGCTGGCTTCCATAGTTTTGAAAGTACTCCACCACGCGGTCGCAGAGGTGGTCGTATGGTTCCTTGTCCAGGCAGGGATGCTGAAAGTCCCTTAGGCGCGCCAATGTCGCCTGCGTGGTTGCCAGCTTGGCCTCGGAATAGACCGCCTTGTCCAGCAGCTTGCTTTCGAGAAACGAGAGCAGGATTTCGAACCCGGAATCCCAATTGATGTTGCCGTTTCGGGTGGCTTCGCCACGCAGCTTCTCGACGGCACGCAGGAGCTCTCCCTCGATAGTATCGGCTTGACCTGATTTTGGAACGCATTCGCGCCAGATGCGCGCCGCTTCACTGAAATGCTGCACCGTCAGCCTCGCGCTTGTGCTTCCGCTTTCACATCCACTGTGCTTTGACCGAGCCGCGGCTCCGTGCCCGCGAGCAGCCGTTGAATGTTGGCGCGGTGTCGGACGATGACGTAGAGCGCGCCTGCGACCACCATGAGCCGATAGGGCAGCGGGTGATCGAGACCGAAGACAAGGATGATGGCCGTCAGCGCCGCAAGCATCGAGCTCAGCGAAACGATCCTGACGATCGCCAGCACGATGCCAAAGACGAAAGCCGCGCCTAATCCTACCGACCACGACATTCCAAGCAACACGCCGAGCCCTGTCGCCGCCGATTTGCCGCCCGTAAAGTTCAACCAGATCGAACGGCCATGGCCCAGCAGCGCGGCAATGCCGGCGAGGCACACGATCCATGGCACCCAGGCGTCCAGATCCGACGCTGTCGGCGGCGTCGGGGATAGTGCAGTCGCGAGCCAGGGACAGAATGCACGGGCGACGAAGATGGCGGCAGCGCCCTTCAGTACGTCGATGACGAGCACCGCCAGGGCAGGCCATTTGCCGAGGGTGCGCAAGACATTCGTGGCGCCGGTGGATTTGGAGCCGTGCTCGCGAATGTCGATGCCTTTCAGCAGTTTGCCCGCGAGATAGCCCGTGGGTATCGCGCCGAGCAAATAGGCGATCACCAATCCAGCTGCGCCCGCGATCCAGAAAGCCATGGGTTTGTGTCCAGTATTCGGTCAGCACCATTTTATAGCCGACTTCGCCTGACCGTCATGGGGAGGATTTGTGGTCTGGCAGAACGCGCCGCAGTCGCGTGTTCGCCTTGCCTATAATGAAGGCTCCCTCACAACCCGCAACGCCGCAAAAGGGACACACACCGAACGGCATTCTGGCTCTTGTCGTCATGGGAATGGTGGGGGAGAGCCTGACATGCGGACTTGGATCGGCGTCGTCGCAGCCTTGTGTGCTTTCGCTTCAAGCCCCATCAGTGCCGAGCCCGCATCCAGTTGCGGCATCCCTCAGGACATCCATGACGGATGGATGATGACGTCGCCCGACAAGCAGGGGCTGAACGCGGCGCTGCTGTGCGCGATGGATCAGGGCATCAGCGGCGGCAAGCTCGCTGATGTCGATGACATCATCGTCATCAGGCACGGCGTGCTCGTCTACGAGCGCTACTATGATTATCCGCATCAGATGAACTACGACCCGACCACGCGGCACAACGGCTATTCCATGACCAAGAGCATCGTCTCGCTGCTGGTCGGCATCGCCATGGATCGCGGCTTGATCAAGGATTTGGACGCGCCGATCTCGTCATATCTCCCCGATTATGCGGGCTTGAATGCATCCGACAAGGACAAGATCACGCTGCGCCATCTCCTGACGATGTCGGCGGGGTTGGGCGCCGAGAGGGCTCCCGGCGTGTCCTTCCAGTACAACAATGCGGAAACGGAATTGATCGGCACCATCCTGAAGAAGGTCACCGGGAAGGGCGTCGATGTGTTGGCGCAGGAGAATATCTTCGCTCCGCTCGGGATCGAGGATGCCGAATGGTACAAGACCCCGGTCAGCGGTCTTCCGACATCCTCGAGCGGCCTGAGCCTGCGGCCGCGCGACTGGGCGAAGATCGGTCAGCTCGTACTCAACCGCGGCGCCTGGGACGGCAAGCAGATCGTCTCGGCCTCCTGGGTCGATCAATCGACCGCCGAGCACATCAAGACGGATAAGGCCGCCTTCGGCTATGGCTATCAATGGTGGATAGGGCATTCGCCTGACAGCGCCGGCACCATCGCATGGGTCGCTGCACTCGGCTTCAATTCCCAGAAGACGATCATCATCCCGTCGCTCGACATGGTCGTCGTCTTCAACGCGGGGCGGCAATCCAAGAATATGGTCGCCCCCGAGCTGGATCTCTTCGATCACTACATCCTGCCGGCAACATTGAGGAATTAGTCGAGGCGTCCGCCGCCGTCCCAGTCCCCGCACCGCTCCGGAAAGACCCGCAGACAGCCCCTTCATTGAACCTGTCCACCCTCCAGGCGCACCAAAACCGCAGATGTCCCTGACGTCAGCGGCGAAGGAACGCGCGATGAAGGCCCTGAGAGCAACGATCCGTGTCGCGGTCACCGCGCTCGCGCTGGGCCTGTCGCTGGCCACGCCATCCCGTGCGGACGAGGATGAGGCGGGCGCGCTGACCCGGCAGATGAAAGTGCTTTACGAGGCCGGCAAGTACATGGAAGCGCTGCCGCTGGCTCAGCAAGCCCTGGCTCTTCGCGAGAAGGAGTTTGGCACCGACGACGCCATGGTCGCGATGCCGCTGAATGATCTTGGCACGATCCACTACAATCTGGGTCAGTACCCGGTGGCCGAGCTGCTGTACAAGCGCGCGCTGGCGATCCGTGAGAAGACGCTCGGTCCGGAGGCCACGGAAGTCGCGACCGTGCTGAACAATCTCGGCGAGCTCTACCGCGTGGAAGAGCACTATGCGGAAGCCGAGCCGCTGCTCAAGCGGTCGATCGCCATTCGCGAGAAGGCGCTCGGGCCCAACGATCCCTCCATCGTGATGGCGATGAGCAATCTCGCCGCCGTCTACAGCAGCCAGGGCCGCTACGATCAGTCCGAGCCGTTGTTCAAGCGCGGGCTCGCCATTCTTCAGAAGGCGAACGGCCCCGACGATCCCGAAGCGACGGTGTTGATGAGCAATCTGGCCGACGCCTACATCCACGGGCATCGCTATGCCGACGCCGAGCGGCTGCTCAAGCGATCGATCGCGGTGACCGAGAAGGCGTATGGACCTGTTCATCCCGACATCGCGCAGGCGCAGAACAATCTGGCGACGCTCTATGCGCGCCAGGGGCGCAACGCCGATGCCGAGCGGCTGTACAAGCTGTCGGTGGCGACCTTCGAGAAGACGCTCGGTCCCGACCATCCGGACCTCGTCGATATCCTGAACAATCTGGCCTCGTTCTACCGCGATCAGGGCCGCTACGCCGATGCGCAGCAACTGTTCAAGCGGTCGGCCGCCATTCGCGCGAAATCCCGGCCGATCTGACGTCGTCGCTTGTCCATCGGAATCCGCGTCATGCGCTCCTCGCGGTCGTTGGTGCGTAGCCAGTCGACCCGCGGACAATTCTTTTTCGCATTTTTATCGCATTGACGGCCCGACCCCATGTCGGCATGGACGGGTCTCGATCGTCCTTGGGCGGACACTTCCGGACAAAGCGTGGTCGACGAGCCCCCGCTCACCCGAGGTGATGTCGTACCCTCGAACCGTCAATATCGAACTGGAGCAATACCCATGAGGATCACCGTCGAAACCAGCGTCGCAGCCCCCATCGATCAGGTCTGGCGTGCCTATACGACACCCGCCGACATCGTGAAGTGGAACGCCGCGTCCGACGACTGGCACACGACCAAGGCGACGGTCGATCTGCGCGAAGGCGGCCTGTTCTCGTCGCGCATGGAGGCCAAGGACGGCAGCATGGGTTTTGACTTTGCCGGCACCTATACGAAAATCGTCGAGTACAAGCGGATTGAATATGCCTTCGGCGATCGCAAGGCCGAAGTCGATTTCGTGCCCGGCGCGAAGGGCGTCGTCGTCCGCGTCGCCTTCGATGCCGAAACCACCCATTCGGTCGAGCAGCAGCAGGGCGGCTGGCAGGCGATCCTCGAGAGCTTCAAGCAATATGTCGAGGCGAAGCAGAAGGCGTTGTAAGGGCACGTAGGACCAGAGGAGAGCCGGCCGCCAGTGTTGACACGCCGGCTCCTCTTCCGGCCACGACCGGAACAGAATGGCGCGCGGGCAGCGTGCGGTTGATCACAGTTGCTTCTGTCTCGATGGCCTAACTTTGGATGGCTCGGCTATCGAACGACGGATTGCTACCCATGACAGCAACTCGCATCAGTACCATTCGTAACATCGGTTTGACGTTGAGCCTCGCGCTTTCCATGTCGACATTGGCGACTACGGGGAGTTTTGCTTATAGCGCCCGAGCGCGTGAGATGTGCATGGGCGACGCCTACCGACTCTGCAGCGCAGAAATACCGAACATTTCCAGGATCATCGCTTGTATGCGGCGGAACAAGGCGAACCTGAGCTCAGGATGCCGTTCGGTGATGGATCAGGAAGACACCGCGGTGACCAAGCCGAAACCCGTGCAGGCTGTGCCTGTCGAGCACAAGCCGGCTGTTGCGCAACCTGTGCAGTCGGCAGCAGGCGATACGAAGCCCGTTCAAACGGCGCCGGCCGCGCGAACGCTGACGACCGCGCCAGCCGTCGAACCATCTGCAGTCACCGATGCAAAGCCTCCTCAAACGGCACCTGTCGAGCAGGCGCCGACCACCGCGCCACCCATCGAACAGTCGGCAGTCGCCGATACGAAACCTGCTCCAACTGCAACTGTCGAGCAGCCAGTTGACCAGGCGAAACCATCGCAGGCTGCGCCGCCCGAAGCAAAGGCTGGCACCGCAATGCTGGTCGAGAAGCCCGTCGAGGCAAGACCTAACTCGAAACCTGTCTCACGAAGCGCTCCGGCAAATCAGCGCAAACACCGCCAGATGGCAGCCGCACGGCACGTCCGTTATGGCTTCGGAAGCTTCGGACCGACCTTCGGCTTCGCAATACCGATTCCGCTGGTTATCCCGTTCTACTGGTAGGCAATCGCGGGCTGTCACGATCTCGATGTCGCAGCCCTCCTCGCAGCCGTTCTCGCGCGAACGGCTCAGTCTTGTTCGGCCAAGGGCCACTTCCAGACGTCGCCGATGGGTATATAGATTCATCGCCCATCCTGGAGAACAGCCCAGTGGTCCGAATAGAAGCCATCGCACGGATCGTAGCGACCGTCGCAATCATTGTGGCTGCCACTCCACTCCGGGCTCAAGCAGCACCGGAAGCTTCGGCGTGCGGATACCTCGCTGGTCTGATCGATAAGGCATCGCCATCAGGCCCGTTGTTCCTGCCCAGCTATCCGACCGTCGAATCGGGGCCTCTCCATGGCGCCGCCTACCTCTATGACGACGCAGTCGCCGCCATCGCATTGGTCGGTTGCGGCGCGCGAGACAAAGCGTATCGAATTGGCTCGGCGATCCTCTGGGCCATCGATCACGATCGCACCTGGCACGACGGGCGGCTCCGGAACGCATACGCCGCGGGTGTGGTGGCGAGTGACGCCGCCAAACTTCCGGGTTGGTGGGACAATACCCGGAACAAATGGTTAGAGGATCGATATCAGGTGGGCAGCGATGTTGGTAACATGGCGTGGGCCATGTTGGCGTTGCTGTCGATTGACGATGTGAACACCGGCTCCCGATTCCGAGATGGTGCAGCGCGGCTTGGCGCTTGGGTCGCGCAATGGGCCGATACGCGCGGTACTGGCGGTTTCACGGGTGGTACGTTTGGGCACGAACCGACGCCGGACGTGCGGACGTGGAAATCGACTGAACACAATACTGACCTCGCCGCCGCGTTTGGCCTTCTTGCGATCCGTACAGGCGATCCGCTCTGGCGCGACAAGGCAACAGCTGCCGAGTCCTTTGTAAATTCGATGTGGGATCCCGCGTGCGCCTGTTTTGCCGCAGGGACCGGTGAAGACGGTGTCACGCATAATCCGACTTTGGCTCTGGATGCCCAGATCTGGCCTTTGACAGCGCTTCACGGAGCGGCCGGGACATTTGCATCGGCCATGACGACCGCCGAACAGCGAATGAGTGTCGGCGGAGGCTTTTCTTACGGTGAAGACCGGGACGGTGTGTGGACCGAAGGTACAGGCCAAATGGCTCTCTTGATGAAACTGCTCGGCAAGACTGAGAGGGCAGAAGCGTTGATCGCCGTCATCGAATCCCAGAGGTCGCCCGATGGTGGGTTCTATGCCACGACTGTTAGCGCATTACCGACGGGGTTCGTGTTGGATACCGACCCGACCAAGCCGCGAAACTATTTCCGATTGTCACATCTTGGCGCAGCTTCGTGGGCTGCCCTCGCGGAAGTTGGGTTCAATCCCTTCACGATGACAAAAGGACTTCCCTAGCTGAGCCGCAGTGCTTCTCGGAAGCATCAACGCTGCTGGCGGCCACTTCAATTCGAAGTGGTCTTGCCGCCGCGCATGGACACCAGCGTGTCCTCACGAAATCGGAGAATGAGCCATGCGGTCTCGTCGAACCCGTGCGCGAGTTTTCCGACATGAGAATACATCGTCTGGGCAGCGTCCGACTTCGACGGCGGTCCCAGCGCCTTGACGACCTCCGAACGCGACATGCCCAAATGCAGCTTGCCGTCGAAGACCAGGGGCGCGAACTTGTCCGGCATGATGGCGCAATCGGCCGAGGTTTCGGTGTCGTTCTCGGTGAGCTCTTCAACGATCTGCGTGACGCGATGGTCCGAGCCGCCCATCTCTCCGCTGGACACCCATAGCCGATGCTGTGCGCGCCGATAACACAGCCAATAGATGCTACCTGCAGCGTCGCCCTGGTGCTGGATGGTCCCTTCGCCCACGGCATCGCGGACCGCGCCGAGCGGCGTCTCCTCGAAGCGGCCGGCGAATGCGCCCAGCGAAAAGCGGGTCGCCAATCTCTTCACGACCGTCGGCGGCACGTGCTCGAACGCATATTCGTCGAGCGGCGGCGGCGGTGTCTGCGCGGAGCACTTGTTCGCGGGGATGACGAAGAGGAGAAGCAGCAAGACGAGCGCCTTTCGGCCATCAACTCCGAATTGCCTGCCATCCAGGATTGAGCGCTTCAGCGCGTCCAGCACCGGCAGCACGGCGTCCACCGCAATCAATCGCCAGTTTGGCCTTCGCATGAGAACACTCGCCCGTATCGCCTGTGGACGGGCAAGGCCGTTCACTCTCCAGAGGATAGTCTCGCCGAGCGCGGACCGGGTTCAATACCGCCAATGGCGTCGGCCCGTGCCGACCAGGCGAAGGCGTGGGGAGCCAAAGGTAATCAAGGGCAATATTGCGTTTGCCGGGGACAAGCGCGTAAGCTGGGGTTTTTATCAACGGTGTGCCTGATGACGTCGATTGCCGACCGAGTTGCTGCGCCGTCTTCGGGAAATCCTGCCGATATGCCGCGAGCTCCGGTTGCCGTACCGACTCGCGGGACCGCCTCATCGGTCTCCGCCGGCGGGCGCGAACTGCGGCTGGACTTGTTCCGGGGCTTGGCGCTTTGGCTGATTTTCGTCGATCACGTGTCGCCTGATCTGCTGAGCTGGTTCACGATTCGTAGTTATGGCTTCAGCGACGCAGCGGAAATCTTCATCTTCATCTCGGGATACACGGCGGCGATGGTCTACGGCCGTGCCATGTCCAGGTTCGGTTTCGTCGTCGCAAGCGCGCGGATTATGAAGCGGGTTTGGCAGATTTATTCCGCGCACCTGCTGCTGTTCACGATCCTGGTGGCGGAAGTATCCTACATCGCCGTCGGCTTGAACAAGCCGTTCTACGCCAGGGAAATGGAAATCGAGCAGTTTCTCAGGGATCCCGGCCTGACCATGATCCAGGCATTGCTGCTGAGATTTCGTCCGCTCAATATGGATGTGCTGCCGCTCTATACCTTGTTGATGTTTTTTCTTCCTCTCATCCTCGTGCTCATGAAGTGGCGTGCAAACATAGCGCTTGCGCTTTCAGTCGTGCTCTATTTTTGCACCTGGAAATTCGATCTTTACCTGACGACCTATCCCCACGGATTCTGGGGCTTTAATCCATTTGCCTGGCAAATGCTGTTCGTGTTCGGCGCCTGGTGTTCTCTCGGCGGCGCCAAGCGTGCGGCTCCACTGATTTCATCGCCGATCACGCTGTGGGCCTCATTTGCCTACATACTCTTTTCCTTGTGCGTCACGCTGACCTGGTACTTTCCGCAGCTTGGCTTCCTGATGCCCCATTGGCTCGAGCGGTTGATTTACCCGATCAACAAGGTCGATCTCGATGTCCTCCGCTTCGCGCACTTTCTTGCACTGGCGGTCATTGCCGTGCGTCTCGTGCCGGCCGGATGGCCGGGCCTCAACTCGCCCTGGCTGAGGCCCATGATCCTGTGCGGCCAGTTTTCGCTCCAGATCTTCTGCCTCGGCGTGTTTCTCGCATTCACCGGCTATTTTGTGCTGATGGAATCGGGCGCTGGCTTCGTCGTGCACATCTTGGTCGGAATCCTGGGGGTTCTCATCATGTGTGGTGTCGCCCAGCTCTTTACCTGGTACAGACGCGCCGCTGACAAGAGCGCCGATCCTCCGGGCTCGACGACGTCGGGCTCGGCGTGAGGCGCGGGCCCAATCTCTCCGCCCAACGAGCTGGGTCTAGCGCCTTGAGATCGTCACGGACGACATCAACGACCGCCGATCCTTGATATAGGCGATGGCGACACCGAGCCGTTGGACCGTGCCGATCACCTTGCCGTCGAGGTCGTGATCGCAATTCATATTGGTCGGCGCGATGAAGAACTCGGATTGATCCCATTCCGACCGGAAGTCGAAATGCAATTGCGGAAGCGTCACGCTTTTCTCGAACGGCAATCGTTCGCCGCAGACTGCGACCGAATAGACCTGCGTGGGCCAGCTCGGATCAACGGCCGCTGTGTTGCGCAGATAGGCTTCGAGCTGGTGCAGTGCCTCGGGCATGCTTCCAAACCAGTAGTCGGAATCATAGCGCCGTGATGCACCCTCGAAACCTCCGACGAGGGAATTGTAGGCCAGATTTTGGTAGGGATGCAGCCTGACGAGCGTCGCGGCGTCCCAAACCAGAGATGCAGCCATTGCCGCAATGCCCGTTGCGGCAACCCATTGCCCACGCCTGGCCAGCGTTGAAAGGCCTGCATCAAGACCGATTCCGGCGAATATGGCCAGCGCGGGAAGGATGAAGAGGAAGTGACGAAGGCCCGTGAACGCCGGACCGTGGTAGATGACCTGGCAGGCCAACGGGAATATGACCGTCAGCGCGAGGAGGGCGATATCCCTGCCAGGCAGCGGCCTGTTACGACCTGAGAGGGGGCGCGGCAGCACGTAAGGCAGCACCAAAGCCGCGCCGAACAGCGTCAGCAGCGGTACGCGGATCAGGATGTAGGCCGGTACATAAAACCGCGGCACTTCCGCCATCTCGTAGGATTGGCCGGCAAAGCTCGTGCGGATGCCGTACTGAAATTCCGAGAATGCCAGCAGACCGCGCAGCGGATTGAGCGGCGCGAGCGCTGCCCACGGCCAGGCCAGGATCATCACGAGATAGGCGAGGATCAACGCCGGCAAAATCCGCAGCGACGACTGGATCAGGAAGTCCTTCCTCGCAGGGCCCGACGGCATGTACAGGGCGATCGCAATCCCGACATAGATCACCAGCAACAGTCCAAGGACACGCATGCCCAAAGCCGCGCCTGCGAGCAGTCCGAATGCTGCCAATTCGCCGACGGGCGGTGATGGCAAGCGGCGCGCGATACGGATCAGGAAGAATGTCGCGCCGATCATCGCGGCGGCAAACGGAATATCCTTTGTGTGGTTGAACATGGCGCCATACCACGCGCCACAGACGCTCAGAGCAAGCGCACAGATGAGGCCTGCGCGCGGACCCGCGATCAATCGTGCGGTCAATGCGGCGGCGCCGATGCCGGAAATCCCGACCAGGGCACACAGGATGTGTCTCAGATCGAAAGGATCGATCGAAAAAAAATGGCTTAACGCGATGGCGACGATGTCGAACAGGCCGCCATAAAGATAGAGGTTTTGGAAATTGAAGACACTCTGGTCGCTGAAACCACTGGCATAATAGGCAATGATCAATTCGCCGTAGCGATGTTGCACCGCTTCGTCATTCGATATCGCGTAGTCCTTGTAGGTAAGCAGCGCGACGACCGCAAGCATCGCGATGAGAAGGCAAGTTGCGACATCGAGGATGTCAAGGCGCGCGATCAACTCTCGCGATCTGCCGGCACGACACGTCTCGGCAATGAACCTGAAAACCCGCTCTCTGGCCGACGTCACGTTGACCGCAGAACCGACCGCCTCGCTCATTGCTACTTGGCTTTCTGCCGCATGGTTTCGGCCAGACGCACGCGCAGGTCTTCCGCGGCCTTGCGGCTGCCCTCGCGACCGATCTGATCAGTCTGCTGGGCGAGAGCTTGCGATTTTTCCAGGACCTTTTGGCCGACTGGTTTGCGGTAGAACGCGTCCATTTCGCGGAGCTCTTCGATCGTGAAGTTGTTGGCATAGACGGCCGCAGCGGCTTCGATCATCGCGTTGAAATGAGAAGCATAGGCGTCTTCGGCCATCTTCGCCGTACTGGTATCGAAATCGCGTTCAGTTTCCGGCCGGTCCTGGATCAGCAGCGGCTTGATCGCCAGCAGGATGCCCGGCAGCAGCGCCTTGTACTGATCTGAAATCTTCATCGTCTGCACGACAGCTCTTGCTGCTGCCAAAGCTTCAGGCGTCGGGGTTTGCGCCGGTGCCGGACCGGTCGAAACAAGCAGCGCAACGGCGATCACTGCGAAGGACTTCCACATCGGCACGCTCCTCTCGCAAGAAGGCCATAAACCGCCCGAAACGGCGCCTATGACGAATTCAATGCAGCGACACTGCAATCTTGAATGGCTGGGTCAGCCGACCCGGCCGGCGGTTCTCGAAGCAGCCCAAATCAGGCTGTTGCGGGTGTCGCTACGTCGGTCGGCTTTTCGGTCTCGTTCACGTCAACAAACAGGTTGGGCACGTTTCTAACCCGATCGAGCATCCACGCAACCGCCGTCATGATCGCCATGCCCGCCAAGCTGAGCACGATCTGTCTCCAGATGCCGCCAGGATGCTGCACCAGGAGATAGTGCACGCCGAACGACAGAAACACGCCGAGACAGAAGATAGGCAGCGAATGTTGGCCGCACAACACCAGTGGCCGCAGCCAGTTCGAGGTGAGGGGACGCCAGTCGCGGCGCATGTAGCGCGATACCAGCACCGCCAGTGCCAGAAAATGTGTGAAGCGCAGCATGTCGAGATCGGTTTTGTCGATCGGATAGATCGCCTTGATCATCCATTTTGGAATCAGCGATTCCAGGAACGGGCTGTGCCAGGTCATGACGATCAGCAAGGCGAAGAGGATCCAGGCGATCGATATTGCCAGTGTCACGCGGGAATGGATGATGGTCCATATCCTGGCTGCGCCGCCGGCGCCGCACCACGCGGCGAAGACGAACATCAATTGCCACGCATAAGGGTTGAAGTACCAGTGGGTCCCCGGCGGATATGAAGCGAGATTCCAGTCGAAGATCCGGGCGCCAATGTAGAGAATGACCGAACCGGCCAGCGTCAGGTTCGGGCGGCGCACCAGGCACCACAAGATCAGAGGTGAAGCCAGCACCAACGAGATGTAGAGCGGCAGCACGTCAAGGTCGACCGGCTTGTAGCGCAATGTGAGCGCCTGCCAGATCAACTCGTCCGGATGCGCCAGAAAGTTCGCGACGTTGAACTCGTCCTTGTACATCGGGTTGTCGAATTTCCGGGCCGCGCGGGCGATCTGGGCCGTGAACAGCAGGAACAGGAGGATGTGGGCAACGTACATTTGCCAGGCTCGCATCACGAGCCGTTTTGTGGCTGCAATGAAATTGCCCGCCTGGACGATGGGAGCGTAGATGAAGCCGACCAGGTAGCCAGAGATGAAGACAAAGAATTCAGCGGCATCGCTGAATCCGTAATTGCGAAGGGTAAGCCACGCAACGATGTCGTCCGGAATATGGTCGAGAAAGATCATCCATAATCCCAGGCCGCGGAAGAAATCGAGCCGGAGATCACGCTCGATGGCTTGCGAAAGCGATGTCTTGTTGTGCGCCATATGCCTGTCCCGGGTTTCCGCAGCGCCGCAATGCAATATTTTGGATGTAATCAGTAACGTAAATGCCTATGCGAGGTAGAATAGCACGAACGTAACCCAAGCTCGCAAGGGTGTTGCCGCCCATTATCTTATCCCGGCGGTCGCGCGCTCAATAGGTCGGGGCGGGCTGTCCCCAACGCACAGGCTGTCCCCGACACAGCCGGGTTGTGGCTCTATTGGCGGAGGTTCTCCTCCCTTTACCCCCGGCGCAGGTCAAGCCCCGGCGGCTGAAGACAGTAGCGTTCTACCGGTCTACGATCCCGGCGGGCGAGATTTCGAAAGGCACCGGGATGCAAACCATTGGCCTGATCGGCGGCATGAGCTGGGAGAGCACTGCGCTCTATTACAAGCTCATGAACGAGCGCGTCCGCGATCGGCTGGGCAAGCTGCATTCGGCGCCGCTGTTGCTGTACTCCTACGATTTTCAGGAAATCAAGGAGATGCAATACGAGGGCCGCTGGGCGGAGGCCGCGGCGAGCCTGGCTGAGGTGGCGCAGCGCCTCGAGCGCGCGGGCGCACGTGCGATCGTGCTGTGCACGAACACGATGCACAAGCTCGCGCCTGAGATCACCGCGAAATTGACCATCCCGTTCATTCACATCGGTGACGCCACGGCGCAGCGCATTCGGGCCGCGGGATACCGGCGGGTCGGGTTGCTCGGCACCAAGTTCACGATGGAGGAGGATTTCTACATCGACCGCCTGCGTGCGCATGATCTCGATGTCCTTGTCCCATCGGCTGACGAGCGCGCCGATGTAAACCGCATCATCTACGATGAACTCTGCCTCGGCGTCGTCGCCGATCCCTCGCGCCGCCGCTATCAGGACGTGATGGCTGCGCTGGTCGGGCGCGGCGCCGAGTGCATCATCCTCGGCTGCACCGAGATCACCATGCTGGTGGGCGCTGCCGATACGTCCGTCGAGACGTTCGACACGACGGCGATTCACGCGGAGACGGCGGCGGATTTCGCGATCGGGTGAGGCGGTGTCTCTTTGGCTTGGCCCATCAGACGTTTGTCATCGGAAGTAATTCCAGCTTGGCAGCGGATTTTTCCAGCAGTCGGGCTTGAGCCGTTCGCCGCGGGTCATTCCGGTAGCTCTGGAAGTCTGCTTCGGATGCGAAGCTGACGATGTGCATCTCTATCGTGCCATCGGAATTTCGGAGCCGCCGTTCCAACTGTCCGCGGAATTCGGGCAACAGCGGCAGGACTGCATCCTCATAGGCTCGGAAGTCCGCGACGCCTTCTGCGGGTATCCGGGCGATGAGCACAAACGTGATCGGGGTGGTTCGCGGAGCCATCATCACCTGCCGGCTGCATCACTGCCCAAATTGGTGTCATGCAACGGCACGACCAAGGTCGAGCGAACGCCCGCGCTTGGTCGGAAAGCTCAGCGCCACCGCGACGGCGGCGAGACCGATCGCGAACGAGCCGATGTGCAGCCAGGTGTATTGCTGGAAATTGTCGTACACGAGCCCGCCGGCCCACGGACCGAGCGCCATGCCGAGGCTGGCAAAGGCCGAGACCGCGCCGAACACGGTGCCCATGATGCGCGCGCCGAAATATTCGCGGACCAGTACCGCATAGAGCGGCATCACGCCGCCATAAGCGAGGCCGAACACGACCGAGAGCGCGTAGAATTCGCCGAGCTGCCCGACCGCGAGGTAGGTCGCGATGCACATCGCCTGCACGAACAGGCCGCCGACCAGCACCGGCTTTGCGCCGATGCGATCGGCGAGCGTGCCGAGCAGCAGGCGACCGCCGAGGCCTGAGATGCCGGCGACGCTGTAGACCGTCACGGCTGTGAGCGGGGCGATACCGCAGACCATCGCGTAGGACACCATGTGGAAGATGGGACCTGAATGCGCGGCGCAGCAGGCGAAATGCGCTGCCGCGAGCGCAATGAATTGCGGCGTGCGCAGCGCCTGCCCGGCGGTCAGCTCGACCTCCGCTGCCGTGTCCGTGCTTGCGGAGCCGGAAGCGACCGGCGCCGGTCGCACCAGGAAGCAGGCAGGGATCAGCAGCGCCCAGGCCACACAGCCGATCACCAGCATCGCGGTGCGCCAGTCATAGGCCGTGATCAGCCAGCTTGCGGTCGGCGCGATCGTCACCGGCGACACGCCCATGCCGGCGGAGACCAGCGCCACGGCGAGGCTGCGATTCTTGTCGATCCATGCGCTCGCGAGCGCCATCATCGGTGCGTAGAAGCTGCCCGCGGCAATGCCGATCAGCACGCCGAAGCAGAGCTGGAACTGCCACAAGCTTGTCGCCTGGCTTGCGGTGACGAGGCCGAGTCCCAGCAGCAGGCTTCCCGACAGCACCACGATGCGCGTGCCGAACCGGTCCGACAGCGTGCCCCACAGGAACGCGGCAAATCCCATGCAGAGGAAATCCAGCGTGGCCGCAGCCGAAACGCCCGCGCGCGACCAACCCATCGCTTCCGAGATCGGCTGCAGAAACACTGCCAGCGACAGCATCGTGCCGAACCCGACACATGTCATC
>JAEWHT010000426.1 GCA_023387695.1 Pseudomonadota bacterium | reverse complement strand
CAGGTTGATGCCGACGAGGACGTCGAAGGCGCCCAGGCGCAGATCGCGGATGATCTCGATGCGCTCGATGGTGTCGATATCAGAGTGCATGTAGCGGACGCGAATGCCCTGCTCGTGCAGATATTCGGTGAGATCCTCCGCCATGCGCTTGGTTAGCACGGTGATCAGCGAGCGATAGCCGGCTTGCGCGGTGGCCCGGACTTCGCCGACGAGATCGTCGACCTGGGTGCGGGCGGGGCGAATATTGACCGGAGGATCGATCAAGCCGGTGGGGCGAATGACCTGCTCGACGAACACACCGCCGCTCTCGTTGAGCTCCCAGGCGCTCGGCGTCGCCGACACCGCGACCGTCTGCGGTCGCATCATGTCCCATTCCTCGAAGCGCAGCGGGCGGTTGTCCATGCAGGATGGCAAACGGAAGCCGTATTCGGCCAGCGTCGCCTTGCGGCGGAAGTCGCCGCGGAACATGCCGCCGATCTGCGGCACGGTGACGTGGCTTTCGTCGGCGAACACCAGCGCGTTGTCGGGCACATATTCGAATAGCGTCGGCGGCGGCTCGCCAGGCAGGCGGCCGGTGAGATAGCGCGAATAATTCTCGATGCCGGCGCAACTGCCCGTCGCCTCCATCATCTCCAGATCGAAAGTGGTGCGCTGCTCCAGCCGCTGCGCCTCCAGCAGACGTCCCTGGTTGTTGAGCTGGTCGAGCCGCATCTTCAATTCGGACTTGATCGACTTGATCGCCTGCACCAGCGTCGGACGCGGCGTCACGTAGTGCGAGTTCGCGTACATCTTGATGAATTCGAGCTCGTCCTGCTTGTGGCCGGTGAGCGGGTCGAACTCCTCGATATTCTCGATGGTGTCGCCGAACAAATTCACGCGCCAGGCGCGGTCTTCATAGTGCGCCGGGAAGATATCGATGACATCGCCGCGCACGCGAAAGGTGCCGCGGGTGAAATCGGCTTGCGTGCGCTTGTACTGCAGCGCGACGAGATCGGCGATGAGCTGGCGCTGGTCGATGCGCTCGCCCTTCTTCAAGGCGAACGTCATCGCGGTGTAGGTCTCGACCGAGCCGATACCATAGATGCAGGACACCGAGGCGACGATGATGACGTCGTCGCGTTCGAGCAGCGCGCGCGTCGCCGAATGGCGCATGCGGTCGATCTGTTCGTTGATCGACGAGTCCTTCTCGATATAGGTGTCGGTGCGCGGAACGTAGGCTTCCGGCTGGTAGTAGTCGTAGTACGAGACGAAATACTCGACCGCATTGTCCGGGAAGAAGCTCTTGAACTCGCCATAGAGCTGGGCCGCGAGCGTCTTGTTCGGCGCCAGGATGATGGCGGGCCGCTGCGTGGCCTCGATCACCTTGGCCATGGTGTAGGTCTTGCCGGAGCCGGTGACGCCGAGCAGCACCTGGCTGCGGTCGTTGCGCTGGATACCCTCGACCAGTTCGGCAATCGCGGTCGGCTGGTCGCCGCGTGGCTGGTACGGCGACTTGATCTCGAAGCGCACGCCGCCTTCGGACTTCTCCGGGCGCGGCGGCCGGTGCGGCGTCCACACCTTGGTGGAGCCATCGTCCTTTCGGAACTCGGGCCGGCCCTCGCGGATCAGCGATTCCAGCGCATCGGCGGTCGCCTTGACGCCGAGTGCCTCCATCTTGGTGCGCGGCGGACGCGCCAGGGCTTCGGCATCGTCCTCCTCGGTGGGAAGGCCGAGCTGACGGGCGAGTTCCGGATCGAGCGTCGGGATCGTGGCGGCGGTGCCGTAATTGGCCTGCGGCGCTTCGTCGAAGCCGCGGCTCTCCCGCGTCGAATCCTGCGGAAACTCTTTCGGCGTCGAGGCGCGCGCCCGATGCGCGGCGGCCTCGCCCCCGGCGCGGCGGTCGCGCGAATTGTCTGGCGGCGGCTGCAGCCCGGTGCCCGATCCAAGCCCGGCATCGCCGCGATTGATCGCGGGGTTCAGAAGTTCGGCCAGCGCCGGCCCGATCGGCTGCACATCAGGCCGATGCGCTTTCGAGTTCGGGGCCTTGGATTTGGGAGATTTTGGGGGAGCAGCTTTCTTCGCCATGGAGCGAATATGGGACGAGTCCGCCCCTCAGAAAAGGGCGAATACCCGTCCGGTTGCAGGCTGCTGACAGCAGGTTGGCAGCAGCCTTTTCCATCGTGGCGCTCAGTTGTACGCGCGTTGCGCGATATCCGCCGTGGCAGTGTTGCGGCCGGCAAGGTTGCGCGCGCAATCCGGCACCGATCGCAGGACTGCAATTCGTGGTTGATAAAATCGAAGAAATCGATTTGAATGAGATTTTTGGAGGGTATTGTCGATGCTGGGACCAGCACTGAGCTTACTCCTCGTCCAATTGCACGAGCGTTCGGGATCTCCGACGACACCAGCGGCGCTGACGAAATACGAGCAGTTGCTCTATTCGGAGCTTCGCGATCTGTTCGACCATTCCGCCGTGATCGCGCCTGGGATGGAATCTTCGTCCTTGCTCAAGTCACTCGAAGATATCAAGGCGAAACGCCAACTGGCAGGGCCGCCCTTGCAGGCGCCGGGCCTTAACGAATACCTGCACACCATCATCCGTCCGGACGACGACGATGAGGACGAGGGGAAGCGCCCACGGCTGCAGATCAACTGTGGCAGAGATGATTGCCCGAACAAGAAGTAGACCCCATGCCGTTCGCGATCGGAGATCGAAATCCAGCGCGTAATCCGGGCGATTTTCAGATCGAGCGGGTGGGGGACTACAATCCCACTGATCTGGAGCGCGGGGTCATCGCGAGTTTCACGCGGACTCTCGACCGGCTCGCGGAGCAGGCCGCGGTCGACGCGAGCACACCCATGCGGGCGCGCATTCTGCAAGCGCGCGCTGCGTTCAGGGCGGCGCAGATTGCAAATCTCCGGACCGGCGCCCAAGCCTGGATCGACAGGGCCGATCCAGGCACAGCGGATCGCATTGCGGAGATCGCCGGCCAAATTGATGCCGACCTCCCGGACGTCATATTGGCGGTCCCACCGGCTCCGCGATTTGAAGGTGATTTTACCGCAGCGGTCCGAAACTATGCGCTCGAGGACGATGAGCGAGCCTATCTCGATGCCCAGCGGGCATGCGTCGACAACCTCGCAATCGACGATGCCACAGACGCGCGCGCAGACTATACGGATGCCGGCCTGCGAGTTCGCCGCACCCAGCGCGCAGATGCGATAGCCCGGCTCAAGGACGTTTTTGCGTCCTGGAAGAGCGAGCAACGCGCGTCAAGTGACGCGGCAGATCGAGTGTCGTGGGTGCGCGGCTACTACACCGCGCAGCGCGCGCGGCTGACGCGCAAATTGTTCACAGTCAGGACCATACGAGGCACCGGCGGGGAAGAAGAGGCGAGACACAACGTCGCGTTGGACATCCGGATGACGGAAGGGTTGCCGCCGCCGGATGACCAGCCTTCGCAGGATCAGCGCGACCTCTTCGTTGGCATTAGCCATGCGGAGACGGTTATCGGCGCCGTCTGCCGCCAGATTCGTGCCCGCGCGCATTCCAGATTTTGGGCGCGCCCGGAGGAAGATCAGCGGGGTTTGCGGTTGCTTGGCGAATACATCGACAAGCTGGCCGGAATCGCCGGCATCGGGCTCGCCCAGTCGCATACGACGCTGGCGAAACTCGCGCTCGACAGCCTGCGCGAGGAGTTCATTGCGCGCGAAGCCGGGGAAATACTGAACAGGTATGTGCGTCGCCTGGGCGCGTGGTCGTTCGGCTTTGCGGCGCTGTTCCTCGTGGTCTACGTCCTGGTCAGGAGCAACGCGTGCACCGTGCCCGATTCTTGCGCCTCATGGTGGTTCCTGCACAGGTCGTTCTTGCTGGCCGCCGCCGGCGCGTCTTTTGGAACCTGGGCGTCGTTTTCCGTGCGTCAGGTCAATTTGACGTTCGAGCAGCTTGCGACGCCCGAGGAGCAATTGCTCGATGCGCCCTTGCGTGTGATCTTCGTGGTCTTGCTGACGATGGCCGCCTGCCTGCTGTTCTGGACCAGCGCGATCAACGTCAAGATCGGTGATCTCAATACCGAAGCAAGCTCATTCTCGAAAATCGGCAGCGCGGCGATTCTTATCGGATTCTTCTGCGGGTTGTCGGAGCGTGCACTGTCGTCAGCGATAGCCGGACGGGCGACCGCGTTCATCGGCGGCATCGCCGGAGGCCGCTAGACCGTGCATTGCGTTGAAGGTCGTGGAGTCTTCCGATCGTCGGCGCCTCACGCCGCCGGCAGCGGTCCATCGCCGTCCACGACCGTCAGGCGCGGTTCGAGGATGTCGAGATGGATCCCGCCGCAATCCGTGCAGCGCATGGTCCAGTACTCGCACCCGGCGCGGCCGCCGATCACACGGAGCACCGTGAGATCGCCGTCGCATTCCGGGCATATCGCGAGCACCTTGCGCGAATAAATCCGCGGCTGCGAAGGGTCGTCGTATTCGATGACTGACATGAACCCGGTGTTCCCCTGTTGTCCTTCAGTCGTGTTGGCAACGGCCTATTCGTCGTCGATGTCGTCGGCGTGCCGGCGGAAGCGATCGATGTGGTGCTTGGCGTCGGCGATTGCGGCGGCCGGATCGGGCCAGGCGAAGCCGACTTCCATGGTCGGAAACAGCACGCCGTCGATGGCAACCGGGCTGAAATCGGCGCGCCGGATACGGGCGTGCCAGAGCCCTTTGCCAGCTTCGAAGGATTCAATGTCAAAGCCGTCGTAGAGGGTCGTCATGTGTAGTCCCCAAATGCGCTCTTGTCGGAGGGTTAGAGGACCACGATTGGGGATTTTGAAATGTGAAGCCGTTCACAAGTGGGCGGCCTTTTCAGCCGAACGGTTGAGGAAGCAAGTTCCGCAAAGGCGGTGCGCTCCCTCTCCCGCTTGCGGGGGAGGGCGATCACATCTGTTTGGCAACTGTCTCCACGGCGTCATGGCCGGGCTTGTCCCGGCCATCCACGCCTTGCCGCGAAGCACAAAGAACGTGGATGCCCGGGACAAGCCCGGGCATGACGATCAGCCGCGCCCGGCCCGCCCGGACCGTCGCGGACGGGCCGCAGGTTCCGCGGCCGCCCGCATGATCCAGCGGCGGAACGCGGCAAAATCGCGCTGTTCGGTCTGAAAACTGCGATAGAGCAGGTACCAGCGCATGCCCTTGGGCACCGAGAGGTCGAATGGCGCGACCAGCCGTCCGGCGGCCAGATCGTCGTCGATATAGGGCCGGATGCCCATGGCAATGCCGAGGCCGTCGGCGGCGGCCTGCAGCGCCTGGCCGTAGAACTGGAACTCCGGCCCGCGCGGATTGATGCGGGGCAGGTTCGCGGCCTTCAGCCAGATCGGCCAGTCCTCGGGCGAGTGTTCGACGCGGATCAGGCTCGGCCCTTTGAGATCGGCCGGCCGCTTCAGGCTGGTGGCGAGGCGGGGCACGCAGACCGGCGTCAAATCGCCGGCGAACAGGGGCGGCGACGAGGCCCGGCCAGTCGCCGGTGCCGAGCTTGATGCCGCAGCTCCAGTCCTCGCCGAACGGCACCGACGCGCCACCGGTGGTGAAGCGCACCTCGATGTCGGGCTCCTCGTTGCGAAACTCCGACAGCCGCGGGATCAGCCAGCGCATCGCGAACGTATGTCCGACGCCGATGGTGAGCACGCGCACGCTGGAGGGGGCCGTCACCTGTGCGGTAAGGCTCGCGAGCGCGTCGAAGATCGGCGTCAGCCCGCTCTGATAGGCGCGACCCGCCTGCGTCAGCACCAGCTTGTTGGCCTTGCGCTCGAACAGCGCGACGCCGAGCCGCTCCTCCAGCAGATGCACCATGCGGCTGACGGCGGCCGCTGACACGCTCAGCTCGATGCCGGCCGCAGCAAAGCTGCCGGTCCGCGCCGCCGCCTCGAATGCCTTGATGCCATTGAGAAAGAGCAGCCGCCGCAAATGAAAGGACCCTCAGGAAAGCTGATGCCAGGCCAAGATAACTCAGTTTGCGCCGGCGCGGCAAGCGAGGCACAAGAATGAGCGTAATTCCAAGTTGATTTGCGAGGGGCGAGCCGCTCTTCGCCTCTCCCCGCACGCGGGGAGAGGCCGGGATTTGCGTAAGCAAATTCCGGGTGAGGGGGACTCTCCGCGAGTCCAACTCTCACCGTCCCTGCGGAGACTCCCCCTCACCCCACCCTCTCCCCGCAGGCGGGGCGAGGGAGTGCCAGCAGCCCTGCGTCCCTTACTCGCTTACGGGAGACCCTTCGTGACGCCCATCATGATCGCTGCCCTTGGATTGCTGATGGTCGCCACTGCCTTCCTGTCGGGGCTGTTCGGCATGGCGGGCGGGCTGATCCTGATCGGCGTGCTGCTGGCGCTGATGCCGCTGCCGACCGCGATGGTGCTGCACGCGATCACGCAGATGGCCTCGAACGGCTGGCGCGCTTTGTTGTGGCGCAAGCACATCCGCTGGCGGCCGGTCGGAAACTACATGGTCGGCGCGGCCGTTGCGATGGCGGCCTGGTCGCTGACCCGCTACGTGCCGGACAAGCCGATGGCGCTGCTGCTGCTCGGCGCCACGCCGTTCATGGCGCGGCTGCTGCCCACCAATATCAAGCCTGATCCGGATCGCCTTTGGCAGGGCACCGTCTATGGCACGATCTGCATGGGCCTGATGCTGATGACCGGCGTCTCCGGTCCACTGCTCGACACCTTCTTCCTCGGCGGCGATTTCGGCCGGCGCGAGAAAGTGGCGACGAAGGCGATGTGCCAACTCGTCAGCCACTTCACCAAGCTGATCTATTTCGGCGGCGTCATCGACCAGGCCGCGACGCTCGATCCATTGCTCGCCGGCATCGCCATCGCGGCCTCGATGCTCGGCACCTCGCTGGCGCGGCGCATCCTCGAAGCCATGACCGACCAGCAATTCGTCGCCTGGTCGAACAAGCTGATCACCACCATCGCCTGCTACTACATCGCCTATGGCGGCTGGCTATTCGTTCGCACGCCGGTGCTGGCTGCCTTTACCAAGGGAGGTTTGCAATGAGCGAGACGGCTGATCCGCTGGTGCTGGACTTCGTCGAATGGATCGCGCGCGAGCCGCGCGCTTATGCCGAGGTGATCTCGACCTGGAAAACCTCGTGCCCGCGCCTTACCATCTGGGAGGATGCGGCCGATCGCGGCTTCGTCGCACGCGAGACGCTGCCCGGCCTCGGCCTCGTCATCGCCGTGACGAAGGACGGCGAGACGTTGCTGCGAACCAACGGGCGGTAGAAGCAGAGCCCCGCTGTCTCCACATCGTCATTGCGAGCGCAAGCGAAGCAATCCAGAATGCCTCCGCGGACGCAGCCTGGATTGCTTCCGCCTTCGCCAAGGCTTCGGCGGACAAGTCGCCGCGCACGCAATGACGGAACACCACCATGTCGCTCAAACTCTACGAACTCGTCGGCACCGATGCCTCGCGCCCCTTCAGCCCCTTTTGCTGGCGCACGCGGATGGCGCTGGCGCACAAGGGACTGACGGCGGAATCGCTGCCCTGGCGCTTCACCGAGAAGAGCACTATCGCGCCGCACGGCTCGGAGAAAGTGCCGGTGCTGCTGCATCACGACAAACCGGTGGTCGATTCCTGGGCGATCGCGAACTATCTTGAGGACAATTTCAGGGATCGGCCGTCACTGTTCGGCGGCGAGGGCGGCCGCGCCATGGCGCGCATGATCAATGCATGGGGCGACATCGCCATCGTCGGCGGCATCTTTCCGCTGATCATCGCCGACATCCCGAAGAATCTCGCCGAGGTCGATGCCGCCTATTTCCGCCAGTCGCGCGAGGCGCGCTTCGGCGGCAAGAGCCTGGAAGAGATCATGGCGAACCGCGACAGCGCCGTTGTCGCATTCCGCAAATCGCTGGAGATCATGCGGCAGACGTTCAAGACGCAGGCCTATCTCGGAGGAGCTGCGCCGAACTATGCCGACTATATCGTGTTCGGGGGCTTCCAATGGGCGCGCGTCACGAGCCCGTTCAAGCTGCTCGAGGCCGACGATCCGGTTTACACTTGGCGCGAAAAGCTGCTCGATGCGTTCGACGGCATGGCGCGGACATCGCCGGGACACGCGGTGTAGGTTTCGTAGGGTGGATTAGACGACGGCTGTGCGAAGCGCAGTCGACGGCGTAATCCACCGCTTGTCTTTCCGCGGCGGCAGAAGTGGTGGATTACGCCTTCGGCTAATCCACCCTACGAGACCGCCTCCGCCGCCGCCTTCCGCAAACACGCACGGCACAAACAATCCTCGCCCTTCACCGGCATCGGCAGCTTTGCCGTTTCCTCCGCGCACCAGCAGTCGCCCGAGAGGTCGCAACCGAACTCGGTACCGCATCGAGAGCAGGCGAGGCGGCGCGGGGCAGGTCGCGGGAGCGTGATTTCTTTCGAATTTGTCATGATTTACGTCGAAGCTTCGCCGTCATTTTCATGTCGGGTTCATCTGTCGTCACGGTATATTAGGCGTCGCGCACAGACCAGGGAAGCGGTCGGCAACGTGCAGAGGACAAATTGATGGCCCGCGATTCGCAAGCCGCGCTCGTCGCGCTGAACCGCTTCGG
Organism: Pseudomonadota bacterium; assembly: GCA_023387695.1. Taxonomy (GTDB): domain Bacteria; phylum Pseudomonadota; class Alphaproteobacteria; order Rhizobiales; family Xanthobacteraceae; genus Bradyrhizobium. The sequence goes on along the minus strand of JAEWHT010000426.1, from coordinate 4,966 downwards.
CTTTGGTGCCCGCGGTGGCGCATCCGGTGATCTCATCAATGCGGCCTCCGATCCTCGCGGATTCGTGAAGGCGGGGTTGGCGCGTCCCCTCGGCGTGCTGCTGGAGGCGCCGGGCCTGCAGTCGACGCCACAACTCGCGCTGGCCGTGTTCGCCTATCAGGACCAGGTCAAGCAGGCACGCGAAGCTGCGAAGGCGGCTGCGCCGACCGATCCGTCCGCACCGCAGACGCCGACCGATCCGAAGCCCGACACTCAATTGCGGCGCAACCTCTCGCTCAACACCGTCGCGACCGAGATCGCAGGTCAGCAGATGGCGAAGCCAGCTGACACTGCGATGAAGCCCGATGGCGCGCAGCCCAACGCTACCACGCCGGCTGCTGCAAAGCCGGCGGCGCAACCGCTCAACGTGATCCAGAAGACCTTTCGCGCCGAGGCGCTGGCGCGATTGCAGCGCGCGATGCTGGTCGAGTGCGGCTTCACCGAGCGGTTGGTCGCATTCTGGTCCAATCATTTCTGCATCTCCGCGAACAAGGGTGAGCTGGCGCGGATGTGGGCCGGCGCGTTCGAGCGCGAAGCGATTCGCCCGAATGTGCTCGGCCGCTTCGCCGACATGCTCAAAGCGGTCGAGCAGCATCCGGCGATGCTGTTCTTCCACGACAACCAGCAATCGCTCGGACCGGATTCGCGCGCGGGGCAAAACCGCAAGCGCGGCCTCAACGAAAATCTCGCGCGCGAAATCATGGAGCTGCATACGCTTGGCGTCGGCGGCGGGTATACGCAGGAAGACGTGACCTCGCTCGCGCGCATCATCACCGGCTGGACCTTTGCCGGCCGACAAGGCCAGCTCGGCGCGCCCGGCTCCTTTGTCTTCAATGCCAACGCGCACCAGCCCGGGCCGCAAATGCTGCTCGGCAAGAGCTATGAAGCGACCGGCCTTACCCAGGGCGAGGCCGCGCTTGCCGACATCGCGCGCCATCCCTCGACCGCGAATTTCATTGCGACCAAATTCGTCCGCCACTTCGTTGCCGATGATCCGCCGCCGGCGCTGGTGGCGCGGTTGCGCGATGTCTTCGTCAAGACCGACGGCGACCTCAAGGCGCTTGCGACAGCGCTGGTCGATTCCGATGACGCCTGGAAAGCGCCGTTGACCAAGATGCGCTCGCCTTACGATTTCCTCGTTGCGACCGGGCGGCTGCTCGCACGCATGCCGGAGGATCCCGGTGGTTATCTCGGCAATCTGAACCTGCTCGGTCAGCCCTTGTGGACACCGGCTGGTCCCAACGGCTTCCCCGACACCGCCGCAGCCTGGGCTGCGCCCGAGGGCTTGAAACTGCGGCTCGATATCGCTTCGCAGATGGGCGCGCGCCTGGGGCCGAACATCGATCCGCTCGATCTCTTGGAATTCGCGGCCGCCGATGCGGCATCAACCGAAACGCGGCGGACCATCGAGCGTGCGGAATCGCGCCAGCAGGCGCTCGCGCTGCTGCTGATGTCGCCCGAAATTCAGAGGAGATGATCATGATCGACTGCGTCGAAAACCGGCTCCTCACCTCGCGCCGCGGTCTGCTGCTTGGGGGTGCCTCCTTTGCGGCCTGGGCGTACTTGCCGAAATTCGCACGTGCGACCGACGGGCGAGATCCGCGCCTGGTCGTCGTGATCCTGCGCGGTGCGCTCGACGGGCTCGCGACTGTCGCGCCGATCGGCGACCCTGATTATGCCGGCCTGCACGGCTCGATCGCGCTCACGGCGAATGGCGCGCATCCCGCGCTGATGCTCGACAGCTTCTTCGGGCTGCATCCGTCGATGCCGGAATTCGCGCGCATGTATCGCGCGCAGCAGGCTGCCGTGATCCACGCCGTGTCGACGCCCTATCGCGACCGTTCGCATTTCGACGGCCAGGACGTGCTCGAGAGCGGCTATGCCGGCCCGGGCCGCGTGCAGTCCGGCTGGCTCAACCGCGCATTGGAAGCGTTGCCGCGCGGCGAGCGCGTCTCAAGTGGACTTGCGGTCGGCCCGACTACGCCGCTGGTGCTGCGCGGCAATGCGCCGACCGTGGGCTGGGCGCCGGTCGCGCTGCCACAGGCCGATGACGACACTGCGATGCGGCTCGTCGAGCTCTACCGTCACCGCGATCCCGCGCTGGCCTCGGCCCTGTCGCAAGGCCTTCAGCTTGAGAAGGCTGCGAGCGGCGACGACATGAAGCCGAAGCCCGGAAATGCGGTCGCGCAAATGCGCCAGGTCGCGCGCGGCGCGGCGAAGTTAATGGCCGCCGATGACGGTCCGCGTATCGCCGCGCTCGCCTTCGACGGCTGGGATACGCATGCCAATGAAGGCGGCCCGGTCGGGCGTCTCGCCTTCCTGCTCGGCGGGCTCGACGGCGCGCTCGCCGAATTCGAAAGCGGTCTTGGCGATCGCTGGCGTGACACCGTCGTCGTCGTCGCGACCGAATTCGGCCGCACCGCGCGTATCAACGGCACCGACGGCACCGATCACGGCACCGGCACCATCGCGCTGCTCGCCGGCGGCGCGGTGAAAGGCGGCCGCGTCATCTCCGACTGGCCGGGCCTCAAGGTAGCCAATCTCTACGAGGCCCGCGACCTCAAGCCCACGACCGATCTGCGCTCCGTGATCAAGGGCGTGCTGCAAGGTCAGTTCGGCCTGTCGGACCAGGTGCTGGCCCAGACCGTGTTCCCCGACAGCGCCAGCGCGAGGCCAATGAAGGGGCTGGTTACTTAACCTCTCCCCGCTCTTTGCGGGGAGAGGTCGGATCGCCCCCGGCGATGCGAAGCATCGTCCGGCGCGATCCGGGTGAGGGGCAGGGCAATGCGTGGCCACGACAAAAAATCCATCCGACTCGCGCGGCGACTGCGTACCGACCAAACGGACGCTGAAACGGTCCTCTGGAATCGCATCCGCAATCGGCGGATCGATGGACACAAGTTTGTCAGGCAGGAGCCGATCATCGGGTATATCTGCGACTTCGTTTGTCGTGAGAAGCGGCTCATCGTCGAAGTCGATGGCGGGCAACACAATGAATCGGCGACTGATGTTGTTCGTGATGAACGTCTGGGAGAGAAAGGGTACAAGGTGCTCCGCTTCTGGAATAATAACGTGCTCGGGAACATCGACGGCGTTCTTAGCGTAATTCAGACCGAGCTCGCGGAGGCAGCCCCTCACCCCACCCTCTCCCCGTAAGAACGGGGCGAGGGAGTGAGAGAGCGGTGCTTCCCTTACAGATAGCGCCGCGCCGTAAGACTCATCCCAGCGTGATCTTGTCGATCTCCGCCATCTCCTCGGCCGTAAGCTGCCAGGCGATGGCCTTGACGTTCTGCTCGACCTGCTCGGCACGCGTGGCGCCGGCGATCACGCTCGATACCTGCGGACGTGCGGCGAGCCAAGAGAAGGCGAGTTCGAGCATCGAATGGCCGCGCGCGCTCGCGAAGGCCTGCAGCTTCTCGACGATCTCCTCGTTGCGTGGCGTGACGTAGCGATCGCGCAGCCGCGGTGTCTGGCCGAAGCGGGTGTTGTCGGGCGCGGCCTCGCCCCGTTTGTACTTGCCGGTCAAGAGCCCGCTTGCGAGCGGGAAGAACGGCAACAGTCCGAGCTTGTATTCCTGCGCGACCGGCAGCAAATCCTTCTCGATGTCGCGCACGACGAGTGAGTATTCGTCCTGCGCCGAGACGAAGCGGCTGACATTCATCTGGCGTGCGACGTATTCCGCTTCGGCGATCCGCCAGGCCGGAAAGTTCGAATTGCCGATGTAACGCACCTTGCCCTGGCGAACGAGATCGTCCAGCGCGCGCAGGCTCTCCTCGATCGGCGTCAGCGGATCATAATCATGCTGCTGGTAGAGATCGATGTAGTCGGTCTTCAGCCGTGTCAGGCTCGCTTCCACCGCGTCCATGATGTAGCGGCGCGAGGCGCCTTGCTTGGTTCCGTCCTCGGTCATAGGTTTGGAGTATTTCGTCGCCAGCACGATGTCCTTGCGGCGGTCGCCGAGGACCGCGCCGAGCACGTTCTCCGAGCCGCCCCGGTTCGAGTAGATGTCGGCGGTGTCGAACAGCGTGATGCCGAGATCGAGCGCGCGGTGGATCACCTTGCGCGATGCTTCGAGGTCGATACGCTGGCCGAAATTGTTGCAGCCGAGCCCGACTGCGGACACGCGCAGGCCGGAGCCGCCGAGATTACGAATTTCCATGGGAGATCCTGTCAGAAGAAAGCAGGCGCCCATTGTGACCGCGGAGCGCTGCACCGGCAAGCGGCTGGCTGCGGTGCTGCCATGCCGACAGGGAGCGGCGGGCAAAAAAATGCGGCCCCTGTCAGACGCGGCGACTGACGGGGACCGCTTGGGGCGCTTGATCGGTGACGGGGGGCCAGATCAGACGCGACTGCAACTTAGTCCTGGTGTGTTACGCGCCGGTGACAGGCCAAGTTATCCACAGGCCCGGCGGTCGTTAGAAGATCTTGCGATAGACGATGAAGCCGGAGCGATCAGCGACCTTGTTGTAGAGGCTCTGCGCCGTCGTGTTGGTCTCGTGCGTCTGCCAGTAGACCCGCGGCGCGCCCACGAGTTTGGCGCGCTCGTAGACGCCGTGGATCAGCGCCGAGCCGACGCCCTTGCCGCGCGCGGCCTCGTTCGTGAACAGATCCTGCAGATAGCAGGACGGCTCGATCGCGGTGGTGCTGCGATGAAACAGGTAGTGCGTCAGCCCGAGCAGCTTGCCGTCGCTCTCGGCGACCAGCGCATGCACCGGCTCGTAGGCATCGAAGAAGCGCTGCCAGGTCACGCGCGTGATCTCGGGGTCGAGCGCGGTCGGACCTGAGCGGCCGTAGAACGCGTTGTAGCCGTCCCACAACGGCAGCCATTGATCGTAATCCTGCCGGGTGACGGAGCGAATGGTGAGCGACATCTGGGACATCCGAGGGTCGAAGGGCCGATGAGGCGTCCTTCATACGGATGATGGCG
>JAEWHT010000423.1 GCA_023387695.1 Pseudomonadota bacterium | reverse complement strand
GCGCTCAGCCGTCTTGCCCGGGCTTGTCCCGGGCATCCACGTTCTTCGTGCCGCGCATCAAGACGTGGATGGCCGGGACAAGCCCGGCCATGACGCCGTGGAGAGAGTTGCGGCCTTACACCGGATCCCACGGGAAAATATCAGCCGAGCGATCGAGCTTGTAGAACGAGCCCTTCAGCGCCGGCATCCCGTGCTCCGCGATCGTCTGCGGTGTCCAGCCTTCGCTGCGATGGACCGAGCGCAGCGGGCGGTTCTGGCTGAACAAGAACAGCTCGTTCATGCGCGCGCCGAAGATCTGGCCGGAAACCTCCTTTGCGGCATCCGAGAGCAGATAGGCGCAGATCGGTGCGATCTTCTCCGGGCCCATCTGCTTGATCTTCTCGACGCGCGCCTTCTCTGCCTCGGTCTCGGTCGGGATGGTGCCGATCATGCGGGTCCAGGCGAACGGCGAGACGCAGTTCGAGCGGACATTGAAGCGGCCCATGTCGAGCGCGATCGACTTCGACAGGCCGATGATGCCGAGCTTGGCCGCAGCGTAGTTGGCCTGGCCGAAATTGCCGATCAGGCCCGAGGTCGAGGTGAAGTGCACGAAGGAGCCGCTCTCCTGCTCGCGGAAGATGCGCGCAGCGGCGTGGCTGACGTAGAACGAGCCCATCAGATGAACCTTGATGACGGCCTCGAACGCTTCCACGCTCATCTTGTGGAAGATCATGTCGCGCAGGATGCCGGCGTTGTTGACCACGCCGTCGAGCCGGCCGAAATGATCGGTCGCGGTCTTCACGATCTTGCTGGCGGGAACGGCTTCGGCCACCGATTCGAAATTAGGGACCGCAATGCCGCCGCGCTTCTTGATCTCGTCGACCACTTCCTCAGCCGGCGTCGCGCTCGAACCGGCGCCGTCGGCAGCTCCGCCGGGATCGTTGACGACGACCTTGGCTCCTTCCGCCGCGCAGAGCAGCGCGATCTCGCGCCCGATGCCACGGCCTGCGCCGGTGACGATGATGACCTTGTCCTGCAGTGATTTGCTCATGTGGGTTCTCCGGTTGTTTCTTACCTCGCCCCGCTTGCGGGGAGAGGTCGGATCGCATCGTTAGATGCGATCCGGGTGAGGGGGACTCTCCGCGAGTCCAACTGCGTGGAGGCAGCCCCTCACCCCAACCCTCTCCCCGCAAGAACGGGGAGAGGGAGAGGCGAGCAGCTCGTTACCTCTCGTTCGTAAACACGATCGTGCCCGATGCGGCGAACATGCCGCCGACGCCGTGGCACACGGAAATCTTCGCATTCGGCACCTGCGCCGGCGCAATGCCGCGCATCTGCCGCACGCTTTCCTGGAGCGCGTACATGCCGTACATGCCCGAATGCATGTAGCTGAGGCCGCCGCCATTGGTGTTGAGCGGCAGCTTGCCGCCGGGACGGGTGTTACCGTCGGCGATGAACCTGCCGGTCTCCTCGTGTGGCATGAAGCCGAGATCGCCGAGGCCGAACAGTGGCAGATGCGCGAAGGCGTCATAGATCATGAGATGATCGACGTCCTTGTGGGCGATGCCGGCCTCCCTGAACGCCAGCGGCCCCGCGGTCTTGAACGCGCGCGAGGAGTTGAACGTCTCCATCTGGCTGACCATCGGCGTCTCGACGCTCTCGCCGGTGCCCATGATGTAGACGGGCTTGCGCGGAAAGTCCTTGGCGCGGTCGGCGGACGTCAGGATCAACGCACCGCCACCGTCGGTGACGAGGCAGCACTGTAGCAGGCGGAACGGATAGGCGATCATGCGGGAGTTGAGGACATCGGCTACCGTGATCGGGTCCTTCATCATCGCGCGCGGATTTTTAGCCGCCCATTCCCGCTGCACCACCGCGACCGAGGCGAGTTGCTCGTGCGTGATGCCGTAGGTCTTCATGAAGCGCAGCACGGGAATCGGGAACATGCTCGGCGGGCCATAGACGCCGTAAGGCGCCTCGAACTGGCCGTTGAGGCTATCCGCCGGCGTCGAACGCGGCAGCTTGCCGATCATCGACTTGCCGCTCTCTGCATGGGTGATCAACACCGTTTTGCACAGGCCGGCTTCGATCGCCGCGGCGGCATGGCGGACGTGCAGCATGAAGGAGCAGCCGCCGACCGAGGTGCCGTCAACCCAGGTCGGCTTGATGCCGAGATAGTGGCAGACCTGCTGCGGCGTCTCGACCGCTGTGGCAAAGCCGTCGATGTCGGAGAGCTTCAGCCCCGCATCGGCGATCGCATTCAGTGCGGCGTCCGCGTGAAGCTGGAGCTGCGACATGTTGGGCACGACACCGAGCTCGGTGGTCTCGGCCGCGCCGACGACGGCAACCTGGTTCTTGCGCATGGTCTACCCCTTCGCCGGACGGAAGACGGGGAGGGTGATCTTGTCGTCGAGTGCCTGGAACGCGACCTCGAGCTTCATGTCGAGCTCGAGCGCCTCCGGCGTCTGCGGACAGTCGATGATGTTGCTCATCATCCGCGGCCCTTCGTCCAATTCAACCACGGCGATCGCATAAGGCGGCGTGAAACCAGGCGCGGCGGGACGATGGTTGATCACGTAGCTGTAGAGGAAACCCTTGCCGCTCGCCTTGAAGACGGAGACCTTGCGCGAGGCGCAGGACGGGCAGAACGGGCGCGGTGGAAAATAGACATGCGCACAAGCATCGCAGCGTTGCAGTCGCAACTCGCCTACTTTCGTACCATCCCAGAAATGCTGGGTTTCCGGCGTCGGTTTCGGTCGCGCGCGCTGCGGTTCGGCCATGTCGGAAAGCCCTCCCAGATTGACTTGCCTTGGGGCAGGCTTCTCGCCTGCCAGTTTCGATCTTGATGCGACAATCGGCTATGGCGCGTCAACGGTCCAGCAGACAGCTTGCATGACATCATGCGCACAATGCTTGTGTCGAACTGAGCCGGCGCTATAGATTGCGCGCGCAATATTCCGTGAGACAGACATGCCCCATTCCCCGACACTGGCGCAGCTTGCCGACGACCTCGAAAACGGTCGCACCACCTCCCGAAAACTGGTCGAGGCGTGCATCGCCAAAATCGCCGATCCCGCGGGCGAGGGGCAGCGCACCTTCATCCACGTAGACAAGGACGCCGCGCTCGCAACCGCCGATGCGATGGATGCCCTGCGCAAGGCCAAGGCTGCGCCGTCGCGCTATGCGGGTATCCCGATCTCGATCAAGGATCTCTTCGACATCAAGGGGCAGGTAACGCGCGCCGGCTCCCGCGCGCTGGATGATTCTCCTCCGGCCGAGCAGGACGCAGCAACCGTCGCGCGGCTGCGCAAGGCCGGCTTCGTCGTGATCGGGCGCACCAACATGACCGAGTTTGCCTATTCCGGCATCGGCATCAATCCCCATTACGGCACGCCGAAGGGCGCCTGGAACCGGGCCGAAGGGCATGTGCCCGGCGGCTCGTCCTCGGGTGCTGCGGTCTCCGTGCTCGACGGCATGGCGCATGGCGGGCTCGGCACTGACACCGGCGGCTCCTGCCGCATTCCGGCAGCCTATAACGGCATCGTCGGCTACAAGCCGACGCAGCGCCGTGTGCCGCTCGATGGCTCGGTGCCGCTGTCGTTCTCGCTCGACAGCATCGGGCCTCTGGCGCGATCGGTCAGCTGCTGTGCCATTCTCGATGCCGTGCTGGCGAACGAGCCGATCGTTCCGCTGAAGCCGCGCGCCGTGAAGGGCATGCGGCTTGCCGTGCCGACCACGATCGCGCTCGACGATCTCGACGCGGCCGTATCCGAGACCTTCGAGCGCGCGCTGAAATCGCTGACCGATCACGGCGCCATTATCGAGCGCATCGAGATGACCGAGTTCCACGACATCGGCCCGATGAACGCTAAGGGCGGCTTTGCGGCCTCCGAAAGCTATGCCTGGCATCGCTACCTCATCACGTCCAAGGGCGATGTCTACGATCCCCGCGTCTCCGTGCGCATCATGCGCGGTGAGGCACAGAGCGCGGCCGACTATATCGATCTCCTCAACGAGCGCCGCTCGCTGATCGCCCGCGTCAACGCACGCATCGCGCCCTATGACGCGCTGGTGCTGCCGACCACCGCCAACACGCCGCCGAAGATCGCGGATCTCGCCGACGACAAGGCGTTCACCACCCAGAACCTGCGCGCGCTGCGCAATTGTACCCTGATCAACATGATCGACGGCTGCGCCATCTCGCTGCCCGCGCATCGTGAGGGCGACGTTCCCGTCGGCCTGATGCTTGCAGGGGCGGGTGGATCCGACCGCCGTATCTTTGAGCTTGCCGCCGGCATGGAGGCCGTCATTCGTGTTTGATCTCACGTTCACCGTCGATGCCCAGGATACCACCACGCCGCTCACACTGGCGATCGACCAGATGGTCATCGCCGGCTGGACGGGCCGCGATCCCGTCGCGCGCGACAAGCACATCAAAGAGCTGCAGGAGATGGGCATCGCCCCGCCGGCCTCGACGCCGATCTACTATCGCGGCGCGGCGCGGCGGCTGACCCAGGAGGACAGCATCGAATGCACCGGTGGCGACTCGTCGGGTGAAGTCGAGTTCGTCCTGATTGGCTGGCAAGGCCGCATCTTCGTCGGCTGCGGCTCCGACCACACCGACCGCAAGGTCGAGGCCTACAGCGTCACTGTCTCCAAGCAGATGTGCGACAAGCCGATCGCATCGACGCTCTGGGAGATCGAGGATGTCATCGGCCATTGGGACAAGATGATCCTGCGCTCCTGGGCCACGATCAAGGGCGAGCGTGTGCTCTACCAGGAGGGCACACTCGACGCGATGCTGCCGGTTAAGGACCTGATCGCGCGCGGTTTCGACGGCGGAAAATTCCCCGACGGCTGCGCCATGTTCGGCGGCACCTTCGCCGCAAAAGGCGGCATCCGCCCGGCGGATCGTTTCGACTTCGAGTTGGAGGATCCAGTGCTGAAGCGCACGATCAAGCACGGCTATGATGTGGTGACGCTGCCGGTGCGGGGCTAGCTGTGTCCGCCGTCATTGCGAGCGGAGCGAAGCAATCCAGGATCCCTCCGCGGAAGCAGTCTGGATTGCTTCGTCGCAAGGGCTCCTCGCAATGACGGGGAATAGTCATCGGAAATCGGGTGGCGGCGGATGGGCGGGCTTTGCGAAGGTGGTAGCCATGACAGCAACAGCACGCAAATCAGCCGACCCCGCCACAGACATTGCTTCCCACGTCGATGCCCTCGACTGGCCCCAGATCACCGCGGAGCTCAGCGCCCAGGGCAGCGCTGTCCTCAAGGGCCTGCTCACGCCGGACCAGTGCCGCGCCGTCGCAGCGCTCTACCCTGACGACGCAAACTTCCGCAGCCGCATCGTCATGGGCCGTCACGGCTTCGGCCGCGGCGAGTACAAATATTTCTCCTATCCGCTACCCGATCTGATCGCGCAGCTGCGCCCGGCGCTCTACGCGCACCTACAACCTGTCGCCAATCGCTGGAATGAGGCGATGGGGATCGACATCCGCTATCCCGCCGCGCACACAGCCTTCCTCAAGCGCTGCCACGAGGCCGGGCAGGCGCGGCCGACGCCGTTGCTGCTGCAATATGAGGCCGGTGACTTCAACTGCCTGCATCAGGACCTCTATGGCGAGCACGTGTTCCCGATCCAGGTCGCGATCCTCCTGTCCGAACCTGGGCGCGATTTCACGGGTGGCGAGTTCGTGCTCACCGAACAACGCCCGCGCATGCAGTCCCGCGCGGAGGTGGTGCCGCTGGCGCAGGGCGATGCGGTTGCCTTCGCTGTGCATCACCGCCCGGTGCAGGGGACACGCGGCACTTACCGCGTTAATCTCCGCCATGGCGTCAGCCGTATCCGGTCCGGCCAGCGCCATACGGTGGGTGTGATCTTCCACGATGCCAAATGAGCACTGCGATTGACGGCCGATTTGTTCGATAGCGTTGCCGAGGCGCAGCCGTCGCGCGAGAAGATCGCCGATGGCGCCGTGCTGCTGCGCGGCTTCGTCAGGCCGATCGAAGGTGAGCTGATCGAAGCCGTGCGCGCCATCGTCGCGCAATCGCCGTTTCGGAGAATGACCACGCCCGGCGGTCACGTGATGTCGGTGGCGATGACCAATTGCGGCGAGCGCGGCTGGATCACCGATCATACTGGGTATCGTTATGATCCCATCGATCCCCGAACCGAGGCGCCGTGGCCCGCGATGCCGCCGGTGTTGCGCGATCTCGCCCGCCGTGCGGCGGAGCAGGGTGGTTTCCAGGACTTTGCGCCCGATGCCTGCCTCGTCAATCGCTACGAGCCCGGCACGCGGCTGTCGCTGCACCAGGACAAGGACGAGCTGGATTATTCGGCACCGATCGTCTCGGTCTCGCTCGGCCTGCCCGCGACCTTCCTGTTCGGAGGCCTGGCGCGCAGCGACAAGCCGCGGCGCTTCCGGCTGGTCCATGGCGATGTCGTGGTCTGGGGCGGCCCGTCGCGTCTCGCCTATCACGGCGTGGCGCCGCTCGCCGAGGGCGAGCATGCGCTGCTTGGGCCTAAGCGGATCAATTTGACCTTCCGCCGCACGCGCTGACGTTTTCTCGCAGGCTTAGCTCGGTTAAGCTCTGGGCGCGGAGGCGGCGACATGACGACAGCACAGTTCTCGACGAATGCCGGCACGGCCAATCGCACCGGCCTCTATCTCGCCGCGCTGCAACTGGTGTTCACGCTGGGCTGGACCACCTACGTCATCTATTTGCCGAAACTTGCCGCCGAGGTCGGCATCGCGCCATCCGCCGTGGTCCTCATCCTGATGCTGGATCAGGCGATTTTCACCGTCACCGACACCGCGATGGGGATTGCCGCCGACAAGCTCACGCCCTACGTCGGCAGGCTCGGCTTGTTCGTCGGGCTTGTGACCGCGATCTCCTGCGCAGCGTTTCTCGCGCTGCCCTTCGTTGCCGGCAGCGGTGCTGGCGCGCAGGGCTGGTTCATCGCGCTGATTGTGATCTGGGCAGTCAGCTCGTCCGCGCTGCGCGCGCCGCCGCTGACCTTGCTCGGCAAATACCGCGCGCGTCCGCAAGTGCCGTTCCTCGCCGCGCTCGCGATGCTCGGCTACGGCGTTGCCGGCGCGATCTCGCCCTACCTTGGCGTGGTCTTGCGTGAGCACGACGCGCGATTGCCGTTCGTGATCTCCAGCGCCGTGCTGCTGCTCACCGCGCTGGGGCTCTCGCGGATCGAATGCGATGCCGCGCAGGATACGCCGCCGCCCAAGCTCGAAGAGGCAGCCAAGCCGCTGGGTCGGACGTCCATCATTTTCATTGTCGCAACGGTCGTTCTCGCGCTCGGCTATCAGCTGCACTTTGCCATGAACAGCGCGCCGTTCTATCTGCGCTTTGCCAAGCCTGACCAGCTGCAATGGCTGATGCCGGTGTTCTGGATCGGCTTCAACATCGCGATGTTTCCGGCGAGCCTCATCGTCAAGCATCGCGGTGGCCTGATCGTGATGGGCGCTGCCGGGCTGTTCGGTGCGGCCGCGATCGCGGCGGCCGAGTTCGCCGGCAGCCTCAACATTCTGATCGTCGCGCAATTTCTCGCGGGAGCAGCGTGGGGCTGCATGCTGATGAGTGCGATCTCGGCTGCGCTGGCGATCGGCTCGACCGGCGCGGAGGGCAAGGTGACGGGCCTCGTGTTCTCTGCGCTGGCGCTGGGCACGTTCGCGCGAATGGCGGCCGTCGCCGGCGGATTGCAAAAAATCCCTGATTACGCGCCGATGCTGCACTGGGCGCCGGTCGCCTGCTGGTCGGTCGCAGGCGCCGGCCTCCTGGTGATCGCGGCCGCGCGGCTACAGGGCGGTATGGACCTCAAGGCTTCGGCGGGTGGATGAACGCCCACGGGCTCACTTCCGAATCCCGGGTGACCTCGACCGAGATCAGATACGGCCCGCCATGCGCCAGCGCCTTTTCCATCGTAGCCTTGAACTGGTCCGGCGCGGTGACGCGCGCAGATGCGACACCAAAGGACTCCGCGAGCTTGACGAAATCAGGATTGACCAGATCCGAAGCCACCACGCGGCCATCGAAGCGTTCGCGCTGGTCGCGGCGAACGTTGCCATAGGCGTTGTTGTTGAACACCAGCGTCACCACGCCGATGTTGAACTGCACGGCGGTGGCGAGCTCCTGCACGCCGAACATGAAGCCGCCATCGCCGGTGATCGCCACCACGGGCTTGTCGGGATTGGCGACCTTGGCGCCGAGTGCGGTCGGGAAGCCCGAGCCCAGCGTGCCCTGATAGCCTGACGTGACGAAGGTGCGCGGTTCGTAGATCGGAAAGCCATACCAGGAGGCGAAGCCGAACTGCGACAATTCATCGGTCACGATCGCGTTCGCCGGTAGCACCTCGCGCAGGATATTGAGATACGCCATCTGCGGCTGGATACGCTGGATCTCTGCCAGCGCGCTCGCAGTCGCCTCGCGGATCGCGGCGCGGCGGCCGGCGGTCTTGCTGTAGCCGACCTTGCTGACGGCAGCGGCGAGATCGGCGGTCGCGGCCTTCGCATCGGCGACAACAGCCGTATTCGCCGGATAGCGCCGCATCTCGACGGGATCGATGTCGATGCGGATGCTCTTGAGGCCATCGGGCTGGTACGGCCAGCGCGACATCGTCGGCAGCTCCAGCCGCGTGCCGATGCCGATCATCAGGTCGGTCTTCGCCCACAGCTTGTAGGCGGCGGCCATCGTGAGGCCGAGCTCATGCGCATTGGAGACGATGCCGCGGCCGCTGCGGAAGGCGACGACGGGCGCATCGATCATCTCGGCGAGCTCGAGGATCTCCTCGCGTGCGTCGATCGCACCGCTGCCGACGAAGATCATCGGCGCCTTGCTGTTCTTGATCAGCGCGGCTGCTTGCTTGATCATATCAGGGTCGGGCTGCGGTGCAGGTAGCGGCTCCAGCACTTGCGCAGCGGCAACGTCCGCGCGTTGCGTAAAAATGTCCCAGGGCATTTCGACCGAGGCTGGACCACGTCGTCCCGAAATCATTTCCTGGAAGGCGCGCGCGACGGTCGTCGGTGCATTGCCGGGATGCTCGATACGGTCGGCCCATTTCACATAGGTGCGCAAGGTCGCGAGCTGGTCCGGCATCTCGTGCAGATGGCCGCGGCCCTTGCCGAGAAATTGCGTCGGCACCTGGCCGGTGACGCACAGCACCGGCTCGTTGCAGCCGAACGCGGTCAGCAGCGCCGCGCTGGCGTTGAGGACACCGGGGCCGGGCACCACGCTGAACACGCCGGGCTTGCCGCTGGAGCGCGCATAGCCGAACGCCATGTAGCCGCAGGCTTGCTCGTGCCGCGCGCCGATCACCTTGAGCTGGGCTTGATGGAAGGCGTCGAATAGGCCGTACACCTGCGCTCCGGGCAGGCCGAATACGGTGTCGACGCCATGGGCGACGAGCCCGCTTACGATCGCTTCGCCGCCGGTGAGGGTGGTCATTGCATCATTCCACTTCAATTGTTGCTCAGGCTTCGTCGACGACACCGTTGCGCAACGTGCCGATGCCCTCGGCCGCGACCTCGATGACGTCGCCCGGCTTCAGATAGCGCGGGGGATCGAACCGCGCACCTGCGCCAGTCGGCGTGCCCGTGACGATGACGTCGCCGGGGACGAGCGTTGCGAAGGTCGAGATATAGCTGATGAGGTAGCGGAACGGAAACATCAGCCGGCTGGTGCGGTCATCCTGCCGCAGCTCGCCATTGACATGCGTGGTCAGGCGGATGTCGGCGATCTGCGCTTCCTTGGTGTAGGGCACGAGCCATGGCCCAAGGCTGCCGCTGGAATCAAAGTTCTTGCCCTGGGTGACGTTGAACTTGGCATGGCGCAGCCAGTCGCGCACCGAGCCTTCGTTGCAGAGCGTCAGCGCCGCGATGTGATCGAGTGCCGCACTCTCCTTGATGTGGCGGCCGGGCTTGCCGATCACCAGTACGATCTCGCCCTCATAGTCGAGCTGCTCGGATGCGCGCGGACGCACCAGCGGCGTGTCGTGGCCGACGAAGGAGCGGGGCGAGCGCATGAACATGCTCGGATATTTCGGCGCGTCCTGGCCGTCCTTGTACTCGGCGTTGCGGTCGGGATAGTTCACCCCGATGCAGATGATCTTTTCCGGTGCAGGCACCGGCGGCAGCCAGGTGATCTCATCGAGCCCGTGAACCGGCGTGCGGCTGGCAGCCTCTTCGGCGAGGCTCACCAGCTTTCCGGCGGCGATCACCTCGCGCAGCGTCGGATAGTCTTTCGCATAGCGCGCGGAGAGATCGACGATGCCGCCCTCGAGGACGGCGCCGTAGCGGGTTTCACCCTTGACGGAATAGGTGGCGAGGCGGGGGAGCTTCATGACTTAATCCGCCACCAGCACGTCGGCCACGAATTTCGGCTCACGCACGGCCTGGCCCGAGAACGGCGAGCCCTGCTCGAACCAGGAGCGTGGCGCCGGTGCGCCCCACAATGTCTGGCGACGCGGATCACGCAACGACCAGCGCAGCGGCTCGTGGTCGTGATCCCCGGTGAAGTAGTCACTGGTGTAGAGCTCGAGCCGATGTCCATCGGGGTCGCGGACGTAGAGGAAGAACGCATTCGAGATGCCGTGGCGGCCGGGGCCACGCTCGATGTTCTTCACAAAGCCTTGTGAGGCCATCACGTCGCAGAGATGGATGATGTTCATCGCCGTCGGTGTCCAGTAAGCGAAGTGGTGCAGCCGAGGACCCTTGCCGTTGGTGATGGCGAAGTCGTGGACATTGCCCTTGCGATGCATCCAGGCCGCCGCGATACGGCCGTTCGGGCCGTCCTCTTCAGCGTATTCGGTGAGCCGGAAGCCGAGCCGCGCATAGAAGTCGACGGTATCCTGCACCTCGGCAGCGAAGACGTTGAAATGGTCGAGCCGCTGCGGGTGACATCCCCTGTAGAGGTCATAGCGGCGCAGCAGATGCGGTCGGCGGTCCATCGATGCGTAGAGCTCGATTTGGAAGCCGAAGGGATCGGTGAACTGCAGCGTTCGGCCCTGGAATGGCTGATCGACGAAGGCGGAGGCAATGCTGTTCTCGGAGAGAAACTTGGCGGCCTTGTCGAGATCGCCGTCATTGCCCACCTTGAAGCCGAGCCTGTTACAGGCAGGCACGGCCGCCTTGCGCAGCACCAGCGAGTGATGCTGATGCTCTTCGGCGGCACGCAGGTAGACGACCTTGTCATCGGCGTCCTCGACATGCAGGCCAACGACGGTCTCGTAGAACTCGCGGCTCAGCTTCAAATCGGTGACGTCGAGCACGACGTGGCTGGAGCGGATGATGTTGAACGGCGGCTCGAAGATATGTTGCGGTACCGGCATATGCGTTTCCCCTCTTTGGGCCCCGTCATTCCGGGGCGGTCCGTCAGGACCGAACCCGGAATCTCGAAGTTCCGGGTTCGCTTCGCGCCCCGGAACGACGGTGCTTCTAGATTCCCAGTTTCTGAATCTTGTGCGTGCCCCGCGCCAGCGAGACATGCTTGGTTTCCATGTAGAAGTCGAACGAGTAGTCGCCGCCGTCGCGGCCGATGCCCGAGGCCTTCATGCCGCCGAACGGCGTCGGCAGATGGCGGACATTCTCCGAGTTCAGCCAGATCATGCCGGCCTCCAGCGCGTCCGCAACGCGCAGCGCGCGGCCGACATTGTTGGTCCAGACATAGCCGGTGAGGCCATAGCGGATGTCGTTGGCGATCTCGATCGCGTCGGCTTCGTCCTTGAAGGGCAGTACGGTGAGGAAGGGACCGAACACCTCTTCCTGCGCCACGCGCATCTTGCCGTTGGCGCCGGTTACCAAGGTCGGCTCGACATAGTGGCCGCCGCCCGGGCCGTCATAGGCCTTGCCGCCGACCGCGATGGTTGCGCCGTCCTGGCGCGCGACGTCGAAATAGGAGCAGACCTTAGCCAGATGCCGCTCGTGGATCAGCGGTCCGATTTCGGTCGCGGGATCGAGGGGATGACCGACCTTCAGCGCCTTCACGCGCGCGGTCAGCTTCTCGATGAATTTCTCCGCGATGTTCGCCTGGACCAGCAGGCGGCTTGACGAGGTACAACGCTCGCCGTTGAGTGAGTAGATCATGAACACGACGGCATCGAGCGCGCGGTCCATGTCGGCGTCGTCGAACACGATCACGGGGTTCTTGCCGCCGAGCTCGAAATGCACGCGCTTCAGCGTCGGCGCGCCCTGCACCATGATCGCCGAGCCCGTCGCGCTTTCGCCGACGAAGCCGATCGCCTTGATCGCGGGATGCTCGGTCAGCGCCTTACCGGCCTCTTCACCGAAGCCGTGCACGGTATTGAGCACGCCGTCGGGCACGCCGGCTTCCTTGACCAGCTTCGCCAGGATGGCGGCCGTCACCGGCGACCATTCGGCCGGCTTGTGCACGACCGTGCAGCCCGCCGCGAGGGCAGGAGCGATCTTCCAGGTCGAGAGCATGAACGGCGTGTTCCACGGCGTGATCACGCCGACGGGGCCGATCGGCACGCGGGTCGAGATATTCCAGTGTTCGTCGCTCGGGGTGTTCTGGCCGTCGCGCGCCTCGGCGCATTTGTCGGCGAAGAAGCGGAAGTTCTCGGCGGCGCGGATCGCGGCCTTGGCCATGAAGCGATAGGCCTGGCCGGTGTCGATGCATTCGAGCACGGCGATGTCTTCGGCGTTGTCCTCGATAGCGTCAGCGACCCGATGCAGCAGCTTGCGCCGCATCGCCGGTCCCATGTCGCGCCAGGTCTTGAAGGCGAGCGCTGCGGAAGTCGCCGCGGCATCGATATCCTCCGCATTGCCGCGCGCAACGGTTGCGAGCACGGAGCCGTCGACCGGAGACCTGGTCTCGAAGGTCTGGCCGGAGATCGCGGGGACCGTCTTGCCATCGATCATGTGACCGATGCCGTCGACGCTGAGCTTCTTCAGCAGCGGCGCGACGCGGTCGCGATTGGCCTGGAACACATCGGCTTTGGGCGTGGGCTTATCCATGGGCAGCCTCCACTTTCAGGGCTTCGTGGATGTTGTTGCGCTTCCAGCTGGTGTCCTTGTCGTTGATCTGCATGTCGAACGACAGGGCGAACTTGCTGGCCGCGAAGACGGGATCGAGATGTTTCGAGAGCGCCTGGAACACGTGCTCACCGGCTTTCTGGCGGGTGGCGAGGTCGCGGCCTTCGCCGATGCGCAGCACCATGTCGAGGAAGCCGTAATCGTGCGTGGCGTCGGCAATCGCATAATGCTCGCAGCGAATGGCACGAACGCGGATGCCGCCGAGCGGGAAGATGCCAGTCTCAACGGCAGCCTTGCGCACGACTTCGCAGACGGCACCGATGTCGAGGCGGCTATCGAGATTGGCCGAATATTCGATCGTGAAATGCGGCATGGCGGTTTCACTCCCTGTGTATTCTTATTGGTTTCAAGCGAAGTAGCAGCTGACCGAGCCGTAGGCGCCATAATCGGCCTGAATTGTGTCGCCCTTACGGGTTTCGATCGGACGGATGAAGGAGCCCGCGAGCACGACCTGCCCGGGCTCGAGCGCAAGGCCAAGCGGCGCGATCTTGTTGGCAAGCCACGCTACAGCCGTCGCCGGATGATTGAGCACGCCTGCGGCAAGTCCGGTCTCTTCGAGCTGACCGTTCTTGAAGCACAGCGCGCCGATCCAGCGCAGGTCGGCATCCAGCGGACGGATCGGACGTCCGCCAAGCACGATGCCGGCATTGGCCGCATTGTCCGCGATCGTGTCGTAGATCTTTCGCGTCGCCTTGGTCTTGGGATCGACGCGTTCGATGCGCGTGTCCAGGATCTCCAGCGCCGGCACGACGAAGTCGGTGGCGTTGAGCACGTCGAACATCGTGCAGTCCGGGCCTTCGAGCCGCTTGCTCATGACGAAGGCGAGCTCGGCCTCGACACGCGTCGCGATGAAGCGTTCGGTCGGCACCAACCCACCATCGGCGAAGAACATGTCGTCGAGCAGCACGCCGGAATCCGGCTCGTCGATGTTGAGTGCGCTCTGCATCGCCTTCGAGGTCAGGCCGATCTTGTGGCCTTTGACGAGGCGCCCCTCCGCAATCTTGATGTCGACCCACGCCTTCTGAATCGCGTAGGCATGGGCGATGGTGATGTCAGGGAAGTCCTGCGAAAGCTGTCGGATCTGCACGCGGGTCTTCTCCGCCTGGTGCAGACGTTTCGCGCAAGCTTGGATATCGTCGTTCGAAAGCGCCATCGGTGATCTGCCAAATCGTGGTGCCCGGAGATACTTAACATGTTAAGTGAATGCGTCAATCACAATTCGGATTGCTGCACTGCAAACGTTTTGTGGTCTGAACGGACGACTTTGAAAGGGCGTCATGGCCAAGAAATCCGCTGATCCCACCCAGGCAAACGCGTCCGCTGCGCGGCAAGTGCCGATGCGTGATTTCTCGCGCTCGCTGCCGATGTCGCTCTTGCGGGCGCGCGAGGCGGTGATGCGGCAATTTCGCCCATCGCTGCGCGAGCATGGCTTGACCGAGCAGCAATGGCGCATCCTGCGTGCGCTCGCTGCGATCGAGGCCGCCGAGGTCACGGAACTCGCGCGCACCGCATTTCTCCTCGGACCGAGCCTGTCACGCATCCTGCGCGATCTCGAGGCGCGCAATCTGATCGAGCGCAAGACGGCCAAGACGGATCAGCGCCGCAGCATGGTCTCGATCTCGAAAGAGGGCGTGAAGCTGATGGCGTCCGTCGCGCCGTCCTCAGAGGCGATCTATGCCGAGATCACGCAACGCTTCGGCGCGCGCAAGCTTGGCGAGTTGCAGGAGATGCTCGGAGAACTCGAGCAAAGTCTCGCAGGGCTAGGCGGCGGCGAAGGGGCAAGTTCCGAGGAATGAAAGCAGCCATGCACAAGTGAGCGGCGACCGCCATGGGCATCCCCCGGTGTTTTCCAGCCAGGGCGTTGATTCCCGGCGATCCCGAGCGGAAAACCCCTGATCTAGCGCCTTGCCGGACGGCACCCGGGCGGCGATAGTGACCGCGGCCCGAGAGGCCCGCGCCCAGAAGGCGAATGCATAGGTCTTGCGTCATTGCGAGCGTAGCGCGGCGACCCGGTTCGCGGTAACAGCGGGGGCGTGCCGTCGCGGCGCCGGGCGTGGTGATGAAGGTCCAAACGACCGGTTCAAACAAGACGGACTAAACAACAAAGAAGGAAGGCAACGTGGCGAACAAGGTCAAGGAAATCTGGAAGTCGGGCAAGGCCGTGGTCAACGCGTGGCTGGCGATACCCTCCGGCTTCTCCGCTGAGATGATCGCGCAATGCGGCTTCGACAGCGTCACCGTCGACATGCAGCATGGCGTGCAGGACTATCTGTCGATGGTGCAGTGCTTCCAGGCCATGGACAAGCATCCGGTGACCCCGATGGTCCGCGTGCCCTGGAATGAGCCCGGCATCATCGGCAAGGTGCTCGATGGCGGCGCCTATGGCGTCATCTGCCCGATGGTCAACACGGCGCAGGAAGCCAAGAACCTCGTCTCCTATGCCAAATATCCGCCGCAGGGCGTCCGCTCCAACGGCCCGATCCGCGCCGGCATGTACGGCACCGCCGGCTCCTATCAGAAGACCGCGAATGCCGACACCGTCCTGCTGCCGATGATGGAGACGAAGACGGCGGTCGAGAACATGGAAGCGATTTTCGACGTCGAAGGAATCGACGGCGTCTATATCGGCCCGTCCGATCTTGGCTTCTCCTACGGCCTCGAGCCGAAGCTCGATCGCTCCGAGCCCGAGATCCTCGCGATCTACGAGAAGATCATCAAGGAGTGCGGCAAGCGTGGGCTCAACCCCGGCATCCATTGCAGCGGCGCCGAGGGTGCTGCGCGCGCCATCAACATGGGCTTCAAGCTCGTGACGCTCTCCAACGAGGTCGGCATGATGACGACCTACGCCAAGATGCAGGTCAACGCGACCCGCAAGGATTCGGGCGGCAAGGCCTGATCGTTCTGTGTCCCGGACGCGATGCAGCGCGTTGCGCTGCTTCGCAGAGCCGGGACCCAGAAGCTTGCGAACGATACGACAGATGGGCCCCGGCTCTGCAGCGCACCGTTACACGCTGCGCTGCGTCCGGGGCACGACTTTTCAAGACCCAAGGAGCATCCCATGACCATCAGCCCCGTCATCCGCCTGCATCCCGCTGATGGCGTGCTGATCGCGCGCGCGAGCCTGCCGCCGGGAACGGTGGTGGCCGACGGCGTGACTACGGTCGAGCGTATTCCCTCCGGCCACAAGGTCGCGATCAAGCCGATCGCGGTGGGCGAGCCCGTCATCCGCTATGGGCAGATCATCGGCTTTGCGACCCAGGCCATCGCGCCGGGCCAGCACGTGCACGTGCAGAACATCGGCATGGGCGATTTCGCCAAGGACTACGCCTATTGCGCCGACGTCAAGCCGACGCCGAACTTCGATCTGCCGGCGACTTTCGAAGGCATTCGTCGCCCCGACGGCCGCGTTGCCACGCGCAACTATATCGGCATTCTCACCTCGGTGAATTGCAGCGCGCATGTCGCGGGCCTCGTCGCCGACGTCTTCAAGAAGAACCCTTTCACCGGCGACAATCCGCTCGCCGAATTCCCCAATGTCGATGGCGTTGTCGCGCTGACCCACAAGACCGGCTGCGGCATGACGCAGAACGAGCCGTTGGCACTGCTTCGCCGCACGCTCGGCGGCTACGCGCGTCACGTGAACTTCTCCCACGTCATCGTGCTCGGTCTCGGCTGCGAGGTGAATCAGATCGGCGGGCTGATGGAAGAGCAGAAGCTCGCTGGCCGCCTGCGCGCGATGGACATCCAGGAAGTGGGCGGCACCCGCAAGACGGTGGAAGCCGGCATCGCCTTCGTGCGCGAAGCGCTCGCTGACTCCAACAAGGTCAAGCGCGAGTCCGTGCCGGTGAGCGAACTCACGGTGGCCCTGCAGTGCGGCGGTTCGGATGGTTATTCCGGTGTGTCCGCCAATCCGGCGCTGGGAGCTGCCAGCGATCTCATCGTGCGTCACGGCGGTACCGTCATCCTCTCGGAGACGCCCGAGACCTACGGCGCCGAGCATCTGCTCACGCGCCGCGCGGTCAGCCGCGAGGTCGGCGAGAAGCTGGTCGATCTCATGCGCTGGTGGGACGAATATACCGAACGCGAAGGCGCCGAGATGAACGCCAATCCGAGCCCCGGCAACAAGGCCGGCGGTCTCACCACGATTTTGGAAAAGTCCCTCGGCGCGATGGCGAAGGCCGGCACCACCAATCTCGTCGACGTCTTGCGCTACGCCGAGCCCGTGACCAAGCGCGGCTTCGTGTTCATGGACACGCCCGGCTATGATCCCGTTGCGGCCACCGGCCAGGTCGCCGGCGGTGCCAATCTCGTCTGCTTTACCACTGGCCGCGGCAGCGTGTTTGGCTGTAAGCCAGCACCGTCGATCAAGCTCGCGACCAACACGCCCATGTACAAGCGCATGGAAGACGACATGGACGTCAATTGCGGCACCATCCTCGAGGGCGAGGAGAGCGTTCAGGAGTGCGGCCAGCGCATTTTCGACCTCATCCTGAAGACCGCGTCGGGCCAGCCGACCAAGAGCGAAAGCTTTGACTTCGGCGGCGCGGAGTTCGCGCCCTGGGTGCTCGGCGCGACGATGTAATTGCGCGACTTCGCGTCGCGGCGGTATCAGACAACGGCACAGGCGCCTCCCTCGGTAATGATACGGAGGCGTCATTTGCTCGCACGAGTTCGTGTGCTCACGCCTGCTTAATATTTCCTGCCGTAATTCTTTAGCGATGCGGGCTTGATTCTTTTGCGGATCGCTCGCCTTCGCGAGGATTCGTCGACGATGACGCGTACGGTACGGCCAACTGGCGTGGAAAATTTCCTCGGTGAGGAAGAGCTGATCGTGTCGAAGACCGATCTGAAGGGCCGCATCACCTATGCCAACGACGTCTTCATCCGCATGGCCAAATATACCTACGCGGAGCTGATGGGCGCGCCGCACAGCCTGATCCGCCATCCCGACATGCCGCGCGCCGTCTTCAAGCTGCTGTGGGATACGCTGCAGGCCAAGCAGGAGATATTCGCCTACGTCGTCAACCTGGCGAAGGATGGCAGCCATTATTGGGTGTTTGCGCACGTCACGCCGACCTTCGACGAACGCGGCAATATCGTCGGCTATCACTCCAACCGCCGCAAGCCGGATTCCGTGCAGATCGAGCGCATCAAGCCGATCTACAAGACGCTTTGCGCCGAAGAGGCGCGGCACGCCAATGCGAAGGACGGCATGCACGCAAGCTTCGACGCGATGGTCGGACTCCTAAAGCAACAGGGTGTCGGTTACGATGAATTTGTGCTCTCTCTCTAAGGCGCAGGGAGCGACCTCGCTCGCATGTGTTCTTGCTGGCGTCGCGTTCTCGCTTCTCGGCGTGACCGGGTTGTCTGCGGCGACATTGCTCGGTGCGACCGTTGCGCTGCTCGGCTACGCCGTCTGGTGCCAGCATCGCACGGCGAAGGCCGTCGATGAGGTCGCCGATGTCTGCCGCAGGGCGGCGCATGGCGATCTCGAAGCGCGGATCCTCAGCGACCGTCAGGCCGGCCGGATCGGATCGATCCAGAAATCGGTCAACGACATGCTCGATATCACCGATGCGTTTGTGCGCGAAGCCTCGGCGTCGATGGACTATGCCAGCCGCGGGAAGTATTTCCGCAAAATCCTGGCGCGCGGTCTACCTGGCTCGTTCCGCCGTTCGGCCGTCGTCATCAATTCCGGCACCGACAGCCTCGGCCGCCGCGTGGTCGAGATCGCCGATCTCGCCAAGCAGTTCGGCACGCATCTCGACGGCGTTGCCGGCACGCTGATGAGTGCCGCGACCGACCTCGAAACTGACGCCGGCCAGATGGCCGCAGCGGCCGAGAAGACCAGCCGGCAAACGTCAGGTGTGCTTAGCGCTTCCGATCAGGCCTCGCGCAATGTCGCAACCGTTGCCAGCGCCGCCGAGCAGCTCGCATCCTCGATCGCCGAGATCGGCCGTCAGGTCACCGGCTCGACCGCGAGCACGGGCCGCGCCGTGACCGAAGCCAACCGCGCCGGCAGCGAAATCCGCACGCTCGCGGATGCGGCACTGCGGATCGACGACGTCGTCAAGCTGATCAGCGAGATCGCTTCGCAAACCAATCTGCTGGCGCTCAACGCGACCATCGAGGCGGCTCGGGCAGGAGAAGCCGGCCGCGGCTTCGCGGTCGTGGCCTCCGAGGTCAAGAGCCTCGCCAACCAGACGGCGAAAGCGACCGAGGAGATCAGCGCAAAGGTCGGCGAGATGCAGCAATCAACCACCAATTCGGTCGCGGCCGTCGAGGCGATCGCTCAGACCATCACCGAGATCAATGGCATCACCGCCTCGATCGCGACCTCGATCGACCAGCAGGGCCTCGCCACCCGCGAGATCGCCCGCAACGTCCAGGAAGCTTCGGCCGGCACCTTGCAAGTGTCTTCCAACGTCACGGGCATCAGCGAAGCTGCCGCCGACACCGGCCGCGTCGCCAGCCGCGTCAACAGCGCCTCCGAGCGCGTTCACGGCGAGGTCGAGACGCTCCGGCGCGAGGTGACGCAATTCCTGCAGCGGCTGACCTCGGCCGCGTAGGACCTTCCGGTACCCAACAGCGACGCAAAAGCGATCGGCCCGCACCTTGCATAGGCACGGTCTGCCCGTTGTTAGTGCTTGATCGCATTGACGTCAGGTGTTCTGCTCAAAAAAGCTGCTGGAGCACCGTACCCCGTGTCGATCTACGTCGCATTACACCACGTCACGCACTACAAGTACGACCGCCCGATCGATC
Source organism: Pseudomonadota bacterium (assembly GCA_023387695.1). Lineage (GTDB taxonomy): Bacteria > Pseudomonadota > Alphaproteobacteria > Rhizobiales > Xanthobacteraceae > Bradyrhizobium. The sequence continues at coordinate 4,371 of JAEWHT010000423.1, read as the reverse complement.
TTGGACCGCAGACCATCCGCCTGCGGCCGGCGCCGCACACGCGAACGCCGATCCTGAGCTATTCGCTCAAGGTCACCCCATCCAATCATTTCGTGAACTGGCAGCAGGACCCGCAGGGCAATTGGCTGGCCCGCTACGTCTTTCCGGAGAAGACGACCGAACTGAAGTTCGAGGTCGACTTCACGGCGCAGATGACCACGGTCAATCCGTTCGACTTCTTCGTCGAACCCTATGCCGACAGCTTCCCGTTCGAATACCCGAAAGACCTCAAGACCGAGCTTGCGCCGTACCTCGAAACCATCAAGCCCGATCCCGCCTTCGCGAAATATCTGGCGTCGATCCCGCGCGAGGCGCCGAACACCGTCAACTTCCTGGTCGATCTCAATCGCGAGCTGCAGCAGAAGATCAACTACGTCATCCGCATGGAGCCCGGCGTGCAGACGCCGGAGGAAACGCTGACCTCCTGCGCCGGATCGTGCCGTGACTCGGCCTGGCTGTTGATCCAGACCTTCCGTCATCTCGGTCTCGCCGCGCGCTTTGTCTCCGGCTATCTGATCCAGATCCGTCCCGACATCGATCCGATCGAAGGGCCGCCGGAAGTCGAGAACGATTTCACCGATCTGCACGCCTGGGCGGAGGTCTATCTGCCGGGTGCGGGCTGGATCGGTTTCGATGCGACCTCCGGCATGCTCGCAGGCGAGGGGCACATCCCCGTTGCCGCCACGCCGCATTATCGCTCGGCCGCGCCGATTTCCGGTGGCGCCGGCTTTGCCGAGGTCGAGTTCGATTTCGACATGAGTATCCGGCGCATCCGCGAAGCGCCGCGCATCACCAAGCCGTTCTCCGACGATTCCTGGACTCGTCTCAACGATCTCGGCGAGCAGGTGGATGGTGATCTTGCCGCCCAGGACGTGCGGCTCACCATGGGCGGCGAACCCACTTTCGTTTCGGTCGATGATCTCGAAGCGCCGGAATGGAATACGGAAGCCGTCGGTCCCACCAAGCGCGCACTCGGCGACGATCTGATCCGCCGCCTGCGCAAACGGTTCGCGCCGGGCGGGCTGCTGCATTACGGCCAGGGCAAATGGTATCCCGGCGAGAGTCTGCCGCGCTGGGCCTTTGGCCTTTATTGGCGCAAGGACGGCGTGCCGATCTGGAAGAATGCGGATCTCATTGCCAAGATCGAAAATCCCAAGCGCGCCCAGACCGAGGACGCCGAGGATTTCATGGAGGGCACGGCCGCGCGGCTCGGGCTCGATCCCGGCTACATCATTCCGGCCTACGAGGACACCGCCTACTGGCTGCTGAAGGAGGCCGAGCTTCCTCTCAACGTCGATCCCTCCGATTCCAAACTGTCCAATCCGGAAGATCGCGCGCGCATGGCGCGGGTGTTCGATCAGGGCCTCCGCAAGCCTCGCGGCTATGTGCTGCCGGTGCAGCGCTGGAACGCGCCGCCGCGCTGGCGCAGCGAGCGCTGGCAGCTCCGGCGCAATCACCTGTTCCTAATGCCGGGCGATTCACCGCTCGGTCTGCGCTTGCCGATCGGCTCGCTCGGCTACGTCCCGCCTGGAGAATATCCCTACATCGTCGAGCAGGACCCGATGGAGGCGCGCGGCAAGCTGCCGGTGTTCACGTTGCCGGAGCGCCCGAAAGCACCGTCGCGGGTCGCGCCCGAGCGTCTCAATACCTCCATCCCCGTCCGCACTGCGCTGTCAATCGAAGTCCGCGATGGCGTGATCTGCGCGTTCATGCCGCCGGTCGAGCGCATCGAGGATTATCTGGAGATGATCGCGGCGGTCGAAGCCACCGCCGAGGAGATGCAGCTCCAGGTTCATGTCGAGGGCTATGCGCCGCCATTCGATCCGCGCATCGAGGTCATCAAGGTCACGCCGGATCCCGGCGTGATCGAGGTCAACGTCCAGCCGGCGCAGAGCTGGCGCGAGGCGGTCGACATCACCGTCGGGCTTTATGAGGATGCCGGCAAGATCCGTCTCGGCGCCAACCGCTTCCTGGTGGACGGCCGCCACACCGGCACCGGCGGCGGCAATCACGTCGTGGTTGGCGGCTCCTCGCCACAGGACTCGCCGTTCCTGCGCCGGCCTGATCTGCTCAAGAGCCTCGTGCTGTACTGGCAGCGGCATCCGTCGCTGTCCTATTTCTTCTCCGGCCTGTTCATCGGCCCGACCAGCCAGGCGCCGCGCATCGACGAAGCGCGCCATGACAGTATCTACGAGCTCGAAATCGCACTCTCGAACGTGCCGCCGCCCGGCTATCAGGTGCCGCTATGGCTGGTGGACCGGCTGTTCCGGCATCTGCTCGTCGACATCACCGGCAACACCCATCGCTCCGAAATCTGCATCGACAAGCTCTATTCGCCGGATGGTCCCACCGGCCGTCTCGGCCTCGTCGAATTCCGCGCGCTCGAAATGCCGCCGGATCCGCGGATGTCGCTGGCGCAGCAGCTCCTGATCCGCGCGCTGATCGCAAAATTCTGGCGCGAGCCGCAACAGGGCAAGTTCGTGCGCTGGGGCACCGCGCTGCATGATCGTTTCATGCTGCCGCATTTCATCTGGGAAGATTTCCAGGAGGTGCTCACCGAGCTCAGGAGCTCCGGTTATCCGTTCGAGCCGGAATGGTATCTGGCCCAGCTCGAATTCCGCTTCCCCGCCTTCGGCCGTGTCCATCAGGGCGGCGTGACGCTGGAATTGCGCCAGGCGCTGGAGCCATGGCATGTGCTCGGCGAGGAAGGCTCGGCCGGCGGTACCGTGCGCTATGTCGATAGCTCGGTCGAACGGCTCCAGGTCAAGGCTGAGGGCTTCGTCGAGGGTCGCCACATCGTCACCTGCAACGGCCGCCGCCTGCCGATGACGTCGACCGGCCGTTCCGGTGAGGCCGTCGCCGGTGTCCGCTTCAAGGCCTGGCAGCCGGCCTCGGGCCTGCAGCCGACCGTTCCGGTCCACGCGCCCCTGACGTTCGACCTGATCGACACCTGGAACGGTCGCTCGCTCGGCGGCTGCGTCTATCACGTCGCCCATCCCGGCGGCCGCAGCTACGACACCAAGCCCGTCAACACCTACGAAGCCGAAGCGCGGCGGCTGGCACGCTTCCAGGACCATGGCCATACGCCGGGTCCCATGCAGCCGCCGCCGGAGGAACGCACAAATGAATTCCCCCTGACCCTCGACTTGCGGACACCGCTCCTGCAATGAATATGATGGTGGGGCAGGGAGAGGCGCATGGGCGAGGGCGCGGCCGAACAGGACAAGGCTGGTAAGGCGCAAGGACCGCGCGAAGGACAGCGTGAAGGCCAGCGCCGTCTCGCGCAATGGGTCCGCGATTATCGCCGCCTGCCTGGCATCCCCGACGAGTTCCTGGGGGCCGACGGCGCTCCGCGCCCGGTCTGGAGCCGCTTCTTCGACGCATTCGGCACGCTTGCGCCCGACGAGGTCGAGCGCCGCTTCGGCATGGCCGACCGTCACCTCCGCGAGGCCGGTGTCACCTACCGCGCGCCCGGCGACAGCGCCGACCGTCCGTGGATGCTCAGCCATCTGCCGCTTTTGATCGACGAGGCCGACTGGAAGCAGCTCTCCGCCGGCATCACCCAGCGCGCCGAGTTGCTCGAACTCGTGCTGCGCGACATCTACGGCGAGGGGCGGCTGATCAAGGAAGGCGCGCTGCCTGCAGGCGCGATCGCCGGCAGCCCCGAATATCTCCGACCCGTCTGTGGCGTGCCGCCGCCGGGAGGTCGCTATCTCTCGCTCTATGCCGCCGATGTCGGCCGCGGGCCCGATGGCCGCTGGTGGGTGCTTGGCGATCGTACGCAGGCGCCTTCGGGCGCGGGCTATGCGCTGGAGAACCGCCTGGTGCTGTCGCGCGCCTTCTCCGATCTCTACAAGTCGATGAACGTGCCGCGCGTCGCGCCTTTCTTCGAGGCGTTCCGCGACTCGCTACGCGCCCGCGCCGATCGCGACGAGCCGCGCATCGGCGTGCTCTCGCCCGGCAGCTTCAGCGAGACCTATTTCGAGCACGCGACGCTGGCGCGCTATCTCGGCTTCCTGCTGGTCGAAGGCGACGATCTCGCCGTCAGCGACAACCGTGTCCACATCCGCACGGTCGCAGGCCTGAAGCGGCTCGACGTGCTGCTGCGCCGTGTCGATTCCAATTCGCTCGATCCGCTCGAGCTCGATGCGTCCTCGCATCTCGGCGTGCCCGGCCTGATCGATGTGCTGCGCAAGGACGGCGTCGTCGTCGCCAATATGCCGGGCTCCGGCGTGCTGGAGGCGAGGGCGCTGCTCGGCTTCCTGCCGGCCTTGAGCCGTCGTCTGCTCGGCGAAGAGCTGAAGATGCCGCACATCGCGACCTGGTGGTGCG
>JAEWHT010000377.1 GCA_023387695.1 Pseudomonadota bacterium | reverse complement strand
GCATTGCGTCCGGCTTCAGCTTGATGAAGGCCTTGGCGGCCTCACCGCGATACTGGTCGGGAATGCCGAGCACGATCACCTCGTGCACGCCGGGAACGGTGTAGATCGCCTTCTCGAACATCTCCGGAAAGACGTTGAAGCCGCCGGAGATGATCATGTCCTTCTTGCGATCGACCAGGAAGAAATAGCCGTCGGCGTCGACATAACCGATGTCGCCGGTCAGGAAGCGCCCGTCGGAGAAATACTCCGCATTTTCGGCCTGCTTGTTCCAGTAGCCCTTGGTGACGTTCGGGCCCTTGATGCGAATCTCGCCGACTTCGCCGGCCAGCAGCACTTTCCTGGAATCGTCCAGCGAGACGACGTCGAGCTCGATACCGGGCAGCATCAGGCCGATCGAGCCGGGCTTTTCCGGGCCAACCGGCGGATGGCCGGTACCGGGCGAGCAAGTCTCGGTCATGCCCCAGCCGCTCTTGAGCTTCTTGCCGACCTTGCGCTCGAAGAAGCTCGCGACCTCGACCGGCAGCGGCGCGCCGCCGGAGCCGATCGCGTTGAGCGAGGAGAAGTCGCGCTTGTCGAGATTGGGGAGCGAAGCGATCGCGATCCACATCGTCGGCACGCCTGGGAAATAGGTCGCGCGCTTGACCTCGATGTCGCGCATCACGGCTTCGACGTCGAAACGCTGGTGGATCGAGATCAGATTGCCGCGCCGGAGCGAGGACAGCAGCACGACGGTCAGCGCGTAGATGTGGAATAGCGGCAGCACGCAGATCACGCGCTCGACGACGTCGCCGCGCGCCGCACGTGCCGGCTTGCCCCAGACGTCGTAGATCGACACGGCAGACGAGAGATTGCCATGCGTGAGCATGGCGCCCTTCGGCAGGCCGGTGGTGCCGCCGGTATATTGCAGCAGCGCGACGTCATCGACCGCGACAGAAGGCCATTGCGCCGGCAGCGGCGCGCCCTCGACGAAGGCCTTGAAGGTGACGATGCGGGGGTCGTTCGGGATTGCTGCCTGCGGCGTGCCGATCTTGCCCCAAGTGTCGTCCTCGCAGACGACGAGGCGGTCGATCAGCCCTTTCTCCAGGAATTTCAGCGCAGTCGGCAACAAGGCCTGCAGGTTCGAGGTGACCAGCAGGCGCGAGCCCGAGTCGGAGACCTTGTGCGTCAGCGCGATCTCGCCATCGAGCGGCGACAGATGCGCAACGCGGGCGCCAGCCTTCAGCGCGCCGAAGAAATTGACGGGATGATCGGGCGTGTTGCCAAGGAACAACGCAACGGAGGTGTTCTTGCCGCAGCCGGCGCGCAGGAACGCAGCGGCCGCGCGCTCAGCCATTCCGGCGAGCTCGGTGTAGGTGATCGGGGAATCGCGAAATTCGAGCGCCGTGCGCGGGCCGTAGTTTGCCGCGGCCGTCGCGAGCAGGTCAGGCAGCGTGCCCTGGACGATGGTGTCGTCCCAATGCACGCCCTCGGGGTAAAACTGTTCGCCGGGATGGGTCATTGCTTCCTTAAATCACAGACCGTCATTCCGGGGCGATGCGAAGCATCGAACCCGGAATCTCGAGATTCCGGGTTCGCCCTGCGGGCGCCCCGGAATGACTGAGAATTGGAGCGCAAAGCTCCATCAAGCCGCCTTCGACTCGGCGGCCAGCGACGCGAAGGTCTTGCCTTCGGCTGCGAGCTTCTTCAGCAACGGCGCGGGCTCGAGGCTCGGGTCGTTGGTCTCCTTGGCGTAGAAGGCAAGGCGATCGGCGATGTGCTTGAGGCCGACGGTGTCGGCCCAGAACATCGGGCCGCCGCGATAGATCGGCCAGCCATAGCCGTAGAGCCAGACCACGTCGATGTCGGAGGGACGTGCCGCGATGCCTTCTGCGAGGATCTTCGCGCCCTCGTTGATCATCGGGTACATCATGCGCTCGAGGATCTCGTCGTCGCTGACGATGCGCTTCTTGCGGCCGAGACGCAGCAGCGTCTCGTCGATCAGCTTCTCGACCTCCGGATCGGGCAGCGGCGAGCGGCTGCCCGCCTCGTACTTGTAGTAGCCCTTCCCGGTCTTCTGGCCGAAGCGGCCTGCTTCGCACAGCGCGTCCGCGATCTCCGACTTGATGCCGCGGTCCTTGCGCGAGCGCCAACCGATGTCGAGGCCGGCGAGGTCACCCATCGCGAACGGTCCCATCGGCATGCCGAACTTCGTGACGACAGCATCGACCTGCTGCGGCAGCGCGCCTTCGAACAGCAGCTTTTCCGACTGCTTGCCGCGCTGGGCGAGCATGCGGTTGCCGACGAAGCCGTCGCAGACGCCAACCACAGCCGGCACTTTTGCAATTTTGCGCGCGATGGACACAGCGGTCACGAGCGCATCCGGTGCGGTCTTGTCCGCGCGCACGATCTCGCACAGCTTCATGACGTTGGCCGGCGAGAAGAAGTGCATACCGAGCACGTCCTGCGGACGCTTGGTCGCCTTCGCGATCTCGTCGATGTTGAGGTAGGAGGTGTTGGAAGCGAGCACGGCACCTTGCTTGACGTACTGGTCGAGCTTGCCGAACACTTCCTTCTTCACCGCCATGGTCTCGAATACGGCCTCGATCACGAGATCGGCGTCGCCGACGTTCTCGATGCCGACGACACCGTTGATCAGGGCCATGCGCTTGGCGGGCGCGTCAGCCGGGATGCCGCCGCGCGCGGCGGTTGCTTCCCAGTTCTTCTGCATGATGCCCATGCCGCGCTTGAGCTGCTCTTCGCCGGTTTCGATCAGCGTGACGGGGATGCCGGCATTGGCGAACGACATCGCGATGCCGCCGCCCATGGTGCCGGCGCCGAGAATGGCAACACGGTTAACGGGACGCGACTTGGTGCCTTCAGGGACGCCCGCAATCTTGTTCGCCTCACGCTCTGCGAAAAACGCATAGCGCTGAGCCTTGGACTGGTCGCTGGTCAGGAGCTTGAGGAATCCCTCGCGCTCCTTCTTCAAGCCCTCCTCGAACGGGAAGTCGATCGCCGCACCGACGGCGTCAGCGGCTGCGAAGGGCGCTTCCAGGCCGCGTGACTTCTTGGTCATGGCGGCAACTGCGTTGGTGAAGATCGAGCGATCGGCCTTCGCAGCTGCGATCTTGGAATCGTCGTCGCGCAGGCGACGCAGCGGGCGCTTCTCGGCAAGCAGCTTGCGGACGAAGGCTTCGCCGCCGGAGGCCGGACCTTCGACGATTTCCTCGATCAGGCCGGCCTTGAGCGCTTCGGCCGCACCGATGGGATCACCACCGACGATCATCTTGACCGCGAGCTCGGGGCCGACGGCGCGCGGCAGGCGCTGGGTGCCACCGGCGCCCGGCAGCAGGCCGAGCTTCACCTCGGGCAGGCCGAGCTTTGCCTCTTTAACAGCCACGCGGAAATGACAGGCAAGCGCGACCTCGAGGCCGCCGCCAAGCGCCGTGCCGTGGATCGCGGCCACGATCGGCTTCGGCGAATTCTCCATTTCGGCCAGCACTTCGTTGAGGCCGGGCGGCTTCGGCGGCTTGCCGAATTCGGTGATGTCGGCACCCGCAATGAAGGTGCGGCCGGCGCAGGTCAGCACGATGCCCTTGATCGCGGGATCGGCGATGGCGGCCTTCATGCACTCGAGGATCCCACCACGGACTGCGGCACTCAGCGCATTGACCGGAGGACTGTTGACCGTGACGATCCCGACTTCGTCATGACGCTCAAGCTTGACCACTTCGCTCACGGAATTCCCTCCTTGGTGGGGATTTACTTTTTGTTCGATTTCGCGGTGCGGAATTTAATTCCGCATCTTGACGGCAGGGTTATTTTGAAGCACGTGGCTTGTCAACGACTCCGCGCAAGAGCAGATCAGGGATGAAGCGTACAGGAAAGAAGACAGCGACCGATCGGAATTTCGTCGTCGCGCTTTCCCGCGGGCTTGACGTATTGCGCGCATTCCAACCGAGCGACGGACTTCTCGGCAATCAGGAGATTGCCTCCCGCACCAACCTGCCGAAGCCGACAGTGTCACGTCTGACCTACACTCTGACGAAGCTCGGCTACCTGACACCCGTCCCCCGTTTCGAGAAGTATCAGCTGGCGCCCGCCGCAATGGCGCTAGGTTACGCTGCGCTCGCCAATCTCGGCGTTCGGCATTTGTCCGAACCGTTCCGCGAGGAAATGATGCGCGCGACCGGCGGCGCCGTCGCAATCGGCGGTCGCGACCGCCATAGCATGATCTATTTCGGGCAAAGCCGTGGCAGCGAGACGGTCGGCGTTCAACTCGACGTCGGCTCCCGCGTGCCGATTGCAACCAGCGCGATGGGCCGCGCTTATTTCTGGGCGCTCGACGACGAGGATCGCGCCGAATTGACGCGGATCCTGCGCGAACATTACGGCAGCCGCTGGCCCAAGATGCGCGACGGACTGGAGCGCTCGGGCGAGACGGTTGCGAAATACGGTTTCGCAATGTCCGTTGGCGACTGGCACGACGACATCGGCGCCGCCGGCGTCGCGCTCAGGCTCAACGATGGAACCGGTCCTTACGCATTCAATTGCGGTGCACCCGCATTCCGCTTCACGGAAGAGCGTTTGATCAACGACATTGGACCCCGACTGCTGGCGATGGTAAGGAACATCGAAGCGGCACTTGGGGGTTTGATGCCGCAATCCAAAAAAGACGTCAGCAAAAAGCTGAAATCAGGAGGAAAAGTTGCTCGTGTGGCCGAGGGATTCAGATAGCCTTTGTCATCATCGGGAGCGGTTCACATCGCTCCGTCGCCCACTGAAGTCCGTGGGCGAGACGACATGACGCAGGCACAGCTCGCGCAGGGGACATCGCCCCTGCTCGCCGTTCGCGACGTCAGCGTCGTGTTCGGTGGCATCGTCGCGCTCAACGGCGTGTCCTTTGACATGCATAAGGGCCAGATCCTCGGATTGATCGGCCCCAACGGCGCCGGCAAGACCACACTGTTCAACTGCCTCTCCCGCCTCTACCAGCCGTCGTCCGGCGACATCCTGATGGAAGGCACGAGCATCCTGAAGCGGCCGCCGCACAGGATCGCGGAGATCGGCATCGGCCGTACCTTCCAGAACGTGGCGCTGTTTCCGAACCTCTCGGTGATGGACAATGTCCGCGTCGGCACCCACGCCCGCACCTCCTCCGACATCATCAGCGACTCGCTGCGCCTCGCCTGGATTCGCCGCAGCGAAAGCAGCGTGAACAAGAAGGTGCACGAGATCCTCGCCTATCTCGATCTCGAGGAGGTCGCCCACACCACCGTTTCCGGCCTTCCCTTCGGCACGCAGAAGCGCGTCGAACTGGCGCGGGCGCTGGCTGCGGACCCGAAGATCCTGCTGCTCGACGAACCCGCCGGCGGCCTCAACCACGAGGAAGTCTACGTCCTCGGCGACCTCATCCGCAAAATCCGCGACGAGCGTCACATGACCGTGCTGCTGGTCGAGCACCACATGGGCCTCGTGATGTCGATCGCCGACCACGTCGTCGCGCTGAACTTCGGCAAGAAGCTCGCAGAAGGCACGCCCGCCCAGGTGCAGGCAGACCCCGACGTGATCAAGGCCTATCTCGGGAGCAAGGACCAATGACGACGCTGCTCAACGTCAAGGACCTGCGCGCCTATTACGGCCAGGTCCAGGCGCTCCATGGTCTCTCCTTCTCGCTCAACGAGGGCTCGCTGACGACGCTGCTGGGCGCCAATGGTGCCGGCAAGACCACGACGCTGCGCGCGATCTGCAACATGGTGCGCTCCACCGGCGGCATCGAGTTCGACGGCAAGCCGCTGAACAACCGCTCCACCGAGAGCATCGTCCGGTTCGGCATCGCCCATGTGCCGCAGGGCCGTGGCACCTTCACGACGATGACGGTCGAGGAGAACCTTCAGCTCGGTGCCATCACCCGCAAGGACGGTGCCGGCATCGTCTCCGACATCGAGCGCATGTATGCCCACTTCCCGGTGTTGAAGCAGCGGCACACCCAGCAGGCCGGCACGCTCTCCGGCGGCGAGCAGCAGATGC
>JAEWHT010000317.1 GCA_023387695.1 Pseudomonadota bacterium | reverse complement strand
CGCCTGGATCGCGTAGAACGCCAATCGATACTGAACTCGCATCCGATGCCGCGTTAAGGCGTGTGCGGCGGATCTTCCCAATGATCTGACCCGAGGGAAGACGCCAGTTGTCCTCTGCCTGATGACTTTTAGCTCGGCCGGCAACGATAACGTTCCAGCGTTGGAAACTGCCTTCATTCTCGGCAAACCAGTCGAGAAAGGGCTGGATTTCCTTGAAGAACCTCGCGCGCCCCTGAAAGTCATGCGTTTCAAGGAATTTGCGCACGTTCGCAAAGTCCACGCCGAACCAGGCAAACGCTGACTTTACCGGTTTGCCCGGACCAAGTTCCGTGAGAAATTCGTTGGCCCGATCGATGTTCTTGCTGAGCAGAGCCTTATCGTCCTTGTGCGCGTGGAAGATGGTAAGCTGCTTGTTCGTGCCGCTGAAATCGTATCTCGCTCCCTGTATCTCCTTCATCTTGTTGGCGGCGGTCGGACGCAGCCAAGATGCGCTTGGGTGCACTCTGACGCGCGGGCCGTATTCGGCGGGATCCCTGCCTCCGTCTTGGAAAAGTGCGAGCTCTTCGCGCAGCTCCTGTTCGACTCCGGCCATGAAGACAAATTTGCTCTTGGTATCTGCTGGCGTCCAGATACGTGGAAGAAGCTCGTAGCCCGCACGAAAGCCGAACCAGCGACCCATCTGCATAAGCGTATCCATCTGTGAACCGCTGCGAAGGAAATAGGTGCTGACTAAGTTCTCTATTGTAAGCCCGCGAGACAAAGTGCTTCCACCTACAACAAGAAAAGCTGGTGCGTCGCCGAGTCCGGGCAACGCTTCCCGTCTAGGGTAAAGGAGCCGGACGTGCTCACCCTCGTCGTTGACTCCGTTATTGGCGCAGTTGTCGATGCAAATATGTATTCCGTCATGATAACGAGGCTCGGGTCCGCCGCTGGTATCTTCCATGTCAATGTGGGTGATCTGCGCCAGAAGTTTCCGTATATGCGAAATGAGGCTGTCGAACGCTGGATAGTCTGCCAGATCGCCTTTCGGTACACAGTCCGGCATTTTTGCCCTGAACTGCTTTAGGGAAATATCAGCGGTCCTGTCAGTCCATACCTGCCGGCAGGCGGAAAGATGATCGACTTCCTTGTCGCAGAGCCATGTCTTGATAGCAGTTGCGACGTTCGCATGATGAATCTGTCGTGAGCTGGTATGCACGAGCATGCTAACCGGCTTCCTGAAATCGCCGTTATGACGGATCGCGGCTGTGGCACAGAGAAACCAAGAAACGGCGTCCTTAAGACTTTGGGGCAGGGGAGCCTCCGGGGAATCATGGAGGTGGTCCATGCATGGAGGCGGTGCGATTGCTGTGCTCTCACGAAGGTCATCTGGCGGCACATCGCGGACGATGTTAAGGCCTCCTTCGCTCTCCGTTCCTGAAATGCCGAAAATCTGCTTCGGTCCGAAATGTTCCGTGGATTGCGGAAGAGCGACAATGAAATTGCGTGGGTACAGACTCTCCGACCAAGCTTCGTTGAGAAAATTGGCATAGGGCGTCGCTGTGTAGGCGACATAGTTCACGCATCTTGCATTCACGCGCGTGAGATCGACTATGAGCTGATTGATGCGGGTCCGCTCTTCTTTGTCCCTCGGGCTCGAGTCTATGCTGGCTTGGTCGGCTTCATCATCGATGATTAGTACGCGCATCGTTGCAAGAATTCCGGAATCGCGTTCGAGCCATCTTTTAAGATTTTTCAACCGCGTTACATTCTTGAGCGACACGATGAGGTGCCGCTGATTGGAGCCTTGCCGAAAGTCCAGATCTTGCGAGCGATCACCGATGCCGGACTGCAGGCTTGGCCGGAGGACTGCACGTATGCCAAGATTGCCCCCCCGGTTTAGGTCGGCCATCAATCGCTCGTTGGTCTGAAGCCGCAGATTCTCGATGGTCCCGGTGAGAACGATGATGAGATTCCAGCCCCAGTCCATGGCCATCGAGATAAGGCCCGCCATGCTGGCCGTCTTTCCAGACTGCACATGCCCCACGACCATACCCTTGACCGCTTCCTCGGGCTGGCACGTTTCCCATCGCAGGCGTCGCAGGATGCGGATCGTAGAGCGTTCGATCGAGTCGACTGACTCCTGTCTGAAGGAGCTATTTAGAAGGTACTTTCGGTAGAGCTGCCACGAACTTCTGGGGTCTACAGGAACGGTGACCTCACGGTCAGCAGCGTCCGGACCTACTACCACCGGCACCCATCCGTTCCTGGCAGCTTCCTCCTCCCACTTCTTCTTGCCAGCGACGATGGCTTCCCAGGCTGTCTTTCGGGCTTCAGGCGTGTTGCCCAAGGAGGGGTAGTCACCGTACTCCACGAGACCGTTTAGCCAGGTATCGAGCGCTTTGTTCGCCTTGCCGAGAAGGATATCTGGCCAGGGCCGATCTCGGGCTCTCTCGGCATCGATCCATTCACGGTACTTGTCAAATTCTGGTTGCAGCCAATCCGGCATCTTCCGTCCTGCGTCTCTCAAATCTCGTCAATCCGAAATCCCGGACCTTATCCAACTCTCGGCAATCCATCCCGAAGTCCAAGTTGGACGGCGGAGCGAACACCTGCTTTTTATCAAAAGCCCTTGCATCCACGACCAACACGCCGAACAGGTTTCGTCAACCTGTACTTGAGTTTGAGCAAGCTTTTCAACTCTTCGACACGGGCCCTCCTACCGGTCCCCCGGTCAGTCCCCAAATTTAGCGCGGGTCCGCACAAGCGGGAGCCCGCAGACTCGCGAACGACAATCTCTTGCTGGCACTCCCGAGCTCAATCGGAGGATAGGGGGGGGCCTCTTCTTCGTACCGGTCGCGGTTTGCTTCCCGAGCCCCTGCGACCAGCCGTGGGGATTTCCAAGTCTGGGCGAGCTGACGCGAGCCATTTCACGATCCTGCCTGCTATGGCTTCGCCGCCCTTCTCGTTGATCTCGCACTCCCAGACGATTGCGACTCGCCAGCCCAATTGGCGCAATGCCATCAGGTTGCGTTTGTCGCGCTTCACCGTTTCTTCGAACTTCGTGCTCCAGAACTCGATGTTTGATGATGGAGTGGTCGCAAACTGGCAGGCATCGTGCCGGTGCCAGAAGCATCCATGGATCTGAACGGCGGCATGATGCCTTGGGAACACGATATCCGGTCTTCCGGGTAGTCCCGGACCATGCAGTCGAAATCTTAAACCAAGGCCGTGAAGCGCGCGTCGAAGTACAAGCTCCGGCTTGGTATTCTTGCCCCTGATGGCCGACATCATGCGTGAGCGCGTTATCCTGTCGACATTATCAGCCACGAAGGACTTCCCAATCTTTTCCTGGTGTTCGGTCTGCGGTTGTTCGATTATGGTTCACGCGCACGAGTCTTGGGAAGGGTGCATGTCGACCGAGTTTGCCGTCGTGGATTTGTTTGCCGGGCCCGGCGGGCTCGCAGAAGGCTTTTCAAGCGTTCGCACGGCGAACGGCGCTCGCCCCTTTCGCATCGTGCTGTCTGTCGAGAAGGAGGATTCGGCGTTTGCTACTCTGAGGCTTCGCAGCTTCCTCCGGCAATTCGATGGAGGTTTTCCTGCAGAGTATTACCGCTTTCTCAACGGGGAAATCGACGAACCCGACTGGAGTGCGCTTTACCCTAGGGAGTGGGCTCATTCCGTTCAGGAAACCCTGCAACTCGAATTGGGATCGAAAGGGGCGACCGTTCTGATCGATGAACGTCTGCGGCAAATCCGCAGGCGCTTCGGCGACGGCGTTATCCTGATTGGCGGGCCGCCTTGCCAAGCCTATTCGCTCGTGGGCCGCGCCCGCAACAGGGGCACGGAAGGCTACGAGGCGCGCGAGGATCACCGCCACTTCCTCTACAAGGAATACATCCGAATTCTGGAGCGGCTGATGCCGGCCATGTTCGTGATGGAGAACGTAAAGGGGTTGCTCTCGTCGTCGGTCGACGGGGAGCGGGTGTTTGACCAAGTCCTCGATGATCTGGGTCGTGTTGGAAACGGCGCCTATCGGCTTGTTCCGCTTGTGCCGAGATCGGGTGAGGTCCTGTTCGAGGGCGTGGGCCATCCCTTGGCTACTGATTTCGTCGTGAGGGCTGAAGACCACGGCATTCCGCAGTGTCGGCATCGCGTCATCATCGTCGGGATTCGCAGCGATGTCGCAGGTCGCCTTGAGGGCGATCTGGATGAGGTTCTGCTATCGAAATCGGAAGTCAAGGTTGCTGTTCAGGACGTGCTGAGGGGCATGCCGAAGCTGCGGAGCGGACTGAGTCGAATCGGAGACGATGAGCAGAACTGGAAGAGCGAGGCGTCACTTGTGATGAGGCAGGTCGCCGACATTGCCGTTCGCCTTGACGGAGGCAAGGCCAAGGCCTTTCGCAAGCTTGGCACAAAGATTGGGGTCGCATTGGCGAGGACGAGCCGGAGCTACAGTCGCTCGGGTGGGGGCTACGTTTACGTGGGGACTCGCTGTCCAAGAGAGCTTAAGCGCTGGCTTGTTGACACGAGGCTTAAGCGATTTCCCAATCATGAGACGCGAGCCCACATGGTTTCCGATCTCAAGCGCTATTTCTTTGCGGCGGTGTACGGGCGGGTCACGGGTGCCTCGCCCAAGGCAACTGATTTCCCGCGTGAACTTGCTCCCGACCACAGGAACTGGAAGTCAGGCAAGTTCGCCGATCGTTTCCGGGTTCAGGTCTGGAAGCAGCCCGCGACGACGATCACAAGTCATATTTCCAAAGACGGCCACTATTTCATTCACCCCGATCCCGCCCAGTGCCGCAGCCTGACGGTCAGGGAGGCTGCGCGTCTGCAAACGTTTCCCGACAACTACTTCTTCAAAGGCAATCGCACCGAACAATACATCCAGGTTGGCAATGCGGTTCCGCCGCTTCTGGCCCGAAAGATAGCGTCCGTTTTGCACGTTCTGCTCGCCAGTTCCTTGGTAAGAAGCGGCCGCGACCGGCTCAAAAGGGCAAGCTAGACCAGAGACTTTGCGGCGAGGCGAAAGCGCGATAGCGTTACCCCATACGCTACCCGGGTATCCAGCGGGCCATTGCATTTTTCAATAACTGATTGATTTTATTGGTGAGCGCGCTGGGGCTCGAACCCAGGACCCCGTGATTAAAAGTCAAAAACGAGGCATCCCTCTAACCCATTGATGGAGAGTCTGTTTCTCGTGTTGGCAGCGTTTTCCGCTGTTTTTTCTAGGCTTTCTGTTGACACCCCGTGACATTCGGAGTCCACTCGCGGACATTCGAATGACATTCGATGTGCCCACACAGTGCCCACACGGGGAGTGGTTTCGGTGCAACAGATCAGTGAGAAAATCGTCGGCGCGCTGCCAACACCTGTCAAGGGCAACAAGGTCCACTTCTTCAGCGGTGCGACACTGCAGGGTAAGAAAGCGCCGGCCGGATTTGGCGTGCGCGTGACCGCGGGCGGCACCAAAGCCTTCGTCTTTTTCCACCGGGTGGCCGGCCGCAAATATCTCGAGACCCTCGGCCGCTGGGACGAGAACGCCCTGGGCGGTACGCTTACCGTTCGCGACGCGATTGTGAAGGCTGACAAGCTGGCCAAGGACCTCGCTAAAGGCAAGCGGGAGGATCCGCGGCCCGAGCGCACCAGACGGATGGAAGATGGCGATAATCCCGAAGGCCTCAAGATCGGTGGTGCCTACGATCCCGATCAGGATGAGGCCGATCGCGAGCAGAAGCACCCGGGCTTGCTCGACATGTTCGTCGACCGCTACTGCCGGAAGGAAGCGCAGCTAAAAAGTGCGGATCAATACGAGAGCACGTTCCGGCGCCTCGTCGCTCCCGACATCGGGGAGTTGCCCGTGTTCGGGGAGGGGCGCCTTCGCCGGTCGCATGTTGTCGATATGCTCGACGCGATCGAGGACGAAAGCGGACCCGTGATGGCCGACCGGACGCTGGCGTACCTGCGAAAGGCCTTCAACTGGTTCCAGGCCCGCGAAGAAGATTTCACCAATCCCATCGTGAAGGGCCTCCGGCAGGTCAATAACAATTCGCGCGATCGCATCCTAAACGACGAGGAGCTGCGCGACCTCTGGGCCGGCTTGAGCGTCGTCGAGGATGTGCCTGAGTGCTATCCGCGCTTCGTCAAGGCGTTGCTGTTGACGACCACCCGCCGCACCGAGGCGGCGCTGATGCATTCCAGCGAGCTCGACGGATCCGAGTGGACGATTCCGGCAGATCGCTACAAGACCGAAATAGACCACATCGTGCCGCTCAGCGCGGCCGCGCGCGAGCTCATCGGCGAGAAGCCTGCCGGCGCCAAAGGCAACTCCAGGTTCGTATTCACCACCACCGCCGGCGCCAAGGGCTTCACCGGTTTCAGCAAAGCCAAGCGACAGCTCGACAAGGCGATTGCAAAGGTCCGGAAGGAAGCGGGGCGCGAACCCATGCCGCATTGGGTCCTTCACGATTTGCGCCGTACCGGCCGTTCGCTGATGTCGCGCGCCGGCGTTCCTGCCGACCACGCTGAGCGTTGCCTAGGACACGTGATTGGCGGCGTTCGCGGCGTATATGACCGCTATGCCTACCTTGCGGAGAAGCGCGACGCATTCGACAAACTCGCGGGCCTGGTCGACCTGATCCTCAATCCTCAGCCGAACGTCACGCCGATGGCCCGGAGCGCGTGAAATGTCCGAGAACCTGCTGAAGCTTTTTCTGCAAACCAATCCGGTTGCGAGCGAAGCCGGCGCGGTAATGCGCGTCATGCTGCTCTTTCAAGAGATCGAAGAAGCGCACGGCACCGAGAGAGCGCGCGGCTTCTTCAAGCGCTGGGCGGCGCCTCCTGGAAAAAATGAGATCAACAGACTTAAGGGCTGGAGAATACTTGAACGCCTCGACCGCATGCGGCCACGAAATAAGTCACAGTTGGCGCGCGAGATCGTGGCGGAAAATCTAGCGCTACCTCTTGGCGAGCAGCTGACACCGCGGCCGCGCCCCTCCTATGCCACTGTCTACGATTTCATTCGGACGCTGGAGCGCGAGCGCACAGCAGCGATGGCGCTGGGGACGTGGGATGGCCCGGTCGACCTGACGATCCATGAGGATGACCTGTAGAATCTAAGACCGCAAAAGCTACGGTAGGTTTTGAACTGAAAAGGTCTCCGCTGCCGGTGTCCTGATTTGTCCGCCACTGTCCCGCAACAGTTTACGAACGGGACATTTGGTGATGATCGAAGCAACGACGGATCTCCTCAAGGACTACCTTACCCGCCCTCAACTCGCTGATCAGCTTGGCATTGCGGAAAAAACTTTGATCCGCTGGGAGCTCGATGGCAAGGGGCCGCCCGTAACTCGAGTCGGCCGCACGCCACTCTACAAGATCACCAGCACGGCGCAGTGGCTGCGCGCCCAGGAGCGCGCCCCCAACAAGGCCGCATGAAACAGGGGCCGGTGCTGCCAGGCACCGACCCCTTTGCCATGTCTGAGAACCTGCCGACCAACTTGCCAGAAAGCCGACACCGTGCCGATAGCAGGCCATAGCGCGTCCAGCAATTCCCCCACGGAGCAGGTCGCGCGCGGAACGATCGCCGAGTTCGTCGAGTGCTGCGACCATCACGCCTGGTATTTTGCGGAAGGCTGGATATCGCTGCAGACGGCGGTGGATAACCTTCAGTATCTCGCCGAGCGCTGGGGCCTTATCGAGGAAGTCGGTCAGGACGAGGTGCAGCGGCTTATTGCCGGTTTGCCCGCAGCAGAAACTACGCCCGCTGAACCGCGTCACGAGCCGGCACCGGTGAAAAAAGCAGCCTACCGGCCGCCGCAGGCCACCGTGGATGCATTCTGGTTCGTCGTCCGCAACCGTAGCGCCCACGACCTCACCAAATGGCTTGCCGCGCATCCCACCGACGCCCCGCATCTTCACAAACTCTGGGAGCAGAAATGCTTGAGCGCAGCAGCGTAGCGCTGGCCTTCGCGCAGGTCGGTATCGGTGGTGAGCCGCCGGACGATGGGTGGCAGCCACCAACGGAGATCCCCGACGGAGCCGACGTTGAGCGCACGCAATCCGTCGAGGCGCCGCCGGCGCCGAGCTTGAACGAGTGGGATGCCGGCGAAATTATTGATGTGCCGCCTCCGCGGGAATGGCTGCTCGGCAATCAGTTTTGCCGCCGCTTTCTGTCCGGCTTGCTGGCACCAGGCGCCACCGGCAAGACGGCGCTGCGCACGCTCCAATACCTCGCGCTCGCTACTGGGCGGCCGCTCACTGGTCAGCACGTGTTCAAGCGTTGCCGGGTGCTGCTGCTGAGCCTGGAGGACGACGACAGCGAGCTCCAGCGCCGGATCGCCGCGGCTCGCATTCACCACGAGATCGCGCCCGACGACCTCAAGGGCTGGCTTTTCTGCGCTACCCCGAAGGGCGTCAAGCTCGCCGACATGAAGGATGGTGCGCGCGCGGCCGGCCCGCTGGAGGCCATGCTGCGCCAGGTGATAGCAGCGCGCGGGATCGATCTGCTCGGGCTCGATCCTTTCGTGAAACTCCACGGCATGGAGGAGAACGATAACGGCGCGATGGACTTCGTTTGCGGCCTGCTGGTCAAACTGGCAATCGAATTCAACATCGCGGTCGACGTCCCGCACCACACCAAGAAAGGCCTTCAGACCGCCGGCGATGCCGACGCTGGCCGCGGCGCAAGCGCTGCCCGAGACGCTGGCCGTCTCATGTACACGCTCACCAGGATGGCGGACAGCGAGGGCGAGACCTTTGGCATCCCCGCCGAGGAGCGCCGCCTCTACATCCGCCTGGACAGCTCAAAGGTCAACATCGCGCCCCCGTCGGGCGAGGCCACCTGGTTCAAGCTGATCGGCGTGCGGCTCGAGAACGGAACGCCGGACTATCCACAGGGCGACGAGGTGCAGACGGTGATCCCGTGGCAACCGCCCAGGACGTGGGACGGTCTCAGCAGCACTCAGCTCAACGCCGCGCTCGACGAGATCGAGTCCGGCCTGTCGAGCGGCCAGCGCTATTCCAACGCATCCAAGGCCGCCGATCGCGCGGCGTGGCAGGTCGTGCAGCGTCATTGCCCCGATCGCACCGAGCCGCAATGCCGCGACATCGTGAAGACGTGGGTCAAGAATGGCGTCCTGATCACGGAAGATTACGACGACCCGATTACCCGCAAGCCCCTCAAGGGCCTTCGCGTCTGCCAAGGGAAACGCCCGTCATGACGTGCGCCATTGCCCCAAAATCAATAGCGCATCAATGGAGCGGCCGATGCTGCGCCATTATTGATTTTTCCCTAGGGCAAGGCATAGCGCAAAAGTGCGCGCTATTGCCTATTGCTCGCATGGCGCATCAATGGCGCAACCCAGCCTCGCGCGTAACCCGTCTCACCCGCTCTGCGCCGCGATCGCTCTGCCTCCGGCGACGCGTCGAGGCGCACCGCTTAGACTGTCGGCAGCAGAGCGAAGGTGCAGGCGAGAAGGACCTCGTTGCCCCCGCCCATGTGTTAGCATCGGCCTGGCGGGCTCGATGGCGGCAGCATCGGCAGCCAAAAGCAGCGTTCAATGCCAGCGACGCAGGATGCCCGCCAGATCGTGCCGCAGACTCGCTCGTGCGTTCGCGTGGCTCGCGGATCGTCCGGCACCAGCCAGCACGCAAAACGCGTCAGCGGGCTCGCCAGAGTCATCCGCGGGCATTGGCACTTGCCCACATGTTGCCCACACGCGATCGAGGCTGCGTCGGAAGCCAACCAATTTCAGTGGTTTGCACCGAGCGGTCTCATGATCGAAGATCACGGGAAGGGATTTATGGGCGCAGCGTAGCGTGTCTAACAGTTTGGGATGCGCGCGCGCGGCGAAACGCGAACACCAGGCGAAGCGGAGATCCCTGTAGCTCGGGATCGAGCCTCAACAAAGGGGGGGCGGGGGTGGGGTACCCCCAGAACGCCGCGCCGGCACGCTGTTCGACATCCCCGCTCAATTTCGCGCCGTCCTTTCCAGACTTCAGTGCTGCAATTTGCAAACACTGGGGTGTCCGGTGATGCGCCCGACCGTTGTCGCAACCGAGGCCGAGTTGCGCGCGCTGATCCGCGATCGCATCGCCGAGCTCGGCACGACGTACAGCGAGGTTGAGAGGTACGCCGGCCTCACCGACTGCGCGGTCGCGAAACTCATGGCGCCGTCGCGCATTCGCGGGTTCGGCAACAAATCGCTGCCGTTGCTGTTGCAGGCGCTCGCGCTCGGGATCGCGAAGGTCACCTTCGTCGAGGATCGCGCCAGGGCCGCGAGCGCTCGGAAGAGACTGGCGCCGCGCCGCCGGAAAGCTTCACCACCCGCTCTCCATCAGTGCATTGCTGCAAATTGCAGTCAGCACGATCTTTTCCCGGACACCATCGGAGAGATTCATGGCGAAGACCGACAAGAGACTGATCGGCGCGCGCGTTGAGCCGGAGTTTGCGGACCGCGTCGAGGCGGCCGCCGAGAAGCAGCAGCGCACGCTGTCGAGCTTCGTGCGTCATGTGCTCGCCGCGGCGATTGAACCTCAACAGCAGCAAGGGGGCAGAGCATGAGCAGGGGTGTAACGACGATCGGGGAATTGTCGCCCGAAGCGGCCACGGCCGAGCTCGAGGCCATGACCGCGAACTTTCGCAAGGCGACGCCTGCGCGGGACAACCTGGCGATCATGCTGAAGGATACTTGGTTCCTGAACGGCATCGAGCATGGCGGCGCGCACGGCAGCAGCAACGGCAAGGCGCTTCCCGGCGGCCTGAGGTTCGACGAGATTCAGAAGGCCGTCGCCGACACTCACGCCGAGGCCGGTTCGCCGGTCGACCGTGCAATGGCCGGCCACCTCGATGACATCAACGAGGGCGGACAGGTCGCGCGGGTCAAGACGGTTGCCGCGCTGCGCGCCGACGGCATCGATGACGGCGCGATCCGGCAGTTGATCGCCAACGAGCCCGTCTCCTGCGAGGAGCATGATCGCGTCGCCCGCTGGAAGCGTGAGGCGATGGAAAACCGGCAGTTCTGCGACGCCTATCTGAAGGGCGAACCGGCCGCTGTGCGCGCGATGATCAACGCGAACATCGTGCTGACCAGCCCGATCAAAGAGGCGGCCGCGTCATGAACGGCTTTTCGGCGGCGGGCACTTCGCTCATGGCTTCCTCCGGCCTCGGAGGCGGTCTGTCGCAGCAGGTGCAGAGCGAGGCGGACGAAGAGCGCAAGCGCCGAGAGCGCGAGCAGGCCGCGCAACGAGCCGGTCTTTCACCCGCCGGACGGGCAGTCGCCCTGGGCGGCATGCCTAACCTGAACCTGACGGCGTTTTAGATCGGAGCAAAACATGACGACGCAGTCTCACAGCGCATTGACCACACATTCCGGCTCGTTTTCGCTGACCGGAACGACCATCTCAGCGTCGCTCAGCGGCACGGTCGCGGACCTCGTCGATCCCCCGGAGCTGCAGCAATTCATCCCCGGGTCCGGTTGGCGGAGCCTCGACCCGCCCATTCGGTTCATCTCGACCGAGCGTGGCGGCACCAAGCAGGGCAAGGCCATGGCGGCCGCCACTGGGTATCGATGGACCGTGCCGATGGGCGGTCACAGCATCACCACGAACGTCGTGAGCTCATGACCGGAGAGCTCGCGCCAATTTCTGAGGTCGAGGTCCAGGACGGCCCGGCGATGAAGGCGTTGCCGTCAGATCGGCATCGCGCATTCGTGCGCGCGCTCTACCAGGTCAAACCGGGTCACGGCGCTCAGGTGAAGGCGGCGCGAATGGCCGGGTGGGGCGCCTCGACGTCAACCCCGAAAACCATGGCCGTGATCGCGTCCCGTCTCGCCCACGATGAGCGAGTGCAGCGAGCGATTTACGAGGAAGACCAGAAGCGCATCCGCTCCACCGCGCCGCGCGCCATTCGCGCGTTGGCTGCGCTCGTCGAGGACCCCAAGCACCGCGACCACGCCCGCGGAATCGCGATGGTGCTGGATCGTCTGCATCCGGTCGAGACGACGCACAAGGTCACGGTCGAGCACGAGGCCTCGTCGTCGATGAAGGCGACGGCGGAAGTGATGGCGCGCATCCTGGCGCTCGCCGCGCGCGCCGGCGTCCCGTCGATGATCGACGTGACCCCACAAAAGGAGGCTTCGTGATCATCAGACCCAAAGAGATCGAAGATCATGCCTTGTGGCAAATGACCTGGAGCAAAGATGAAAGCCTCTTGGCGCATACGCCCCCCGGCTATTGGTACGACCTGGTCAACATAAGCATGGTCAAGCGCGTGCTTCAGCAGCAGATGCCGGCAGATCTGCGCCTGAGTTTCCTCGAACTGTTGAACAAGTACGTGCGGGGGATACTTTCACTAGAGGCCATGCAGGCCGTGACGCCAGCGTGCGACACGACGATGGCGATGCTCGATGAGATGAGACATCTCGGCATCGAAAACAAATGCCGGCTCATGCGGGATTGGAACGTCATGGCGGGCTTTTGCAATCTGAATCCGACATTGATAGAGGCGATGAAGCTGTTCCTCCATCAGACTGAGGCAGCGGCATGACGCGGCTCGTCGCTCTGGCCTTCATCGTCGCGCTTTGCCCCGCAGCGAGCGCGTGGGAAGCCACCGTTTATCAGATCCCCTGGGCCGGCCTGGCCGCCAAGGATTGCGCCGTTATGATCGATCGATCGGCTGTCTTGCTTCGCTGCAAGGGTAAAATCGACGTGGTAGTCAAAGCCATAGGGAAGGGCGATCAATGACCCGTCGGCCTTACCG
>JAEWHT010000294.1 GCA_023387695.1 Pseudomonadota bacterium | reverse complement strand
GTGTAAAGACGGTGCAGCAGCACGGATTCGATCGCAAACCAGGAGAACAGCGCGACGCCGAACGCAAGCTGTCCCCAATCGGGGTAACCGAGCGCTGCTGAGACTCCGGCCGCGACGAACCCACCGGCGACAGTCGGCAGATACAGCACTGGCGTCGTTGCAGTGTGATCGCGGTTGCCGCGCCACAACAACCCCGTGCGCCAGAGCGCGAAGCCTAGTGTGAACGCTGAGCCGAGGCCAAACAGGGTCTCGGCGGTGAGCCTGGAGTAGGGCTCGGCGGCAAGGGCGATCAGCATGGTAGAGACGCCGGCGAGGCCGATGAAGCAGCACTGCACCGGATGATGGGCTTCAGCGAGCGACACGGCGCGCGCAACAATCCAGCGGAGCGCGAACAGCGTGATCAGAACGGCCCAGACGATTGAGGCGCAGCCGAGGACGATTTCGCCGACGATTGCCGGCAAATGCCAGACTTGGTGTGCGGCTCGCCAGGCATTGCCGAGACCTGCGAGTCCAAGGACGATGCCGAAGAAACTGGCCGGTACAATCGGTGGCTTGAATCCGTTGCTCATCGCTTCCCCAAAAGCTCATCATCATTCTTGCGTTGATGATGCGACCCTCGTTACCGCCGAGAGTGCCGGAGTCAAACCTCGGGTGTCACCCTCCGATCGTGGACGGAGCGAAGGACACCATGCTTTTTGACAAGAGGGCGACTATATTCACGCCATGACCCTGATCGCCGGCGTTATCGCTGTTATCACGCTCTATCTGTTGCTGCAGATGTTCCGCTCCGCCAATCCGGCGGTGCTGGCGCGTACCATCAAGTTCGGCGGCGGGGTGGTCGCGCTCGCGGTGGCGGCCTTCACAGGCTTGCGGGGTGAGCTAGCGGTGGCGATTCCGCTGGGGATATTCGGCGCCGGGCTGCTCGGCTGGGCACCGCTGGCGAATTCCGGGTTCGGCAATATCGGGGGCCTGTTCGGCGGCGGCGCAACGCGCTCGTCCGGTCAGGCCTCGCGTGTGCGTTCGCAATTCCTGGACATGCGCCTCGATCACGAGTCCGGCCAGCTCTCGGGCCAGATCGTCGCCGGGCCGTATGCCGGGCGAAATCTCGACGAGTTCGATCTGGCAAGCCTGCTGGCGATGGTCCCGGCGTTCGACGCCGAGAGCGTAGCTTTACTTGAAAGCTATCTCGACCGCCGGTTTCCCGCTTGGCGTCAAAACGCGCAGGGCGACACGGCAGGGGGGCAGCGCCGCACGGCGGCGAGCGGCAAAATGACGGCGGAGGAGGCCTATCAGATCCTTGGCCTGCAACCGGGGGCGGGGCGCGACGACATCAGCCGGGCGCACAAATCCCTCATGAAGAAACTGCATCCCGACCAGGGGGGCTCGACGTACCTCGCTGCTCGGGTAAACGAGGCCAAGGATACTCTGCTTCGTACGCATCACGGCTAACTCCGGCACCACGCCACAAACGCCCGTACCGCGCGAGCTCCGCTTGCTCTGTTTGCCGTCGCCCCGATGCCCGCCATTGTCGGCGTGGTCGATCCCTTGAGGAAAGTTTTAACCGTAAATTCTTGACGAGAGGTTGTCGCGGAACAGCTTCCGGCGTCACTCCATCCCAAAAACAAAAATGCCCGCGCGAGGCGCGGGCATTTTGTCTGGAAGGGACGAAAAGATCAGTTGCGAACGGTCATGCAGGAGATGTCGGCACGCTTCAGCGTCCGGCACACCGCTTCGGCCTGGTCCCGCTCGAGCCCGGCGAAACGAGCGCGGTAGAGCTTGCGGTTGTCCCTGGCGACGACCGGCTCGGTGAACGGATCGGCCTTGCTGAGCAGGCCGCGGGCGGAGCTGCGGGCGGCTTCAATGCGCTGCTGCGCTTCGCTCTCGCTCTCGAGCGCACCGACCTGGACGATCCAGCCGCTATGGGTGACGGCGGGCTTGGTGGTGCCCATCTGGATCGGTTGCGGCGCCGGATCGGCGGAGGCGAGCTTGGCGACCGGGGCGGGCGCCGGGGCCGCAGCGGTGGCCGCCGGCAGCACGCCGAGGACGCCGTTGCCAGTGCCGAAGCCAGCCGGCTGTTGCGGCATTTCGGCTCGGGCCTGCTCCGGCTTGTTGACGATGTCGGCCCTGGCGACGACGGCGCCGGAGGTCTCTGCGACCTCGTTGCGGGCCGAAATCGTATTCGTGACCTGCGGGGCGGCGACCTGCGCCGGAGCGGCGGAGGCGACCTTTACCGCGCCGGCCTTGACCTGAACCGTCTTGACCCGGACCGGCTTCATCGGCTCGGACGATCCCGGAATGAGCGAGAGCGGCTGGCTCGAGATCACGCCATTGGTGAGAGGCGCGGGCTCGATCTTGGACTCCATGGGCCTGGCTTCAGGCTTGGGCTGCGCCGGCGGCATCGCCGCGGTTGCAGCTGCAAGCGCCGACAGGCGCGAGGTGGGGCGCGGCGCGGGCGCCTCAGCGGCCGGAGCAGCTGCGACCTGAACCTGCGGAGCGGGCCGGGCCGGGGTATCGGACGCATCGGCAATTTCGGTGTTGGCGTCGGCACCAGTGCGCTCGGTCACCGCGGCGACGGTGTGCGAGGTCGCGCCCTTCTCGAGATTCTCCGCGAGCAGGTTGCGCATGATGGCATCGCGCGAGCCGCCGCTGCGGCCGCCAAGCACGACGCCGATCAGATGGCGGTTGCCGCGGCGCATCGAGGTCACGAGGTTGAAGCCGGAGGCGCGGGTGTAGCCGGTCTTGATGCCGTCCACGCCCTCAACGCTGCCGAGCAGATGATTGTGGTTACGGATCGACTCGCCGCGCCAGCTGAACGTGGTGGTCGAGAAATAGCGATAGTAGCGCGGGAAGCGCTCCTGGATGGCACGGCCGAGCGTGGCCTGGTCGCGCGCGGTCGTGACCTGCTCATCGTTGGGGAGACCGTTGGCGTTGCGATAGACGGTCTTGGACATGCCGAGTGCGCGCGCCTTGCGCGTCATCATCGCGGCGAAATCGTCCTCATCGCCACCGATCGCTTCAGCGATCACGACAGCGGCGTCGTTGGCGGAGCGGGTGACAAGACCCTTGATCGCGTCTTCGACGCGGATGGTCTGGCCGGCGCGCAGATTGAGCTTGGTGGGATCCTGATCGGCGGCGTGTTGCGACACCGGCATCTCGGTATCGAGCTTCATCTTGCCGGACTCAAGACGCTCGAACAGCAGGTACAGCGTCATGATCTTGGTGAGCGAGGCGGGATGGCGCAGTCCGTCGGGGCTGGTCGATTGCAGCACCGCGCCTGAATTGCCGTCGACGATGATCGACGCGAATTTCGGGCTGGAACTCTCCGACGATGCTTCGCGCTGCACCCGGTGGTGCGCGTAGTGGCGGCGATAGCGCCGCGCATCGGCAGCATCGGTTGTGAAGATGACGGCCGTCGTGACCGTGAGAAGCCCGAAAACGCCAACCCGCGCCAAGCGCGAGGAAGACCAGTTGCTACGAAGCATGGAACCCCGTCCCCGTTTATGACTTGATCACCGGCTCGTGAGGCGAAATTGTGCCCTGCGGACCCGGGATCACTACCTGCTCAGGCTGTCCCTCCGCTGGTGCTCACTGCGGGGAACGTTGGGCCTGAACCGCTATTCTGGCTAAGGTGATGTTCTCAAACGGCTTTTGACCGTCTGCGGAAGGCGAACACGTCCAGGGAATCAGGGTAGGGGGCCGCGGTTTCCAAAAGCTTAAGGAAACCTTGCGGGAAAGCCCGGGAGTCTCCGTAACTTGCATGTATTTTTGTGCGTCGCACAATATTCTTGACTTTTTTGTGCGTTGCACTAATTGTGGGCAGAGTCAGGGAGCCGGGGCTTCCGGACGCGAGCCAGGGAAAAGGATTCCAAGATGTTCAAGGTTGAAGACTTCCAGAACTACGGGAAAGAGCATTTCGAGACGTGCGTTGCCTCCGCGACCTCCGTGCAGCACGGCCTCCAGGCGATCGCCAGCGCGTATGGCGACTACACGAAGAAGTCGTTTGAAGACACCAAGTCCTTCGTCGAGAAGCTTTCCGGCGTGAAGTCGCTGGACAAGGCGATGGAAGCCCAGACCGATTTCGCCCGTTCCGCCTACGAGACCTTCGTCGCGGAATCGCAGAAGATCGCCGGCCTCTACAGCGACCTCGCCAAGCAGGCGTTCAAGCCGGTCGAGACGGTCGTGTCGAAGTTCACCCCGGCCGCCCAGTAATTTTCCGAATTCCTGGAATCGAAAAGCCCGGCTGATCCAGCCGGGCTTTTTTGTTTGTCGCGATAGCTTCGATCAGCGCGCCACGCGCAGTTTCGACAACGACGTGCCGATGCTCTGGAACACCGAGACAGTCTGGTTGGCCGACGTGATCAGGAAGAACTTGTCGGAGCTGCTCGCGCAGTATTGCATCACTGTCGAGGTCGGATCGGAGCCTGTGTTGACCTGCACCGTGTAGATCGTGACGCCCTGGGCCTTGATGTTGTCGCACAGGATCTTTTGCCGTGCGTCGATCGAGCCGTTGTACTGCGTGTTGCCGTTGCCATAGGCCGGCCAACGATCCTCGGTGTTGAGACCATCCGACAGCAGAATGATCGCCTGCTTGTAGGTGTAATTGCTGTCGAGCGCCGGCGCATTCATCGGCGAGCTCTGTTGCAGCGTCATCCATGCCCAAGCCAATCCGATCGGCTGGTTGGTGCCGCCGGTCGGCTGCATGTTGTTGATCGTGGTCTTGATCGATGTCCAGTCGTAGCTCAGCGGCATGATCGGCTGAAGCTGCGGGCTATTGCCGGTCTTGCAGTAATATTGGCCGTTCTCATAGTACTCGTCGGCCGGAAACAGCGTGGCGACGTTGCTTGTCGTCGGCGTAGTGCTCTGCGTGTCGTAGGGTTGGGTACGGTCGGTCACGCAACCGGTCCAGGTGTTGTGGTTGGCCGGCGTCCAGGTCGTGCTGGTGCACTGGCCCCAGCTGTTGCGCGCCGTGCAGGTGCTGGAGCCATTGGCGGAATTCCAGTCCGTCCAGTCGAGCCAAGACTGGTTGTAGTTCGTGCTGCCGACATTGACGTCCTTGGCGAAGGGCACGACCGAGATGTAGACGTCGCCATTGGTCTTCGAGAGCGTGCTGAGTTGGTCGACGAGGTTGCTGGCGGCGGTACGCAGGGCGCCGATCTTGCCGCTCTGGGCCATCGAACCGGTGTTATCGAGTGCCATGGCGACGCGCATGCGCACCATGCCCCAGGCGCTCGTCGATGCTGCGTCGATGCCCATCGTCGGGAAGCCCGCAATCTTCATGAAGGTGGTCGTGTAGTTGCCGCTGCCATTGAGCTGGATCGTCGAGCCCAGGGACGTGCTGGCGGTATAGCTCGCGGCGACCGTGACGGTCGGTAGCGCGGATTTGTCGGTGAACAACGCGTTGAAATAGGCAGTTGCCTTGCTGCTGAGCTGGTCGGTGGTGATAGCGCCGGACGACAGGTCCTTGGAGAGCATCAACGCCGCGGAGTCGAGCGCGGCCTGCATCGAGGAGCGGGCCTGGACGGCGCGGCTGTAGTCCACGGCCGCACCGACGAAGGCGAGGACCGGGACGAGCGCGATGGCGAAGATCACCGCAATATTGCCTTGCTCGGCCGCGGCGAAACGGGCGAGCTGTCGACCGATACGGCTGACAACGGGCAGGCGAAACATGACGATCCCCGAGATCTGTGGTTTTGCCCGATTTCGCGCCAAAGCCTTGAATGCCGGGTAAACTCCTCCGTAGAAAAACGGGAGATTCGTGTGCCAAACCGCCGCGGTCACGTCGGCGTCAGGTTCCTGGTCAACACCCCCTGAACGGGCCGGTAGGAAGTTTTGTCAAATCAGTCCGGATTGATTAACCTTGTCCAGGATCGTCTGGACCGGGAATCGGGATTGTCGCGGCCGCAGCGGATTCTTTGCACGCTTGCGGCGAGCCGGGGGCAGGCCCATATTCCTTGCAGCCGATCCGGCTTTGCCCGGGCGGGCTGGAAGCGGCGATCCAAAACGCCGGCGCGCCAGCGCGAGGCCCCGAAGTGCGGGGCCGCGCGGCAAACCGTCATACGCTTCCGTGGGGAATTTGAACGCCTGAGCCATGCCGCAACTGACTTCCAGACTTGACCTGTCCGCGGCGACCGCCGCTTACGCTCCCCGAATGAGCAACGACGAGAACCGTTCCGGTGGCCCGACGGGTCCGAACACGTCCGTCATCACCAAGGTCAAGCCGAAAACAAAACGGCCGAACCTTTACCGTGTGCTGATCCTCAACGACGACTACACGCCGATGGAGTTCGTCGTGCATGTGCTGGAGAAATTCTTCCAGAAGGACGTCGAGGCTGCAACCAAGATCATGCTGCATGTCCATCATCATGGCATCGGCGAGTGCGGCGTGTTCACCTACGAGATTGCCGAGACAAAGGTGACGCAGGTGATGGATTTCGCCCGCAAGCACCAGCACCCGCTTCAATGCGTGATGGAAAAGAAGTAACTGCGCGTTCGATTCCAGAGTTCTTTAGATTGGTTCTGTTCGTGCGCTGTGTGATGTCCGCGCATATTGCGCCGTAATCCGGCGAAATCAGTGCCGGCGCCGATCCTGCCCAAATGGGTAGTTTTGCCCAAATCGGAACGGGTTTTGCATCGAGAATGCGGTAGGCGCGTAATGCCTATCGAGTCGCGGAACCGGTCTTTTGCCGCGGTCTTGTATAACTATATGTGACAAAGGTTGTTGTTGCCTGACCGGGCGATGGCGATCATGATGGTGGGGGCCATAGAGGACGCGAATGCCGACTTTTTCTCAAAGCCTTGAACAATCCCTGCATCGTGCACTGGCGATCGCCAACGAGCGTCATCACCAGTACGCGACCCTTGAGCATCTCCTGCTTTCCCTGATCGATGACTCCGATGCAGCCGCAGTCATGCGTGCCTGCAGCGTTGATCTCGACAAGCTGCGCACGAGCCTCGTCAATTACCTTGAAACCGAATTCGAAAATCTGGTGACGGATGGCGCCGACGACGCCAAGCCGACCGCCGGTTTTCAGCGCGTGATTCAGCGCGCGGTCATTCACGTGCAATCCTCCGGTCGCGAAGAGGTGACCGGTGCGAACGTGCTGATCGCGATCTTCGCCGAGCGCGAAAGTCATGCCGCGTACTTCCTGCAGGAGCAGGACATGACGCGCTATGACGCCGTCAACTACATCAGCCACGGTATCGCCAAGCGGCCGGGCGTGTCCGAGGCGCGGCCCGTGCGCGGCGTCGACGAAGAGACCGAGACCAAGGGCACCGAGGACGCCAAGAAAAAGGGCGAGGCGCTCGAGACTTATTGCGTCAACCTCAACAAGAAGGCGCGTGACGGCAAGATCGATCCGGTGATCGGACGCAATTCCGAGATCAACCGTGCGATCCAGGTGCTGTGCCGCCGCCAGAAGAACAATCCGCTGTTCGTGGGCGAGGCCGGTGTCGGCAAGACCGCGATCGCGGAGGGCCTCGCCAAGCGCATCGTCGATAGCGAGGTGCCGGAGGTTCTGGCCGCCGCGACCGTGTTCTCGCTGGACATGGGTACGCTGCTCGCGGGCACGCGTTATCGCGGCGACTTCGAAGAGCGCCTCAAGCAGGTGCTGAAGGAGCTCGAGGCGCATCCCAACGCCATCCTGTTCATCGACGAGATCCACACCGTGATCGGTGCGGGCGCGACATCGGGCGGCGCAATGGATGCGTCGAACCTGCTCAAGCCTGCGCTCGCCTCGGGCACGATCCGCTGCATGGGCTCGACGACCTACAAGGAATATCGCCAGCACTTCGAGAAGGACCGCGCGCTGGTGCGGCGCTTCCAGAAGATCGACATCAACGAGCCGACGGTCGAGGACGCGATCGCGATCCTCAAGGGCCTCAAGCCGTATTTCGAGGACTACCATCGGCTGAAGTACACCAATGAGGCGATCGAGGCGGCGGTGCAGTTGTCGTCGCGCTATATCCACGACCGCAAGCTGCCCGACAAGGCGATCGACGTGATTGACGAGTCCGGTGCGGCGCAGATGCTGGTCGCCGAGAATAAGCGCAAGAAGACGATCGGCATCAAGGAGATCGAGACCACGATCGCCTCGATGGCGCGGATTCCGCCGAAGAGCGTGTCCAAGGACGATGCCGAGGTGCTCAAGCATCTCGAGCAGACTCTGAAGCGCACCGTGTTCGGACAGGACAAAGCGATCGAGTCGCTTGCCGCTTCGATCAAGCTGGCGCGTGCCGGCCTGCGTGAACCGGAGAAGCCGATCGGCTGCTACCTGTTCTCGGGTCCGACCGGCGTCGGCAAGACCGAAGTTGCCAAGCAACTGGCGGCCTCGCTGGGTGTCGAGCTGCTGCGCTTCGATATGTCGGAGTATATGGAGCGGCACACCGTGTCGCGCCTGATCGGCGCGCCTCCCGGATATGTCGGCTTCGACCAGGGTGGCCTGCTCACTGACGGCGTCGATCAGCATCCGCATTGCGTGGTGCTGCTCGACGAAATCGAGAAGGCGCATCCCGATCTCTACAACGTGCTGCTCCAGATCATGGACCACGGCCGGCTCACCGATCACAACGGCAAGCAGGTCAACTTCCGCAACGTGATCCTGATCATGACCACGAACGCGGGTGCTTC
This sequence comes from Pseudomonadota bacterium, assembly GCA_023387695.1. Taxonomy (GTDB): domain Bacteria; phylum Pseudomonadota; class Alphaproteobacteria; order Rhizobiales; family Xanthobacteraceae; genus Bradyrhizobium. Next base: position 51,265 of record JAEWHT010000294.1, on the reverse strand, counting down.
CGATCTCGCCAAGCAGGCGTTCGGATTCACGCGCTCGAAGCGGGAGGGCGACGACCACGAGGCGATCAACCGGCAGTTCGCGCCGGAATTCCGCAACCGTCTCGATGCCATCGTCTCGTTCGGCCATCTCAGCGTCGAGGTGATCGGCACCGTGGTCGAGAAGTTCGTGCTTCAGCTCGAAGCGCAGCTTGGCGACCGCGACGTCACCATCGAGCTGTCGGAGCCTGCCAAGACCTGGCTGGTCCAGCACGGTTACGACGAGCAGATGGGTGCGCGGCCGATGGCTCGCGTCATCCAGGAGCACATCAAGAAGCCGCTGGCTGACGAGGTGCTGTTCGGCAAGCTCAAGGGCGGCGGCCACGTTCGCGTTGTCCTGGTCAAGGACGAAGCTGACGAGACCAAGGACAAGATCGGCTTCGAGTTCGTCGAGGGCCCGGTCACGCCGAAGCAGGAAAAGCTGCCCGGCACCCGCAAGCGCCCGCCGGGCAAGCCCAACAAGCCGGGTGGTCCCGGCGGCTCCAAGGGGCCGACCTCGAAGGGCCCGCTGGTCAAGGCTTGATCAGCGCATCATGAGTCGAAAAGGCCGGCCGAAGAGCCGGCCTTTTTTGTTTGCGTCGCCATGCGGGCTTCTAAGTACCGGCTTCGGGCGCTGTCGCAGCCGGCGGCCGCGGCTTCTTCGGCGCGGGCGGCCGCGCGCGGGCAGGCGGAGCCAATGGCTGCATCGTCACGATGACCGGGTTCGGCTTGTGGTCGGTTGCCGCGCCCGTTGCGGCATCGACGCCCATGCCTACGACCCCGCCGAGCAGGAGGTTGCCGGCAAAGCCTGCGGCCCCTCCGGTCGGAATGTCCCGGCTGAGCGGTACGATCTGCGGCTCGTAGCCTTCCTTCTGGAACGTGATCGAGATGTCGGCGTTCCGTTTCACGACCACGGCGCAAGGCGTCACACACGTGGTTGGAACTTCGAGTCCGCTGACGACAGCTTCAACGCCTGAAGGTGTCGATGAAATGCTGATGTTTTCAGTTGTGCCGCGCGTGACAGACGCGCAGCCGCCCAGCATGACGCTGAGCGCCACAATTCCAAATGAACGCATGAAATGCCCCTTATTCCCCGCGGGCAGTCAAGCGCAACCAGAACGGGAGGGCAATACGTCATTGGTCCAGATAGTTAAGCCACGCACAGGTTGGGCGTGGAAGCAGCGGTAACCTGGGCGTGGGTGACTGCTATTCCCCCCGCAGGCGCTGGTCGTCCTGCACGCGGACGTGTTCGGCGCCGCGCGCTCCGGCGGGTGACAACCGCAGCATGCTCAGCATCGCGCCGCAGAGCGCAAATCCAACGCCGGTGAGGAGCGCAATCCGTGTTCCCTCGACCGGATAGCGGCCGAGGAAGAGCGCCACCAGCGCGGCTCCGGTAGTCTGGCCGAGCAGGCGTGCCGTGCCCAGCATGCCGCTGGCGCCGCCGGCGCGGTCCCGCGGTGCGGCTGCGATCATGGTGCGGTTGTTCGGTGTCTGGAACAGGCCAAATCCGAAGCCCGCCAATGCCATCCGCCAGACAACGTCGAGCGGCGTCGGGCTCAAAGGCAGGAAAGCAAGCGCCGCAAGGCCGCAGGCGAACAGCGTCAGCCCGATGCCGCCGAGCAGGCCGGCCGGATAACGCTCGGCCAGGCGGCCGGCGAGGGGCGCCGCGAAGGCCACCGCGATCGGCCATGGCGTGATCAGGAGGCCCATGTGCACGGCCGAATAGCCGAAGCGGCTCTGGAGGTAGAAAGGGATTGCGACGAAGGCCAGCATCTGGCCGCAGAACGAAGCGATCGAGGTCGCAATCGAAAGCCCGAAGACGGGGATGCGCAGCAAGTCGACCGGCAGCAGCGGCGACTTCATATGGGTCTCGCGATAGATCAGCAGAGCGCCGGCGATGATCGCGATGGCGAACTGGACGAGACAGGTGATCGTCGCCTCGCCGTGGCCGACGCTGTCGATCGCGGCGATGCCGACGCCGAAGGTGATTGCCGAGAGCCCCGCGCTCTGCCAGTCGAACGAATGGCTCGCCAGCGTCGTATGCGGCAGGCTGCGAAGGCCCAGCACCAGGGTCACCACGCCGAGCGGGACGTTGATGGCGAATAGCCAGGGCCAGCTGCCAACCGCAAGGATGCCGGCAGCGAGCGTCGGCCCGATCGCAGCGGAGAAGGCGACGACGAGTGCATTGAGCCCGATGCCGCGCCCGAGCAGGCTGCGTGGATAGGTGAAGCGCACCAGCGCCGAATTGACGCTCATGATGCCGGCGGCACCAAAGCCCTGGATGATGCGGGCGATTGTGAGCAGCGGCAGCGTATGCGCCAGCGCGCAGAAGGCGGATGCGAGCGTGAACAGCACGAGCCCGACGAGATAGACGCGGCGATAGCCGACGATCTCGCCAAGCGAAGCCAGCGGCAGCAGCGAGATCGTGATCGCGAGCTGATAACCGTTGACGATCCAGATCGAGAAGGCGGGGCTTGCGTTCAGGTCGGTCGCGATCGTCGGCAGCGCGACGTTGGCAATGGCGCTGTCGACGACGGCCATGGTGATGCCGAGCGCAATGGTCAGGATTGCCTGATTGCGCTGGGGTTGCGGCAGGCCGTCGGCATGCTCGATCGGGACAGACGACATGGTGGAAGCGTGCTTGATTCGAGCCGTGAGTATCCCCTCGATTAGGAAATTGCGCTGTCCGTCGCAACCCGGCAGGACACGGGCGGTTCCTGTGCCCGAAGCAGGTCTCCCGGCGCTACGGGCATAGATCAGCGTCCGTCTCGCGGGCTCACCAGCGTGAGGTCGCCTTGCCGTAGAAGTAGAGCGCTATGAGCCCAATCGTCACTGCCGTGGAGAAAATCAGGACGCGGCGATCCCAGTCGATCCGCGTCCGCTCGGCGCGGTCGAGATTGAGGGCTGTGAACAGGGCCTTCATGGCAAATCGGCGCATCGGGCGGCCTCGCAAGACCACACGATGCCACTACGCTTCCGCGCCGGGTTGATTCAGCTCAAATCAAACCGGCGCTGACGCTAATCAGACCGGCGGCGGATTGCGGTCGGAGAAGGTCCCGCGCTGGTGCCAGTACGGATAGGGCAGCGTCACCTTGCTGGCGGCGTCGAGCTTGGCGATCTGGTCCTTGGTCAGGGACCAGCCGACCGCGCCGAGATTTTCGCGCAGCTGCGCCTCGTTGCGCGCGCCGATGATCAGCGTCGACACGGTCGGACGCTGGAGCAACCAGTTCAGTGCGATCTGCGACACGCTCTTGCCGGTCTCCTTGGCGACCTCGTCGATGGCCTCGACGACGCGATAGACGTGCTCGTCTGGTACGGGCGGGCCGAATTCGGCGGTCTGGGGCAGGCGGCTCACTTCGGGCTTCGGCTGGCCGCGGCGGATCTTTCCGGTGAGACGACCCCATCCGAGCGGCGACCACACCACGGCGCCGAGCCCCTGGTCGAGGCCGAGCGGCATCAGCTCCCACTCATAGTCGCGCCCGACCAGCGAATAGTAGGTCTGGTTGGCGACGTAGCGCGGGAAGCCGTGCTTGTCGGCAACGGAGAGCGACTTCATCAGGTGCCAGCCCGAGAAATTCGAGACGCCGACATAGCGGATCTTGCCGGCGCGCACGAGCACATCGAGGGTGCTGAGCACCTCTTCAGGCGGCGTCATCGCGTCGAAGCCATGAAGCTGGAACAGGTCGATATAGTCGGTGCCGAGCCGGCTGAGCGAAGCATCGATCGCGGCAAGCAGATGCTGCCGTGACGAGCCGATGTCGTTGGGGCCGGCGCCGAAGCGGAAGGTCGCCTTGGTCGAGACCAGCACCTTGTCGCGGCGGCCCTTGATGGCTTCACCGAGAACGCGCTCGGACTCACCGAGCGAATAGACGTCGGCCGTGTCGAACATCGAAACGCCGGCCTCTAAGCAGATATCCAGCAGGCGCCGCGCTTCGGTCGCGTCGGTCGTTCCCCACGCCGCGAGGCGGCCGACGCCGCCAAACGTGCCCGTGCCAAGGCTCAAAGCGGGCACCATGAGGCCGGACCGGCCCAAGCGTCGGTATTCCATCGAACTGCTCCTCATGGCCGCTGATTGATTGGCGCGCGGCCTTGGGGGCGGATCGTAATGCAGGCAGGCGTATTCGGCCATCGCATGCACACATGGCCGCTCTGCTTCAAAGAGCTGCAGGCTCGTTACGCTGTTGTGCTCAGCGGCGGCCGCGCCTTCGATCTTCTCGCGAATGCGGGGATCTCAGCGCGCGAGATCGTCGAGGAGCCTGAGCACTTCGACCGAAGCTTCTTCAACGAGAGAAATTTCCTTGAGAGCGCCGGAGAGGTCACCGTCAGCGAACAGTTTGGCAGCGCGCTTGCCGTGTGCATGAACTTCGGCATGCGGTTTTTCGAGCAGCCCAAAGGACCGGTGATTGCGCACCGCGAGGGAGCCCTCGCTATAGTACCATTTGCCGAGCCGGCACGAATGATGGTCGGCAAGCTCGTCGGCCTTCAACATTGCCCGCCCGACCGCCATATCGGCGAGGCGCTTCTTCCAGATGACGTGATCCGCCTTGGCCAATCGCGGGATCTTGTTGTCGAACGACAGGCTTGCAAGATCCTGCAGTTGCCGGCCGGCGATACCCTGGCCGACGTCGAGCTGTGAGGAGATGCTCTTGATTTGCTCGACATTGGCTTGGGTCATCTCCGCGATCGCGGAAATGCCTTCGGCTACCTCGCGAGACGCATCGGTCTGCTGATTGAGGATATTGGCGATCTCACGCATTCCGTGAGTAAGTGTCGTCGTCTGGCTTTCCACGCCAGACATTTCCTCGCCCAGCTGTGCGACGACATTTTTGCTGTCGACGGCCGCCGACCGGCAGTCCGACATGGCAGCCACGATCAGCTCGACTTCGCTTCTCAGGCGCTGAATCCGGTTACGAATGTCTTCGGTCGCCTTGCCGGTCTGCTGCGAAAGCGCCTTGACCTCCGAAGCGACAACGGCAAAGCCACGCCCGGCTTCGCCGGCGCGCGCGGCTTCGATCGTCGCGTTCAGTGCCAGGAGATTGGTCTGCTTTGCGATCGCGTCGATCGACGAGACGATGGCGCCGATCTCCTCGGAGGCGGCGCTCAGCGCCACGATCTTGTCGGAGGCTTCGTTGGCCGTCGCTTCGACACGTTCCATCTCCTTGGAGGCCTGCCGGACGGTTGCCATACCTTGCTCGGCACTCGATTTCATTTTGGTTGCATTGCCGGCCGCATCTTCCGCGGTGGCCCTGATCTGGCCAACCGAGGCGACCATCTCCTCGCTTGCAGCAGCGAGTGCCTGGGTCCTCTGGTCGACATCCCGACAAGCCGTCAGCATCCGGGCCGCGGAAATCGCGGTTTCATTGCTTTGAACGTTGAGATCCACGATACCGTCGAGCCTCTTCGACGCATCGTCAGCCAGCCTGGCTGCGAGCTTCGCGACGGCATTGGAGAGGCGGTCGCTGCCCGGGTATCCGGGTGCGAGGAAGTTGCCCTCGATCAAGGCCTCGATCCACACGGCCAGTGCTTCATCGCGATCCGGCATGGTCGACGGTCGTTGCGGCGCCATACGGTCGTTGTCCGCGAGTTCGGTCGGACGCTTGCTGCTGATCACAGCGAGAATGGACATGTGGTGATCCGGGATAGCTTTGGTGGACGGACGGTATTTCTACGCCGCCGGTGCTGAAGATCCCGTGAGTTCGCCTATCGAAATTTCGCAACGGGCGTTCAGTGCCGGAGTTGGCTCTGCCTGTAGTCGCGCGGCGACATCCCGAAATGCTCGCGGAAGACGCGACCAAAATGCGAGACGTCGTTAAAGCCCCACGCAAATGCAATCTCGCTGATGTGACGATGGGCGAGCACGGGCGAGGCGAGGTCGCGTTTGCATTGGGCGAGACGCTCGGCGAGCACATGGCGCTGGAACGAGGTGTCCTCGTCAGCGAGGAGATCATTGATGTAGCGCGAGGAGATGCCGAGCGAGGTGGCGGTCTCGGTCAGCGATAGGTCGGGATCGGCAAGGCGTGCGCGGATATGCGCCTTGAGCCGATACAGCAACGCGGAGCGATGGGTCGAGGACGGCAGCGATGTCCCGCCGAGCCTCTCGCTCAGCGCCATCGCCAACAAATCCACGGCCTGCTCGGACAGGGCGGCGGCGTTGTTCGGCATCAGCCGGTCCGCGCTCTGGCAAAGCCTGAAGATGAAATCATAGGCGAGCCGCTCGACCGGCAAATCGGAGCCGAAAGTGATCGCGGTGAGTGTCTCGGTGCCGCCGAGCCGACGCTGCAACATCTCGCGCGGTACTTTGAAGATGGTTTGGGCGAACGTGTCCCTGAACTTCAGCTCATAGGGGCGCGTTGTGTCGTAGAGCGCGAATTCGCCGGGATGGATCACGGTCTCACGGCCATCCTGCACCACGCCACCATCGCCGCGATTGCCGAGCGCGACGAGAACGTAATCCTGATCCGAACGCGCGATGCGCGACGGCGTGCGAAACACGTGCTGGCGATCGGAGCAGACTTCGGAGCAAACGGCCTTGCCGAGCGAAGCCTGCGTGACTGACCCGTGAAACGCGCTGCCGAGGTCCGACTTGCAGTCGAGCCCGACAAAGACGTCGCAGACGATGTCCTGCCAAAGGGCGAGCCGGCGGAAGCCGGGGCTGCCGTCTGTCGTGAACTGGATAGTCATCGGCAGGCCTCCCTTTCACATCCAGCAAACCGCATGGTGGCGCAGATCCAGCCTGACAGCAGGCAAGTTCTGTACCGGGCGGCGATCCCTTCCAGTCGAGTTTTTGTTCCGCGGCGGTCGAGCGCGCGGCCGCCTAGCTTGGCTCAATAGACTGCATCGGACGCGGTCTTGGATCAACCGGCAATGGAGGCGGCAATGGGTATCGAACATCCGAAATACAAGGTTGCGGTGGTGCAGGCGGCGCCCGCCTGGCTTGATCTCGACGCCTCGATCGACAAGTCGATCGCGCTGATCAAGGAGGCCGCCGAGAAGGGCGCCAAGCTGATCGCGTTTCCGGAGGCCTTCATCCCCGGTTACCCCTGGCACATCTGGATGGACTCGCCGGCCTGGGCGATCGGCCGCGGCTTCGTGCAGCGCTATTTCGACAATTCGCTGTCCTATGACAGCCCGCAGGCCGAGCGGCTGCGCGACGCCGTCCGCAAGGCCAAGCTCACAGCCGTGATCGGCCTGTCCGAGCGCGACGGGGGCAGCCTCTATTTGGCGCAATGGCTGATCGGGCCCGATGGCGAGACCATTGCCAAGCGCCGCAAATTGCGGCCGACCCACGCCGAACGCACGGTTTATGGCGAGGGCGACGGCAGCGATCTTGCGGTCCATGCGCGTCCAGACATTGGCCGCTTGGGTGCACTGTGCTGCTGGGAGCATCTCCAGCCGTTGTCGAAATACGCGATGTACGCCCAGAACGAGCAGGTGCATGTCGCGGCCTGGCCGAGCTTCTCGCTGTACGATCCCTTCGCGCCGGCCCTCGGTGCAGAGGTCAACAACGCGGCCTCGCGCGTCTATGCGGTTGAGGGCTCATGCTTCGTGCTGGCGCCTTGCGCGACCGTCTCGCAGGCGATGATCGACGAGCTCTGCGACCGGCCCGACAAGAACGCGTTGCTGCATGCCGGCGGCGGGTTCGCTGCCATCTATGGCCCAGACGGCAGCCAGATCGGCGACAAGCTCGCGCCGGATCAGGAGGGGCTGCTGATTGCCGAGATCGATCTCGGCGCTATCGGTGTCGCCAAGAACGCTGCCGATCCGGCCGGGCATTATTCGCGGCCCGACGTCACGCGGCTGCTGCTCAACAAGAAGCGATATCAGCGCGTCGAGCAGTTCGCGCTGCCCGTCGACACGGTCGAGCCCGCGGACATTGGCGCGGCCGCGAGTTGATCGGAGAGACGAGGGAGGACACCAGCATGGAATCCGCAATTCCTCTGCATCTCGAAACCCAGCGCACGCGCCACAAGCGCGTGCCTGATGATTACCAGCCGCCATATTCCTCGTTTGTGGCGCGCTACAAGCCCGCGGTCGGCCGCGTCGTGATGGCCTATTTCGGCGTGCAGCATCGTGGGGCGATGCCGGCCGCCGCAACGGAGGCGCTCGCTGAAATCGCCCGGCTGTTCGCCGGCGAGGGCGGTCCCACGCATTGGGATCGCGCGCACTATGTCGATCAAGCCGGTTATACGAACGTAGTCTCGGTGGCCTATTGGGACGACATCCCAAGCTTTGACGCCTGGTTTGCATCCGCACGCGAGGCGTGGACCGGAAAGCAACGAGACGGCATCGGCACCTTCATCGAGGTGCTTCGTCCCACCGTCGCGCGACACGAGACGTTGTTCTCCTCGCTCGGTCGGCCCGAAGGTGTTGCGGTGATCGCGGATGGCATGAGCGGCGAGGTGCAGGAACACGCCTATTGGGGCGGCATGCGCGACCGCATTCCGCTGTCGCAGACGGATCCGATGTCGCCGGCTGGGAATGCCGAGCTGATCCGCGACGGTGCACGGTTGCGTGTGAAGGCGCACGACAATCTCTGCCTGATCCGTTCCGGGCAAGACTGGAGCGATACCGAGGCGTCAGAGCGAAAGCTCTATCTCGACGATGTCGAGCCGGTGCTGCGCGAGGGCATGGACTTCCTGCGCGATGATGGGCTTGCGATCGGCTGCTACGCCAACCGCTACATGCAGGTGCTCTCGGCTGATGGCAAGACGAGCGAAAAATCCTACGGTCAGAGCTGGTGGAAGAGCCTCGCCGCGCTCGAGCGCTGGGCGGAATCCCATCCGACCCACGTGAAGATCTTCGGCGCGGCGATGAAGTACCTCTCGACGCTGGGGCCGTCAGCGAAGCTGCGGCTCTATCATGAGGTTACGGTGGCAACCGCGGATGAGCAGTTCTTCGAATATCTGAACTGCCATCCGAAGACGGGCATGCTGGCCGCGGTGGAGACCGTCAGCGCTTAGGCAACACAATGGCCGAGCACCTCGGGGTGCGCGGCGCAGATGTGATGCGCGCCGGCGTCCCTGAGCTCGGCCTCGCTGCCATAGCCGTAGAGCACGCCAATCGCGGTCATGCCGTTGGTGCGGGCGCCGACGACGTCATGGCTGCGGTCGCCGATCATGATGGAGCTGGCCGCATCGACCCTGGTCTCGTCGAGCGCGTAGCGGAGCAGGTCGCGCTTGTCGACGCGCGTGCCGTCGAGCTCGGAGCCGAACACGCGCTCGAAATACGGCTTCAAGCCGAAGTGCTCGACGATGCGGGTGGCGTAGACCGCGGGCTTGCTGGTCGCGACGAACATGCGCTGGCTGGTCGCGGCAAGCGTCGCCAGTGTGCCCGTGATGCCGGCATAGGCCTCGTTCTCGAACAGGCCGATTTCGCTGAAACGCTCGCGATAAAGTAGCAGCGCCCGGTTGGCCAAATCATCGGTTCCGGTGAGCTTCTTCAGGCTGGCATGCAGCGGCGGCCCGATGCACCAGGTCAGTTCATCCTCACTCGGCACCGCGAGGCTCAGTCGCTCGAGAGCGTACTGGATCGAGCGGGTGATCCCGGGTTTCGGGTTGGTGAGCGTGCCATCGAGATCAAAAAAGACAGTCGCCATCAGGAGCCGGCTCGCGTTGAAATTGCCGGTCCGTTGCTAGTCGGATCGGGTCTCAAGTCAAGAGCCGTTGCGTCATTGCTGTTTCGCCCATTCGACGATCGCTGTGGCGTCTGCGCCGGCCTGGGTCTCCCAGGCGGCGATCGTGCCCATCGCGGCCGTTCGGAGTGCTGCGACCAGGGATTGCGGTGCAGGCTCGGCGATCCTGACGCCATTGTCGCGCATACGCGCGTAATTCTCGGACGTGCGGTTCGCCAGGAGCGCAAGTTGGCTCTGCTCGGTCTCGGCTGCGGCGGCCAGCACCTCTCGCTGGATCGGCTCTGGTAGCGCATCAAACGCCTCGTTGCGGACGAAGGCGATCGACACCGGCATCGCGTAGTTGATGGCCGTGAAATAGGGCAGGAAGTCCCACAATTTACGTCCCGCGCCGCCGTCGCCGGAGGTCAGGAACGCGTTCAATTGATGCTCCTTCAGGCCGGCGAGCGCCTTGTCCATCGGCAGGAATTGCGCGTTGGCTCCGGCTGCCTTCATCACCTCGCTGGAATTGCTATCGTAAGCGCGCAGGTTGAGGTTCGGAAGGTCATCGGCGCTTGTAAGCGTGCGGTCCGACCAGAGGCCGGTCGCCGGCCAGATCGTCAGATAGAGCAGCTTGAGACCGCGGGCGGCGAGGGCCTTCTCATAGAGCGGCCGTGCGCGCGTATTGGCTGCGTGCGCGATATCGACCGATTGGATCAGGAAGGGCAGGGTCGAGAGCCCGAGCACTGGGTCGAGGCCGGAGAGTGCGCCCGCGAAGGCGTCGCCACCGGTGATCTTGCCATCCAGCGCTGCGTGCGGCATCTCGCCCGAGCTGATCTTGAGCTGATTGTCGAAGGCGTTGGTCACGGTCACGAAACCGTTTGTGTGCGCGGTCACGCGATCAGCGAAAGTGGTCAGCCCGATCCCGGAGATGTTGTTCTCCGGATATTCGGTGGTCATTCGCCAGACGGTTTGAGGCGCGACTTGCGCTGTGGCTTGCGCGACGCTGAAGACGAGCGCGGCGAGGGTAAGGAGAGCACGGATCCGGTTAGCGGGGGAACGCATTGAGAGAAGCAGGTCAGACAACATAGATTGGCGACTCGACGAACCATGACACGATGCCACAATATGGCAGATCATCTTGTTGCACGCTGCGCCGCCGCCCGCCACCGCGTTGCTTGGGCATCGCTGGCGCGATTTGCATCACTTATTCTCGCAGCGTTGCTCGTCTCGACGATGGAGGTCGCAGCATGGGACAGTTCGCCCGCAAAGATCAATGTGGCTATCCCCAGCGTCGAGGAACTCGCGCATTCCCCGGAGAAGCCGGCGGATGCGCGCGAGAGCGACACACGGGAATCCATCTGCCTGATCGTTGAAGCCGCCGCGCGCGACGCCAATCTGCCGCTGGAATTCTTCGCCCGCGTGATCTGGCAGGAGAGTCGCTTCCAGGCCGACGCTGTGGGTCCCATCACGCGCAGCGGCCAGCAGGCGCAGGGGATCGCGCAGTTCATGCCGGGCACCGCGAGCGAGCGCGGGCTGCTCAATCCGTTCAACCCGGTTCAGGCTTTGCCGAAATCCGCCGAGTTCCTGAGCGAGCTGCGCAACCAGTTCGGCAATCTCGGCCTCGCTGCGGCCGCCTACAATGCCGGCCCGCGACGGGTTCAGGAGTGGCTTGCGGGCACCGGCGGCATGCCCGATCAGACCCGCAACTATGTCTACGCCATCACCGGCGCGACGGTTGATACATGGGCCAAGGCGGGCAGTACGGGCAAGGGGCCGCCGAGTTCGCCTCCGACGAGCTGTCGGAACCTGATGGCGCTTCTCAAGCGCGCGCCGAACCCGTTCGTCGCCGAGCTCGAGCAGCATGTCGAGCTCGCCGCGGCCAAGATCTGGGGCGTTCAGCTTGCCGCCGGCTTCGACCGCAACAAGGCGCTGGCAATGTACTCGCGCGCCGTGACGCGCCTCAGCGCCGTGATCGGCGAGCGCGATCCGAGCCTGCTGAGCTCGGTGGTGCGCAGCCGCGGGTCGCACGCGTTCTACCAGGTGCGCATCGGCACCGATACGCGTCCCGAGGCGGACGATCTCTGCAACCGCATCCGGAAAGCCGGCGGCGCCTGCTTCGTGCTGAAGAACAGGGGTGTGAGCGGGTAGGCGGTGCCTCGCGCATGCCAGCCCCGCCGCGGGCTTCCTTGACGTCAGGCCTCGCATTGCCCGTTATGCAGGCACAATTCCGCAACCCTCGGCCAAGCTCCCGTGGCACTCCCTCCGCTTGATTCCTCTCAATGGCAAAGTCCGTGGCGCGCCTTCGTCTGGGGGCTGCGGTCGATCACGCAGACGATCCTCACGCTCGTCTTGTTCGCGACCTATCTCGGCATCGGCGCGCTCGCCCATGACAGCCATTTCAGCCTGCTCTGGGCGCTGTGCTCGACGTTGTTCGTCTGGGCAGGGCCGGCGCAGATCATTTTGATCACCACACTCGGCTCGGGTGCCACGGTCATCCAGTCAGCGATCGCGGTTACCGTGAGTGCGATCCGGCTGTTTCCGATGGTGGTCTCAGTGCTGCCGCTGATGCGCACGCCGACGACCAAGCGACGCGAGTTGTTCTTCGCCGCGCATCTCACCGCCGTGACGCTGTGGGTCGAGTGCCATCGCTTCCTGCCGCAGGTGCCGCGCGAGCGGCGCATTACCTTCGTCAACGGGCTTGGCTTCGGCCTGGTCTCGGTGTGTTTGACCGCCAACACGATCGGCTATTTCCTCGCCGCCAACCTGACCCAGACATTGGGCGCCGCGATCCTGCTGCTGACGCCGCTGTCCTTCCTGTTCTCGACCGCGCGCAACAGCCGCGAGGTTGCCGACGTCGTCGCGCTGGCGCTCGGGGTTTTGCTCTATCCGCTGGCGGCGAAGATGAACTCCGGCCTCGACATCCTCGTCAGCGGTCTCGCGGCCGGCACGATCGCTTATGGCGTGCATTGGTGGCGCGAGGTGCGCGCATGAGTGCCGCGCAACTCATCGGCGATTGGCAGGCGCTGGTCGTGCTGTTCGTCGCCGGCGTCATTCCCAACCAGATCTGGCGCATGCTTGGCCTGTGGTTCGGCGGCGGCATCGACGAGGGCTCCGAGCTGCTGGTCTGGGTGAGGGCGGTCGCCACCGCGATCCTGGCCGGCGTCATCGCCCAGATCGTGGTCCAGCCGCCCGGCGCACTCGCCAGCGTGCCGGATGGCTTGCGCTACGGTGCCGTCGGCGCCGGTCTCGTCGTGTTCCTGCTGACCCGCCGCTCGATTTTTGCGGGCGTTGTTGCCGGCGAAGTCTTCATGCTGGCCGGCAAGTGGTGGTTGGGCTAAAACCGCTTCCGACAAGCTAAGGAACAGGAAATATGGTTCGCGAAAACGAACTCCGCGAGGGCGAAGTCGCCATCGAGTTGCCGTCGACGGAGGATGCCGGTCTGGTCTTCATCGGCCGCATCCGCACGCCCTGGACCTCGCGATTGGAGACGCCGCGGCAGGGGCGCGCTGACGGCCCGATATGCCGCCTCGAGATCTTCGAGCCGTTCGTGCCGGCGATGAAGGGCGTCGACTTCTACAACAATCTCGAAGTGCTCTACTGGCTCGACCAGTCGCGCCGCGACATCCTCCTGCAAAGCCCGAAGAACAACGAAAAAACCCGTGGCACGTTTTCGTTGCGCTCGCCGGTCCGGCCCAATCCGATCGGCACTTCGATTGTCAAGCTCGTCGGCATCGAGGGAAATGCAATCCTGGTGCGCGGGCTCGACTGCATCGACAACACGCCGCTGATCGACATCAAGCCGGATCGCTGCGAGTTCACGCCTTTGGCTGCGCCGCAGCCGGGCGATTTCCAAACGGAATAGCTGTCAGCCCTTCAGCGCCGCGATCAGCTTGGTCGCGTTCTCTTCGAGCACCTTGACGTCTTCCTTGCGGCTCGCGGGCGGCAGCATCGCAACGCCGTCATGGCGCGGCATGACGTGCATGTGCAGGTGAAACACCACCTGTCCGCCGGCGGCTTCGCTGAATTGCTGCACGGTGATGCCATCGGCCTTGAAGGCCTTCATCGCGGCAGCCGCGATTCTGTGGGCGCCGCGGGCGACGTGAGCATAGTCGTCGGGTTTGATGTCGAGGATGTTGCGGGCAGGGGCCTTCGGGATCACCAGCGTGTGGCCGGGGACGCGCGGCATGATGTCGAGGAACGCGAAGACATGCTCGTCCTCGTAGACCTTGTGGCAGGGAAATTCACCGCGCAGGATTTTTGCGAAGATATTGTTGGGGTCGTAGGCGGTCATGGCGGGGCTCCCGGGATTTTTGCGCTACCTGTCACCAGCGATGGCAAACCGTCAAGGCGCCTCGTCGATGCCTTTTCGGAAAGGGCCGAGCTCGGCGAGCTCCCGTCCGGCCTCTGCGACATAGGCGCGCTCGCGCTTGAGATAATCGTCGATGGCGCGGCGCAGGCCGGGGTCGGCGATGAAGTGAGCCGAGTGCGTCGTCCGCGGCAGGTAACCGCGCGCAATCTTGTGCTCGCCTTGCGCACCGGCCTCGACATGCGTGAGGCCGCGTTTGATGGCGAAATCGATCGCCTGGTAGTAGCAGACTTCGAAATGCAGGAAGGGATGGTGCTCGACTGCGCCCCAGTTGCGGCCGAACAGCGTGTCCGAGCCGATGAAATTGATGGCCCCTGCGATCCAGCGATCGTTGCGACGGGCCATCACCAGCAGCACGTCCTGGCTCATGGTCTCGCCGATCAGCGAGAAGAATTCGCGGGTGAGATAGGGACGGCCCCATTTGCGCGAGCCGGTCTCCATGTAGAACATGAAGAAGGCGTCCCAGGCGTCCTCGGTGATGTCTTTTCCGGTGAGCCAGTGGATGGTGATGCCGGCGGCGGCCGCGTCGCGCCGCTCGCGCTTGATCGACTTGCGGTGACGGGAATTCAGCGTCGCCAGGAAATCGTCGAACGTCGCAAAGCCTTCATTGCGCCAATGGAACTGCTGGTCGGTCCGCTGGAGGAAGCCGTGCTGGGCAAGCAGCTTCCACTCCGCTTCGCGCGCGAAGGTCACGTGCACCGAGGAGGCCTTGCTAACACCGCACAGGGCCACCAAGCCGCTCGCCAGTGCTTCCGTGATGCGCTCGCTGTCGACGCCGTCGCGAACCAGCAGCCGCGGCCCCGTGGCCGGCGTGAAGGGAACCGAGACCTGGAGCTTGGGATAGTAGCGTCCGCCGGCGCGCTCATAGGCATCCGCCCAGCCGCGATCGAAGACGTATTCGCCCTGGCTGTGCGATTTCAGATAGCAGGGCACGACGCCGACGACGCGGCCGTCGATCTTGGCCACGAGATGTCGCGGCCCCCAGCCGGTGCGGATGGTCGCCGAACCTGATTTCTCGGCTGCCGACAGAAACGCGTGCGAGACGAACGGGTTGTAGGCAGGTTTTAAGAGGCCGAGCGAATCGCCTGGAAGCCCGGATGAGGTTCCCATGCCTTGCCCGTTGCAGGCGTGGCCAGGATTGGCGCAGGCGTCCCAATCCTCCGGCGAGACTTCGCCAATGGATGGTACGGCCTCCAGCGTGATTTCGGATGATGCCATTGCGCCCAAGATCGTGCATTGCAGCAGCGACTTCAAGGGTCGGGAACATCAAGGTTACGGGACGAAGCCCTCAAAGATCATCTGGTCGGCATATTGCCCGACCCGTGTCCGCTGCTCTGGCGTACGCACGGTCCAGCCGAGCAGGGCGCAGCCGAGGACGTTGCGGGCGATCCACGGCGCTGGTGCCGGCAAATGGTCGACCTTGAAGGCCACGAAGTGCGGCTGGGTCTGGAAGCCGTGGCGCAGGTACAGCATGCCGTCGCGCTGCGCCTGGGTCAGGTAGGCCCAGTATTCGTCGTCATAGCTCCGCTGCGCGACGATGCCGCGCGGACGTGACGGCAGAAGCTCGCGCAGCGCCATCACCTGGTCGGGGTCGAACGACATGCCGACCGCTTGCCCCTGATAGGAGGCGAGTACCTCGGCCATCCGCTTCACCAGCTTGCGGTCGCCGTCGAAATGGCTCTTCACCTCGATCACCAGCGGAACGCGGCCAGCGACCATGGCGCAGAGGTCGCCGAGCGTCATCATCCGCTCGGGCGTGTCCTTGAATGTGATGGCTTTCAGCTCGGCCGCGGTCTTCGCGACCACCGGGCCAGCGGCGTCGGTGAGGCGGCCAAGCGCATGGTCATGGTGGACCATGGCCTCGCCGTCGGCCGAAAGCTGGATGTCGACCTCGATCGAGAAATTGCCCGCGACCGCAGCTTGCACCGCGCCCGGCATGTTCTCGACGATGCCACGAGAGATATCATGCAGGCCGCGATGAGCGACCGGCCGCGCTGTCAGCCAATCAGGAGCACGCACGATGATGGCCTCAGGCGACCTCGAACACGCCTTCGACCTCGACTGCCGCATCCGCGGGCAGCGAGGCGACACCGACGGTGGTGCGGGCGTGGCGACCCTTGTCACCGAAGGCTGCGACCATCAGGTCGGAGGCGCCGTTGAGAACCTTGGGTCCGTCCACGAAGTCCGGCGCCGAGTTGATGAAGCCGCCGAGGCGCACCACGCGCACGACCTTGTCGAGGTCGCCGATCGCGGCCTTGACCTGCGCGAGCAGGTTGACGGCGCAACCGCGCGCGGCCGCAGCACCGTCCTCGAGCGAGACGCCAGCGCCGAGCTTGCCCTTGGCGATCAGCTTGCCGTCGGGAGCGAAACAAACCTGGCCGGAGACGAACAGCAGATTGCCGGTGCGGACGAACGGCACGTAGTTGGCGACGGGAGAGGGGGCCTCGTGCAGCTTGATGCCCTGTTCCGCCAGCTTCTGTTCGACCGTGCCCGCCATGTCTCGACCTCGATGTCTGAAAACTCGTCCGCTCCGGCGCATCTGGCGACGGCCGGGCGCGCCCTGTTTCGCCCATCATGGGGCCACTTGCAAGCAAGCCGAGAGGGCGGCGGGTGTGCATTTTCTTGAGGCAGGTCAGAAGGTTCAGCGAGGAGGCGCAACTTTACGTGAATCCGCCCCAGTTGCGACGCAATGGAACGGTCATTAAAGTGTCGAATCTGCGCGTCCCCAGGGAATAGACATGGTGCACCTTTTCCGGACTTCACTCGGCGTGATGGCGCTCGCGGCGGCCGCTCTAGGCGCTGGCGGCGGCGCGCATGCCGCGAACGGTCCGTTCCTTCCGCACCAGGCGCTCTATGATCTGAGCCTGGTGAAATCGCGCTCCAATTCCATCAACAGCGCGCGCGGCCGCATCCTCTACAATTTCGCCGGCAGCAGTTGCGAGGGCTACACGTCCGAATTCCGCCAGGTCTCCGAGCTCGACAGCGGCGAGGGCAAGATCACGCTCAGTGACCTCCGTTCCAATTCCTGGGAGGACGCCGCGGGGAAGAGCTATCGCTTCAAGATCGAGACGCGGATGAACGAGACCGAGGCTGGTCTCGTTGACGGCTCCGCGGAGCGCGATGGCGACCACATCAACGTCAAGCTGAAGCTGCCAGCGCCGAAGAATTTCACCCTCGACGGCAAGATCGTTTTCCCGACCGAGCAGATCCAGCGCATCATCGCAGCCGCCCAGGAAGGTAAGTCGCTGCTTGAACTCTCCGTCTATGACGGATCCGACGACGGGCAGAAGGTCTACAACACGCTGACCGTGATCGGTCAGCCGATTTCGGACGACCGCACCGCGTCGCCCGATCCGTCGACGTCGGACGAGCACATGAAATCGCTGAAGCGCTGGCCGGTGACCGTCAGCTATTTCGACCGCGAGGCCCAGCAGAAGGAAGGCGAGCAGACGCCGGTCTATGCAATGTCGTTCGAGCTGTACGAGAATGGTGTCTCGCGTCAGCTCGTGCTCGATTACAACGATTTTGTGATCTCCGGCGCGATGGGCAAGTTCGACGTCAAGGACAGCAAGCCCTGTAATTGACAAGGCTTGTAATTGACAGGTCTTGCAATTGAGGGTGCGAGGCTAGCCCTCGACACCGTCTCCAGCTACGCTTGCTCCCAATCACAAACTCGGGGAGCCAGCCCATGCCCAAGCTCGATCACCTTCGCCCCAGCGGCCTGCACCACAACCCCGCTTATTCCCACGTCGTGACCGCCACTGGCGCGCGCACCATCTACATCTCGGGCCAGGTCTCGACGGACGAGGAGGGGCGGATTGTCGGCGAAGGCGACCTCGCCGCGCAGACGACGCAGGTGATGCAGAATCTCGGCCACGCCTTGAAGGCCGCCGGCGCCACCTACGCCAACATCGTGAAGATCACGACCTTCGTCGTCGGCTACAAGCCGGAGATGCGGCCCATCATCGGCAAGGCCCGCTCGGTCTTCTTCCAGGGCATGGAGCCGCCAGCGTCGACTCTGGTCGGCGTCTCCGCGCTCGCCGCGCCGGAATGGCTGATCGAGATCGAGGCGATCGCGGTCGCGGATTGAGTGCGTTCAAGGCAGCGCGGACGACGCGCCGCCTGTGTCCGCGCGTGCTTTTTTCAAAACGTGAAAACAACCCCATGCACAGTAGAATTGCCGTGTCGAAGAGGGGGGTATTTCTGTTTTATAGAATTTTTCTTGAGGCGTCGGGCAAAACAGATGTACTATGCCATCGTCGCCATTCGAACATCGGAACGGCCGATCGCGACATCGGTGGCGCTTTGAGCGCTCCAGATCAAACCACTATGATCAGACTCGCCCTCGCCTAGATCGACGGGAGTGGAGCGGACTTGCGGCGTTGGGCCGATGCGACCGGCGCAGGGATTCCCATTGGCGGATTGCCGGCTGCGTGCGCCGCCTTGATCGCTGCCAGCGTAAGGCTGTCGAGGTTGTAGAGATCGCGGCGTATTTGCAGCTTGCCCGCATCGTCGACGAAGGCCGTCTGATAGGTCAGGTAGATCCAGATCGGCCCCGACTCCAGCGGGATCTCCTGCTCGACGTTGTCGGCGTACAGGCTCCTGACCTTCTCCGCCGTCCACTGCAGCTCGGGGTGCACGATGCCGGCCAGGACTTCGGCGTATTTGGGAGCATCCTGCACGCGCATGCAGCCGTGACTCTCGGCCCGCACAACATGGGCGAACAGATATTGGTCCGGGGTGTCGTGCTGAAACACCGTCAGGCGATTGAAGAAATTGAATCGAATGTGCCCCAGCGGATTCTGGCCGCCCGCCGGCATGACGATCTCCGTCTCGCCGTTGACGCGCTTCATGCGAAAGCCCATTCGGGCCAGCACGCCGGGTTCTCTCGCCTCCGCCGGGAGGTACTCGTTCCGAACGATCGACGCCGGCACCTTCCAGGTCGGGTTGATGGTGATGGAATCCATCTGTTGCGCTAGGAGCGGGCTCGGCATGCTCGGCTTGCCGATCACGACGCGCGACGTCCAGATCTGCCGGCCGTCCTGGATCACCTTGAGGGTGAAGTCCGGCTCGTTGACTTCCACACGCGATTTGCGCACGTCGCGGTGGTACCAGCGCCAGCGCTCCATATTGGCGATGATGGTATCGATGCGGCTGTCGTTCGTTGGATTGAGTTTCTTGACCGTGAGGGCATCCAGATTGCCGGTCGGCGGCAGACCGTTGCTCTTCTGATATTCCTTAACGGCCGCAGCAAGCTTCTCGTCGTAGCGCAAATCGGTCGCCTCGCCGGGAACACCAAGCCGCTCGCGTAATTGCGGAACGCGGGCATCTTCCATCGGACGCTTGAGATTGAGGGTGAGCAGGCGACCCGCCGCGATCGCGTCGCCGGCGCCACCAGCCGTCTTACCGCGCAGCTGCGCCAGCGCGACCTTGAGTTTCTGATAGTTCTCGTAGGGCGGGCTGAACTGATCGAGCGCCTGGCCGGCGTCGTTTGCCTCGCTGACGGCCGCCAGCACCACGGCTGAATCGGGCGCGCGTTGCGGCAGCGCGACGTTGTCCTCTCTCACCAGGTGAGAGGGCATACGTCCGGCCTGCAGGTGCCTCGCATAGGTCAGCATCGTCTGCGTGAGGTTCAGTTCGGCCTCGGCCAGCGCGTCCGGCGCAAGCCCGGCGAAGATCGGCGTTTTGTAGTCGGTATGGTCCAGTCCGTCGGCGTCGGCGTTCTTGAGGCGCGCAATCACCGCCTTGCTCCGCGCATTCTCCACGCCCTTGTCGAGCCATAGCGGCGCCAGATTGCGCTTTTGGTAGAAGGCTTCGACAGCCGCTTGAACCTTTTCGTCCGTGAAGATCCGGTTCGGTTTCATGGCAAGGAGATCGCGAACGCGCTCCGCGACCGCGCGGTCGGCAGGATCAAGGGAGGCCAGCGGATCAGCGGGACGATCCGGCTCCGGCGTCGTCGCCGGGGTAGCCGTCTGCACAGCGCTGGCCGGCGGCGCGGCGAGGGGCTGGCCGGGAGCGGGGTCACCCGGTTTCGACGGGTCGGTCAGACCTGCCTGGGGCGGCTCCATCTGTTGCCCGAGCGCAGGCATTGGCGCCGTGAGCAGAAATGCAACCGCTGCGCTTGCGAGGATTTGGTCAAGACGGAGCGCACTCATTGGATTCCCCCAGAATCTTGGTGGCCGGAGTGAACACTTTATCGGTCCGACCAGCAACAGGCGGGGTGCCGGTTCCCGCCATTTTCGGACGGTTCGTTGCCACGAAATTGGACGTCGCTCATTGGTCCCGAAGCTGCCCTCTCGATCGCCGCTCGTTCTGCACGTGGGTGTAGACCAGACATGCTTAAGGGCAGGTCGAATGGCTGCTGTTGACCCATGGGAGACATTACCCCGAATCCTTGTGCGCGTCGAAAGTCGGTGCGACCTTTGTCAAAGTCCTTGTGCAAAGTTAAGATGCTGCTCCTACAGGGGTGAGAGCACGGTATGCGACGTCGGGATTTCATAGCCGGTGGTTTGGCCACGGCGTGGCCCCTCGCTGCACGCGGGCAGCAAGCACGCAAGCTTCCAGTGGTCGGTTTCCTTGTCCCCGGCACCGAGCAATCGCACGGCAAGTGGGTCGCCGCTTTCACCAAACGCATGAGCGAGCTTGGCTGGATTGATGGCCAGACAGTTCGTCTCGAATATCGTTGGGCCGCCGGCCATCCAGAGCGCTATCCTGGCTTTGCTGCAGAATTCGTTCAGCTCAACGCCTCGGTTCTCGTCACGTCCATCAACGATGGCGCCGTCATTCTGCAGAAGGCGGCGCCCGAGACGCCCATCGTTCATACCGCTATGGTCACGGGATCGTCGTTCATTTCCAGCCTGTCGCATCCGGGTGGCATGGTGACCGGACTGTCGCAGATTGGAGGGGAGCTTGGCGGAAAGCGTCTGCAGCTTCTCATTGATGCTATCCCCCAGCTTCGTCACGTTGCCGTGCTCGGCGTCGCCGCGGATGTCAAGCGTGCCCCGGAGACGGAGCAGGTCACCGCAGCGGGGCAACTGTACGGCATCGAAGTCGTGCCGCTCACGGTGAGCAAGCTGGATGACATTGTCCCAGCGATCTCGTCGGTGAAAGGCAAGGTCGACGCGCTCTACGTGATCATTCATCCTTTCGTGAGCGTCAATCAGATCGCCATCAATACATTGGCGCTCGAAGCTCGCTTGCCGACAATGCATGGCTTGCCTGAGCACGTCAGGTCTGGTGGCCTGATGTCGTATGGCCCGAGCTTTGAAGACCTCTTCGCCCGAGCTGGAAACTACGTCGATAAGATCTTGCGCGGCGCCAAGGCCGCCGATTTGCCGGTCGAGCAACCGGTCAAATTTGATCTCGTCATCAATCTGAACACCGCGAAAGCGCTGGGATTGACCATGCCGGTGTCGCTGCTCTCAAGCGCGGACGAGGTGATCGAGTAAGCTCAGAGTTCCGGTTTTGACCCTTCAGCGACCTCGGCAGACGTCCGTTGTCCCGCCGCTGTTCGGGGGCGAGCTGACATCAGGTGGCTGCTTATGACCCAGCCTGGGTTTCGTTCGGCCCGCTCATGGTTTGCAACAGAGCCATTGCTTCATCGGCCCTGTCCTCAGGCACGAAGAGGTGGTCGTGATGAAAGGCCGACACGGCGTTGACGCTGATGCCGGCTGCGGCGAGGCGCGTGGTGATGGCCGCCAGGAATCCGACGGCCTCGAGTGCGGAGTGGACTGACAAAGTGATCAGGCGCGAGGGGAATGCATGGTTTAGTCCCGCGGCTTTGGCCTCTTCACGTGGGATGACAAGCGTCATTCCTTCCTGTTCGCGGAACGTCAGCAGCGGATTGAGGGCTGCGGGAACGGGGGCGTCTGGCAGGATGGTGCAGAAGACGAAAACGCCCGGCTGTAGCTCCGGCTTCATGTGATTCAGCAGTGCGCTCAGATCGCGTTCGCCTGTCATTGCTGCTTCCTTCCGGGAGGTCGTGCCGCCACACTCCGTCATTGCGAGCGTAGCGAAGCAATCCAGACTGTCTCCGTGGAGGGATCCTGGATTGCTTCGCTGCGCTCGCAATGACGCTGTGGAAGCAGCCCGGCCATCACTCCTGCGCCTTTTCCGGGCCGTCATAGGCGATCCCGCGAATGACGGCGGCGCTGCCGAACTTCTTGCGCAGGCTGTCGACCGCCCGCTCCGCATGGGCGGCGCGGCGGTCGAGCATGTCGGTGTCGTCGGCGGGGGAGCCTTCGCGGAGCGCACTGACGCCGGCGCCCATCAGGCGGAAGGCAGTGCCGTCGATTTCCTTCGC
The DNA here is from genome assembly GCA_023387695.1 of Pseudomonadota bacterium. GTDB lineage: Bacteria > Pseudomonadota > Alphaproteobacteria > Rhizobiales > Xanthobacteraceae > Bradyrhizobium. The sequence goes on along the minus strand of JAEWHT010000294.1, from coordinate 28,972 downwards.
CAGCATCTCGCGGCAGATCGAAAAGATCTTTGCGGCAAGCTGCGTCGGGGCTGCGATCGACTGCGAGCGCGTGCGTTGGCGGAAGTCGGCGGTCTTCAGTTTGAGCGTGACGGTCGAGCCGGCGAGCTCGCTGCTCTTCAGGCGCGACGAGGTCTTCTCGCAGAGCCGCCACAGGATTTTCTCCAGCGACGCGAAATCGCGGATGTCGGTTTCGAACGTGGTCTCGCTCGAAATCGTCTTGGCGCCACGGTCGGCCTCGACGCGGCGGTCGTCGATGCCGCGCGCCAGCCGCCACAGCCTGCGGCCATCGCTCGGAAACTGGCGCATCATCTCGATCTCGTCGGCCTTCTGCAGGTCGGCGATGATGCGGAAGCCGCGCTGCACGAGGCGCTCCTGCGTCGCGGGCCCCACGCCGAAGATGAAGCCGACCGGCTTCTCCGCGAGCATCGTGCGCGCTTCGTCCTGATCGAGCGCGGCAAAGCCACGCGGCTTGTCGAGATCGGAGGCGATCTTGGCCAGGAACTTGTTGCAGGACAGGCCGACCGAAACGGAGATACCGACATCGCGTTCGACGTCGCGGGCAAAGCGCGCCAGCACCTTTGCCGGGATCATGCCGTGCACGCGCTCGGTACCGGAGAGATCGAGAAAGGCCTCGTCGATCGAGAGCGGCTCGACCAGCGGCGTAAGCGCCTGCATGGCCTGGCGCACCTCGCGGCCGACACGTACATACTTCGTCATGTTGGGCGGGATCACGGTGGCGTGCGGGCAGGCTTCCAGCGCCTTGAACATCGGCATCGCCGAGCGCACGCCATAGGTGCGTGCGATGTAGCAGGCGGCCGACACGACGCCGCGCTTGCCGCCGCCGATGATGACGGGCTTGTCGGCGATATCAGGATTGTCGCGTTTCTCGACCGTCGCATAGAAGGCGTCGCAGTCAACATGCGCGATGGTCAGCGTAGCGAGCGTTCGGTGGCGGACGAGGCGAGGGGATCCGCAGGCGGAACAGCGCCGCACGGAAACATCCAGATCGGCCAGACAATCCCGGCAGAAGCAACGGGGCCCGGCCGGATCGGGGGCGCTCACGGCACGTCGCGCTCCCAGGCCCGGTCGCCGAGCGCATCGCCCAGCACCTGCCGCGCCGCGGCAACATTGGTCGGATGCAGCTCGGAGGCCTTGGCAAAAGCCTTCACGGTGTCGTCATCGCGCAGCACGAAATCGAGCACGCTTAGGAGGAAATTCGGGTCCGAGGCAGCGTTCCGGAGCGTCTCCGGCCCGACCCCTGTCTCAGCCAGAAACAGGCCCAGCCGCTCGGGGTCGCCGGCGACGAAGGACAGCGCCTGAATCGCAACGATTTCAGCGACTTCGCGAGGGTTGTGAACAGGCTTTCTCACGGGCCCGATTTGCCTTTCCGTTAACTTTCGGTGTCTACTTTGGAATATGCCCGAGTCTTGAGACTGAGTCTTGGGCCTGAGTCTCGCGGCCGGGACAAGCAACTGGAAACCACATCGTTGAAAGTGGCCCCTCGGGTTTAACGAAACTAGAGCGAATCTGAGGCTAGTTTGAATCCAGTTTTCAAAGCGCCGGAAAGCGGCGCCTGATGCGTCACATGCACCGGTCCTTGGGACCAAACAGGAGGGCGGGATGGCTAAGACCGTCCTGATCGTGGAAGACAACGAGCTCAACATGAAGCTCTTCCGCGACCTGTTGGAGGCGCACGGCTATCAGACCTCCGGAACCAGCAACGGCTACGAGGCGCTCGACCTCGTGCGCAAGATGCGGCCCGACCTGGTGCTGATGGACATTCAATTGCCGCAGGTCTCTGGCCTGGAGGTAACGCGCTGGATCAAGGACGATCCGGAGCTGCGTGCCATTCCCGTCGTTGCGGTCACGGCGTTCGCGATGAAGGGCGACGAAGAACGCATCCGCGAGGGCGGGTGCGAAGCCTATTTGTCCAAGCCGATCTCGGTCGGCAAATTCATTGAGACGGTCCGGCGTTTTATCGGATAGGAAGTGAGTTCACAGTGTCCGCGCGTATCCTTGTGGTCGATGACGTTCCCGCCAACGTCAAACTGTTAGAGGCCCGTCTCTCCGCCGAATATTTCGACGTGATGACCGCCTCGAACGGCACCGAGGCGCTGGCGCTGGCCAGCCGTGCTGAATGCGACATCATCCTGCTCGACGTGATGATGCCCGACATGGACGGCTTTGAGGTTTGCCGCCGCCTGAAGACCGATCCGGCCACGCACCACATTCCCGTCGTGATGGTCACCGCACTCGACAGCCCGTCCGACCGCAATCGCGGCCTGGAAGCCGGCGCCGACGATTTTCTGACGAAGCCCGTCTCCGACGTCGTGCTGATCGCGCGCGTGCGCTCGCTGACGCGGTTGAAGATGATGACCGATGAGCTGCGCATGCGCGCCATCACCTCGCTCGAGATCGGCATGCAGGCGCCCGAGCGCAGCGCCATCGCCGACACCGGCAAGGGCGGCCGCATCCTGCTGGTCGACGACCGCGAGTCCTCCTACGAGCGGCTGGCGACGATCCTCGCTGCCGAGCACACCATCGACGTCGAGCCGAACCCGACGGAAGCACTGTTCCACGCCGCCGAGGGCAATTACGATCTTCTGATCGTCTCGCTTGACCTGAACAATTTCGACGGCCTCAGGCTCTGCAGCCAGGCGCGCTCGCTGGAGCGTACCCGCCACGTGCCGATCCTCGCAATCGCGGAAGCGGAAAACTCCACGCGGCTGCTGCGTGGCCTCGAGATCGGCGTCAACGATTATCTGCTACGCCCGATCGACAAGACCGAATTACTGGCGCGCGCCCGCACCCAGATCCGCCGTCGCCGCTACACCGATCATCTGCGCGACAACGTGCAGAACTCGATCGAGATGGCGATCACCGACGCGCTCACCGGTCTGCACAATCGCCGCTATATGGAGAGCCATCTGGCGACGCTCGCCGAGCAGGCCTCCACGCGCGGTAAGCCGCTGGCGCTGATGATTTTGGACATCGACTATTTCAAGTCGATCAACGATAATTTCGGCCACGACGGCGGCGACGACGTGCTGCGCGAATTCGCCGTGCGCGTGCGCAAGTCGATCCGCGGCATCGATCTCGCCTGCCGCTACGGTGGCGAGGAGTTCGTCATCGTGATGCCCGAGACCGATCTGCACGTCGCCGGCATGGTCGCCGAGCGCCTGCGCCGTTCGATTGCCGGCGAGCCGTTCGCTGTCCACAAGGGCACCAAGCGCGTCGAGGTCACGATCTCGATCGGGCTCACGACGCTGGAACAGAAGGGCGAGGCTGTGGCCGACGTCCTCAAGCGCGCCGACACGGCGCTGTACCGTGCCAAGCACGACGGGCGTAACCGCGTGGTGTCGCAGGCGGCGTGAGGCTGAGGGCGTTGGTTGCGCGGTCGATATCAGCGCCTCACACTCAGTGTCGTCCCCGCGAAGGCGGGGACCCGTAACCACAGGGCGCAGTTGTCGCGCGAAGTGGTAACTCCAGGTCTTTGTCAAATTGCTGCTGCGGCGTATGGGTCCCGGATCTGCGCTTCGCTTGTCCGGGACGACGGTGGTTATTGAGGCGCGCGCTTGCCTTTCACCAGCGCCGGTTCGGGTCAACATCCACCCCCGCGTTCAAGCAAAAGCCCCGACGCATCGCTGCTTGATCAGTCGTTCGCGCCGATGTCCGTAAAAAGGAACCCCGCCGGCGTCTTGGTAAAGAGGAAGTACGTGTCGCCGCAGACGATGACGTAATTGTCGTTGTTCTCTTGATCGCGATCGTAAACCGCCTTGCTGCGCTGGATACACGCGCGATTTTTTGCCGTGAAGTCGCTCTGATAGGTCTTGGCGCGAAATTGCGCGGCGTCGCGAATTTCCTTGTCGTTCATGAAAGGCAGTCGCGTCATACTAGCGACGGCGGTGGGGTCGTTTGCTTTCAGCGCTGCGCGAAACTTCTCGATGAAGCCACCGAATTCTTTCTGCAGGGCAGGAGAAGCGACGGCTTTCTTCGGCGCCTGGGCGACGGCTGGAGCAAGGTTCACGAGAGCGGTTGCGAGCATAATTCTCAGTAAAAATCTCACGGTTCGGCTCCGTTTATCAATCAATCAAAATTTTCCGGCCGATCCAAATCCATGGTGTTCTGTTGCGTCAAGGACTTTCGGCTTGCTGGCGTAGCGTTAAACGCGCCCCCAGGCGGCCTATCGCGACACGATGCGCTATCGCACTCACGCGGCTGCTGCGCTTGTCCGGCACGACAGCTGTTATTGCGGCGGCTGCTTGCTCTTCACAGACGGCGCCTTCGCGTCACCACCCACATCGACCCCCGCATTCCGCAACAGCACCTTTGCGGCTTCCTTCGCGGCGCGGGCCATCGCTGGATCATCGCGCACGAGGTCCTGCGCGATGGAGCCGTCGACCAGCAGTACGAGCTGTGTCGCGAGCGCATCTGCTTCCACGACACCCAGCTCAATCAGTCGCTCGCGAAACCAGACGCGGCGGCTTTCCTTGAAGGCGATGGCGATCTTCTTCACCGCGCGATCCGTCGGCCCGAGCTCGGCGACCGCATTCACGAACGGGCAGCCGCGAAAATCTTTCGCCGCAAAGCGCCGTTCGAGCGAATCGAAGGTGCCGAGAATCTGCTCGGCAGGGGGCTTGTCGGAGGGGCGGGCGTGAACGAAGCGGCGCTCCAGATAAGCGGCGATCAGCGCGTCCTTGGAAGGGAAGTGGTTGTAGAGCGTGCGCTTGGAGATTCCGATCTCGGCCGCAATCGTGTCGACGCCGATGGCGCGAATGCCCTGCAGATAGAACAGCTTGTCGGCGGTCTCGAGGATCCGTTCCTTCATGTCGGATTTTTCGGCGGACGGCATAACACAGACCTGTGTAACATGCGCCTTGACAGCGCCCGCTACCTATAGACTAATTACACAGGTCTGTGTAACCAAAATCCAGGCGAATTGCAGATGCTGGCGCGTGTGCCGCGCCCAAGAGGGAGACAAAAAATGCCCCTGTTTCAGATCCTGCGGCCGACATTGCCGATCCTGATCGGCGCCTCGATCATGCTGACGCTGAGCATGGGGCTGCGGCAATCGCTCGGCATCTTCATGCAGCCGCTGACGCACGACATCCACCTCTCGGTGTCGGACTTCACGCTGGCGCTCGCGGTGCAGAACCTTGCCTGGGGCTTCCTGCAGCCGCTCGCCGGCGCGATGACCGTGCGCTTCGGCTTCCGTCCCATCATGGTCGCGGGCGCGCTGATGTACATCGCAGGCCTCGCCCTGATGACGACCGCGAACGGGCTCGTCAGCATCATGATCGGCGCCGGCGTGCTGATCGGCACCTCGCTCGCCTGCACCGCGAACGCGATCGCGATGTCGGTGGCCGCGCGTGCAGTGCCCGCGACGGTGCGCTCCACCGTGCTCGGTCTCGTCTCCGGCGCGGGCTCGCTCGGCGCGCTGCTGTCGGCGCCGATCGGGCAGGTGCTGAACGAGGGCTTTGGCTGGCGCATCGGGCTTGCCGGCTTCGTTGTCATGTCGGTGCTGATGATCCCGGCCGCCTTGTATGCGGGCAGCGTCGACAAGATCCCGCTGCCGAAGCCTGAGCCTGATGACATCGGCGATGCCTCGGCGACGTCGGTCGCGAAGGCTGCGTTCAGTAATGCCTCCTTCGTGGTGATGACCTGCGCCTATCTCGTCTGCGGCATGCAGCTCGTCTTCCTCACCACGCATCTGCCGTCATATCTCGCGATCTGCGGCCTCGATCCGATGTTGAGCGCTCAGACGCTCGGCATGATCGGCGGCTTCAACGTGCTGGGCTCGCTGTTCTTCGGCTGGGCCGGCCAGCGCTGGAACAAGCTGGCGCTGCTCGGCGGCATCTACATCTTCCGTTCGATCGCGCTCGCGTGGTACTTCACACTGCCGGCGACGCCGGCTTCGACGCTGCTGTTCGGCGCGATCATGGGCTTCCTCTGGATGGGTGTCGGCCCGCTGGTCGCAGGCGCCGTCGCCGAGATGTTCGGCTTGCGCTGGCAGGCCATGATCCAGGGCCTCGCCTTCATGAGCCACCAGATCGGCAGCTTCCTCGGCGCCTACGGAGGAGGGGTGATCTACGACGCCCTCGGCTCCTACAACATGGCCTGGCGTATCGGCGTGGCGCTCGGATTGGCCGGCGGCATCATCCAGGTGGCGTTCGCGCTGATCAGGCCGTCGCAGCCACCGACGCCGGTGTTGCGGGGGGCGTAGCGCGCCGCCGCAATCGCACCTATCGGTAACGCGGAGCGCGGAGGGGAGGAGACGACGGTTGCACATAGGGGTTCTGCAGGCACATTGCGGAAAGACCCACAGTGCTCGCCCGACACTCGTCCCACGAGTTAAATTGGCACGAAATCGTGCTGCCGCCGCCCCATTCCCACTTCTGCATGCAAACAGGATAATTGCCGCCGAATCGTTGAGCTGTGGCGGGAGTGGGCACGGACATCATGACCCAGGCGATGAGGAGAAAGGGAAGCGCGCGCATGATGTGACTCCTGAGATTCGTACTGAGGACAGAGATTCGGGTCCTCCAGGCACGGCCCTAATATTAAGCCGGCCGCGGCGCAAAGGAAGTGGCGGTATCGCCCTTCCCAATATTGTGTCATTCGCGATTTTTTGTTTGTTGCGATGGATCAACGCGCGCGACGGTCAGGCGGGCAGGAGCGACGACTGTTCGTGATTTGCCCGCCATGCGGTGACGAGCTTCTCGAGTTCGACGCGAACATTGTCCAAGACACTGGCCCAATTGCCTCGCTCATGCTGCCTGAACAGTCTCATGGACGAATACCACGGGCTGTCGTCGCGCTTGAGCAGCCAGCGCCAATCCGGGTTGAAAGGTACCAGTGTCCAGACGGGCGCTCCGATCGCGCCGGCGAGATGTGCGACGCTGGTGTCGACGGAGATGACCAGATCGAGGCAGGCCATCAGCGCAGCCGTTTCGGTGAAGTCCGTCAGATGTTGCGTCAGGTCGATGATGTCTGGGCATTCGGCGAGGAAGGCGCGGTCCGGATCCCGCATGCCCTTTTGCAGGGAGACGAATTGGGCTTCGCAATCGAATAGTGGCGCAAACGCGCGCAGGGGCATCGATCGATTGTGGTCGTTCTTGTGATCGGGATTGCCGGCCCAGACGAGACCGACGCGGAAGCGGGTGCGGGGTCCGAGCCGTTGCTCCCACGCTGTTGCGTGCGCCGCTGGTGGCGCAGGAACGTAGCCTTGTGCGTAGGGGATCGTGTCGAGCCGCGTCTCGAAGGCCAGTGGCAGTGTTCCCAGGGGGCAGTGTAGGTCGAAGGCCGGTGTCGAGGAGCGACCGACGCACTCCGTCACACCTTCGACGCCGCCCAAAAGCTGCTGGATCGGCGGCTCGACTTCGAGGATGACGCGTGCGCCGAGCGCAGCCACCATCGGCACATAGCGCGCGAACTGGATCGCATCGCCCAGTCCCTCGTCGGAGTGCAATAAAATGGTTTTGCCTTCGAGCGGCTGGTCACCGCGCCAGAGTGGTTGTGAAAAGCCGCGATCGACCAGGCCGACAGACGGAAGGCGCCAGCGCGCCTCGCGCGCGGTCCAGCCGCGTTCGAAATCGCCGGTCAGGAGCTGGAGCGTCGCCAGATAGAACAGCGTCTGCGCGTCATCAGGCGCGGCCGCGAGCGATCTGTGCAGGGTTGCGAAGGCTTCATCGAGCATCTGCAAATGCAGGAGGATCACGGCCTTGTTGTTGAGCACGGCATGGAAATCCGGCCGGAGCGCGAGCGCCCGGTCGAAACAGGCAAAGGCCTGTTCGAGCCGGCCAAATCGCCAATGCAGCAGGCCGAGATTGTTGTGCGTCTCCGCCAGCGTTGAATCCAGCGCGATGGATTTTTCGTAATCGGCCTGCGCGTCCTCGAACCGGCTCAAGGCCGAGAGGCAGACGGCGCGCATCTGATGTAGCGCTGCGGAACTTCGGTTGAGTTTCTCGACGGCGTCGAAACACTTTATGGCGTCTGCATGCCGGCCGAGTTCAAGCAGCAGCATGCCGCCATTGTGCGCGGCCTCCCAATGGTTCGGGTCGAGCTTAAGGGCTTGCTGCAAATGTTGTGCAGCCTCGTCCTTGCGTCCGAGTTGCCAGAGGAGATTGCCGACATGATTCCACAGGCCGGCATCCTCCGGCTTGAGGCGTAGGGCGTGGCTGTAATGTTGCTGCGCCTCGTCAAGCCGGCCTTGCCGCTCCAGCACAGTAGCGAGACTGAGGAGGTACTCAGTCTTCGGTGCGAGCTGGACGGCGCGGCCGATCCATTCGGCGGCGGTGTCGGGCTGCTGCGCGTGAAAACAGAGCACGCCCAACAGGTGGAGAGCATCGGGATGTTGCTCGTCCAGCGTCAGCGCTTGCTGGCAACACAGTTCAGCCTCCGCAATTCGCCCCGACTGGTAATGGACAAAGCCGGCCTGGCACAGCGCCGCCGGCGTCAATCTCAGGAACTGTTTGGCCGCAGTGGCCCGGCGCTCTCTACGATTCATGAAGGGCTGGAAGAGGATCCGAAGCAGCCTCGCATGGAAAGCGGCGAGACCAGTCCTTCTAACCACGCCAGGATTTCGCGAGGCTGATGGCACGTTGCTCGTGATCAGGTCTCGTGCCCCGGACGCAGCGCAGCGCTTCTTCAGCGGTGCGCTGCAGAGCCGGGGCCCACATTTCCGCATTCGCGCTGTAACTTGCTGGGTCCCGGCTCTGCGCAGCAACGCAAGAGCGTTGCAGCGCGTCCGGGACAACAGCGGGGCCCAAACGAAAACGGGGCCCGAAAGGGCCCCGCAAAAGTCTTCAGCGTTCCGAGATCTTACTTGATCTTGGCTTCCTTAAATTCGACGTGCTTGCGCGCAACGGGATCGTACTTCTTCTTGACCAGCTTGTCGGTCATGGTGCGCGAATTCTTCTTGGCGACGTAGTAGAAGCCGGTGTCGGCCGAGGACACGAGCTTGACCTTGATGGTGACCGCTTTGGCCATGTTCTGAACCTCAGAAAATTGGGGAATCTGGAGCCGGCCAAACGGCCCGCGTTGGCCGGCAACCTAGCCAGAAACCGCCTGATGTCAAGGTTTTAGGGCTCGAAAACCACTCAAATCGGCCCGATCAGGCCTCGAAGAACCGGTTTTTCGGCCGGGGAAGGCCCAGATTCTCCCTCAAAGTGGTCCCTTCATACTCTTTGCGGAAAATCCCGCGCCGCTGCAGCTCCGGGACGACCTTGTCGACGAAATCGTCGAGGCCCGCGGGCAGGAACGGGAACATGATGTTGAAGCCGTCGGAGCCGCGCCCGACCAGCCATTCCTCCATCTGGTCGGCGATGGTTTTGGCGGTGCCGACAAACGACAGCCCGCCGTAACCGCCGACGCGCTGGGCGAGCTGGCGCACGGTGAGCTTGTCGCGCCTCGCAAGGTCGACCATGCGCTGCCGGCCGCTCTTGCTCGCGTTGGTTTCGGGGATGTCAGGCAGTTGTCCGTCCGGGTCGAAACCGGAAGCATCGGTGCCGAGGACGACCGAGAGCGAGGCGATGGCGCTGTCGTAGTGCACGCGGCTGTCGAGGAGGGCGCGCTTCTCCTTGGCTTCGTCGACGCTGTCGCCGACGACGACGAAGGCGCCGGGCAGGATCTTCAGGTGCTCGGGGTCGCGGCCGATCTTTTCCATGCGGCCCTTGATGTCGGCATAGAGCTTCTGCCCGTCGGCGAGGCTGCCGCCGCCGGTGAATACGGCTTCGGCCGTTTCCGCCGCGAGCTGCTTGCCGTCTTCGGACGCGCCGGCCTGCACGATCAGCGGCCATCCCTGCACGGGGCGGGCGATGTTGAGGGGCCCGCGGACCTTGAGATATTTGCCGTTGTGATCGAGCACGTGCATTTTCGCGGGATCGAAGAACAGGCCACTCTCGACATCGCGCACGAAGGCGTCATCGGCGAAGGAATCCCACAAGCCCGTGACGACGTCGTAGAACTCGCGGGCGCGCTTGTAGCGCTCGGCGTGCTCCATGTGGTCATCGAGGCCGAAGTTGAGCGCCGCATCCGGGTTCGAGGTGGTGACGATGTTCCAGCCGGCACGGCCGCCGCTGAGATGGTCGAGCGAGGCGAAGCGACGGGCGACGTGGTAGGGCTCGTCGAACGTGGTCGATCCCGTCGCGATCAGGCCGATGCGTTCGGTGACCGCCGAGAGTGCCGACAGCAGCGTGAACGGCTCGAACGAGGTCACGGTGTGGCTGCGCTTGAGCGCATTGACGGGCATGTTCAACACGGCGAGGTGATCGGCCATGAAGAAGGCGTCGAACTTGCCTGCCTCGAGCTTCTGGATCAGCTGCTTGATGTGGCCAAAATTGAAATTGGCGTCGGGCCAGGCCCCGGGATAGCGCCAGGCGCCGGTGTGGATGCTGATCGGGCGCATGAACGCGCCAAGCTTGAGTTGCCGTTGTGCCATCGCGCCCAAAATCCCGTTCTGGTGTCGTTGGGCAAAGACATAGGCACGCCGGGGAACTCCGCCATTGGGATGGCTAAGAAGAATTTTTTGTTTTTCGCGACAGGTTCAGCACGTTTCCGTCATTTCGGGGCGCCGCAGAGCGGGGCCATCGAACCAACCCGCGGCTCATCCCGACCAAGCAAGACCTTCGCTCCCGAGGAGATTTTTCATGGCAGCCGCAATGAGTGTGGACGGCGGCATCGTCCGCATCGACCGTCCGATGCCCTGGTTCGGCCGGCTGTTGTCGCTGCCGCTGCTGGCGGCGAGCGCCTATCTGCTCTGGAATGTCGTGCTTGGCCTGCGCCAGGATTTTTCGGGCTTCGGCAGGCTTGCAGACGATCTCGTGCCGGTGCTGGTGTTCACGGGCCTCGGGCTGCTCATCGGCGTTCCCGGCCTGATCCTGCTGACGTTCCGCACCTTCGTCGTGCTCAACGAGACGCTGCGCCAGATCGTGATCACGCGGCAGTTCGGGCCGCTGAACATCCGCAAGTCCCGTGATCTCGCCGATTATCACTTCATCAGCATCACCGACGACTACGATCCCGAGCTGACGACTTATGACGTCAATCTCTGCGGCAACAAGGGTACCGAGCCGATCACGCTGCAGAGTTTTACGAAGCGCGAGGAGGCGGACAAACTTGCCAGCGAGATCGGCCGCGTCCTGAAGCTGCCGTCGCGCGATTATGTCGGCACCGAGCCGGACGCGGACTGATCAGGGCTGGTTGCGACCCCCAGCGGAAATTGCCATTGTCGCGGTTGAACACCGCAATGGAAGGCAATGACCTCCGCAATGACTTCTGCGAACAATTTCATTTCCGCGCTTCTGCCGCGCGGCAAGGGCCACCAGTTCGTATTGTATGGCGATTCCTGTTCGGGCGTGCCCGGTGCCCTGCACGAAAAGACTTTCGCCTCGGTCAATGCAGTCGTTCAGCGCCTGAGGCCGAAGCCCGACTTCATTCTCTTTCCAGGCGACGAGATCATTGGGCTCACGCCTGATCCGGACGCGCTGCGTGCGCAGTGGCGATATTGGTGGGACACGGAAATGGCGTGGCTCGACCGTGCGGCCATTCCGATCTGGCACACCACCGGCAACCATACGACCTATGACGTGATGAGCGAGGCGGTGTTTCGCGACGTGCTGGATCTCCCGGACAATGGGCCGCCGGGCCAAACAGGCCTCTCTTACTTCGTGCGGCGTGGCGATCTCCTGATGGTGTTCGTCAACACGCTCTGGAGTGGCCTTGGCGGCGAGGGTCATCTCGAGCTCGCGTGGCTGGACGCGACGCTCAGAGAGCACGGCGATGCCCGTCACAAGCTCGTCCTCGGTCATCACCCGGTGTTTCCCATCAACGGCTTCACCGGCACGTATCAGCGCGAGATCGGCCACGAGTACGCGCGCCCGTTCTGGAACATCCTCGTCAACGAAAATGTGCTGGCCTATCTGTGCAGTCACATCCTTGCCTTCGACGTTCAGGCGCATCGCGGTGTCCTGCAGATCTGCACGGCGGGCGCGGGAACAGCGCACAGGATGCCTGAGGGCGTCGAGTATCTGCATTGCATTCAGGGCGCGCTCGATGACGAAGGCCTGCGTTACCAGGTGCTCGATACCGACGGCGTCGTCAGGGAGCAGCTGGAATGGCCGCTGCCTGATACGGACCCCGTCGGGTGGAGTGAGCTGCGGCCTGGAGAAGTCGAAGCGCCGTTCAGCGGACATGTCGGGGGCGGGCGCCGGATCGAGCTGAGGATTGTGGGGCAGAGCGCCGCAGCCGATGTCGCAACGGCCCAAACGATTTTCACGGCGTTCGAACCGGGCTCGATCGCGCCGTTCTGGCTCGGGGTGCGGGGACCACGGCAAACCCTGACAGCCATCGCGGGTCGTCAGCCGGGACGAAGTCCGACCTATTGGTTCGGACCTGATCTCCCGCCGGGCGATGACTTCGATATTTACATCACGATCTACCCGGACATGGGCCCCGGCGGTCTGTTGTACCGCCGTCACGACTCCACGCGCTGGTCGTCCTTCACCGCCGCGGCTTCGCAGGGGCTTGAGCGACAATCGTGGCCTGAGCATTGGGCGATCGGCCACGGGCAGGGTGGCCGCGAAGACCGCGCCTTCAAAGGCGCTGCGCTGAGCGTGCTCATCGCGTCAAACGGAAATTGACAGCGACGCGCGCCGAAGCGCGAAGAGGTCCACGTCGTCAGCCCAAAATATCCTTCTGCATCTTGCCGCCGTAGAAATGGAAGAACGGCACCGGCGCGTCGTGGCGCAGAGGGCCGGTGGCAAGGCGCGAGTCGAGCTCGTTGAGCACATTCCGTGTCATGGGATGCAGGTCGGCGAGTGGCTTGGAGCCGAGCTCGACCCAGACCAGCTCGACCAGTTCCGCATCCGCATGGATCACGCCCTCGACGTGATGGGTGATCGCCGACGCATCCGCCGTGAAGAAGCGCGTGTCGAAGCGTTTGACGCGGCCGGGCGGGGTGATCGCGCGGGCAATCAGGAACAGGCTGGAGGGATCGGGCAGCAGGCCTGCATCGGCGAACGGCTTCCAGGGGCCTTCGAGCTTGGCCTTGCCAGCACTCTTGCGGCCGAGGCAGAGGCCGGTTTCCTCGCAGGCCTCGCGGATCGCGGCAATCGCCAGCGATTTCGCGCGCGAGGCTGGCGTCTTCGGGCTGCCCTTGGCGAGATTGGCCTCGAGCTCCGTGGTGATGGGCGCCGCGACCGGCACGCGATAATCGTCCTTGTCGACACGGCCGCCGGGGAAGACGAATTTGCCGGGCATGAACACCACCTTGTCGTGGCGCTTGCCGACCAGGACCTTCGGTACGGTGCCGCTGCGATCGACCAGGATCAGTGTCGCCGCATCCTTGGGCCGGAAATAAGGATGGTGATCGGCTTCCTTGCCCTCGTGGATCTTGGCCTTCTCGGCCGTCTGCGCCGTATCGCTCATGTCCTCACCCAAACTGTTCTTGCTTATTGTGCTTACACAGGCGGAATACCATCCGGCGGGTTCTCGTCAAACCCGTGCATGCGCAGAGCCCATTGCAAGCCGACCACAGCTCCCTTCACCGGCTGCAACAACCCAAGCGACGCAAAGAAGGTGAAGGGCAGGTAGGCCACAAAGCTGAGCCAGATCGGTGTCGTGTAATTGGTCTCGATCCAGAGAATGGTCGGTACGGTGATGTGGCCGACGATGACGATCACGAGATAGGCAGGCAGATCGTCGGCGCGGTGCGGCGTGAAGTCGAGGCCGCAGGACGAGCAATTGTCTGCCGTCTTCAGGAAGGCGCGGAACAGTTTGCCCTCGCCACAGCGCGGGCAGCGGCCGCGGAAGCCGCGCCTCATCGCAGCCCAGAGGTCGCGTTTTTCGACGAGGCCGGTCTCGCGCGTCCAGATCTTTGGGGCCGTGCTCATGGTCACCATGCCTTGCCCTTATTTCCTTTGCCTTTGCCCTTGTTTTTTCCCTTAGCCTTGTCCTTCTTGCCGGGCTTTGGCTTCGGCGGCTTGCGTTTTCTGTCCGGGCTGCGGCCGGGATGCGCCTTGAGCGAGGGGCGACGTTGCTGGCCGGGGTGCCTGCGATCGCGCGGCGCGGTTGCGCTATCCGACGACAACAGCTCGAAACGAAGAGCGCCCGCGATGGGGGCTGCTTCGATCAGGCGGACGTCGACGACATCGCCAAGCTGGTACATCGTGCGGCTGCGGGTGCCGACCAACGCATGGCGGCCCTCGTCATAGTTGAAATATTCCGTGCCAAGGGATCGGATCGGGATCAATCCGTCGGCGCCGGTCTCGCTGAGCTTCACGAACAGGCCGGCGCGCGTGACGCCGGAGACGCGGCCCTGGAAACTCGCACCGATGCGATCGGCCAGGTGATGAGCGATCAAGCGGTCGACGGTCTCGCGCTCCGCCTTCATCGCGCGCCGCTCCGTCAGCGAAATATGGGCTGCGACTTCGCCGAGGGTCTCGGCCGTCTCGCTGTCGGGCAGGGCACCTTCGCCAAGCCCGAGCGCGCGAACCAGCGCGCGATGCACGACGAGGTCGGCATAGCGACGGATCGGTGAGGTGAAATGCGCGTAGCGGCGCAGGTTCAGGCCGAAGTGCCCGTAATTCTCCGATGAATATTCCGCCTGCGTCTGGGAGCGCAGCACGACCTCGCTCACCAGCGGGAAGTGATCGTGACCTTCGAGCTGGGCCAGCACGCGATTGAACAGGGCGGGGCGCAGCGCGCCGCCCTTCGTGAACGGGACATCCAGCGTTTTCAGGAATTCCGCGAGCGCGTGGACCTTCTCGAGCGTCGGCTCGTCATGCACGCGGTAGATCAGCGGGAGCGATTTCTTCTCCAGCATCTCGGCGGCCGCGACGTTGGCGAGGATCATGAACTCCTCGATCAGCTTGTGCGCATCAAGCCTTTCAGGGATGACGACGCGGTCGACTGTGCCGTCACTCTTGAGGAGGATTTTGCGCTCGGGCAGATCGAGATTGAGCGGATCGCGTTCGTCGCGTGCGCGCTTGACGCAGGCATAGGCCGCATAGAGCGGCCTCAGGATCGGATCGAGCAGGGGGCCAGTGGTGTCATCCGGCCGTCCATCGATTGCGGCCTGCGCTTGCGCATAGCTCAGCTTGGCGGCTGAGCGCATCAGGATGCGATGAAAGCTGTGCGACTTCTTACGGCCGTCAGGGGCGATAATCATGCGCACCGCGAGCGCGCCCCGCGGCTCGCCAGGTACCAGCGAGCAGAGATTGTTGGAGATGCGCTCGGGCAGCATCGGCACGACGCGGTCGGGGAAATAGACCGAGTTGCCGCGATCGAGCGCTGCGCGGTCGAGCGCGGTGCCCGGCCGGACGTAGAAGCTCACGTCGGCGATGGCGACGTCGACGATGAAGCCGCCCTTGTTGTTCGGATCGGGATCGGGCTGCGCATGCACTGCGTCGTCGTGATCCTTCGCATCCGGTGGATCGATGGTGACGAGCGGAACATCGCGCCAGTCCTCGCGCCCCTTCAGGTTCGCGGGCTCTGCGGCTTCTGCCTCGCGTTCGGCGGCGGAGGAAAATTGCAGGGGGATGTCGTGCACGTAGATCGCGATCAGGCTGATGGCCTTCTCGGACTTGACCGAGCCGAGCTTCTCTTTCACGCGGCCGGAGGCCAGCCCGAAGCTGCGGGTGCGGACGATATCGACGCTGACGAGGTCGCCGTCCTGCGCGCCCTTCGTATCGGCGGCTGCGATGTTCAGTTCGCGATCGGCGGCCTTCTTGTCGACCGGGATCAGTCGTCCGCCGCCTTCGGGCAGGCTGCGGAAGACGCCGAGGATGCGGCTCTTGGTCTTGTCGAAGACCTTGATGACGTGCCCGCGATAGGCAGGTCCCTCGCTCTCATTGCTGGGCTCGACGCGCAGCAAGGTGCGGTCGCCGACGCCGGCGGTCGTACCGGGTTTGGGCCGGCGCGGCATGACGATGAGAATTTTGGGCGGTTCGCCGCTTTCGACCTCGTCCCATTCGGTGGGGGAGGCGATCAACTCGCCATCCTTGTCGCGACCAGTGATGTCGGCGACCAGCGTCGCTGGCAGGCTGTCCGGTTCTGAGACCGTATGGCGTTTTTTCTTGATGGTGCCGTCGTCGGCGAGCTCGCGCAGGAGGCGCTTGAGCGCGATGCGATCGGCGTTCTTCAGGCCGAACTCGCGCGCGATGTCGCGGGTTCCGACCTTTCCGGGATGTGCCTTGATGAAGGCGACGATGGCGCTCCTCTCGGGAAAGCCATGGTCATTCTTGCGTTTCACTTAACCTCTAATTGGTGCCGGCACTCTTCTTGGCCGGAGCTTTGGCTGCGCCACCTGACTTGGTCGCCGAGGTTTTAGCCGTCGACGCCACGCCTGCGCGCGCCTTGCTGGTGGATTCAGTTTTGGTTTTGGCCGCCTTCTTGGCGGCCGGTTTCTTCTTCGGCGCGGCGTCGTCGCCGTCCGCGGTCTTCGCGGCAGCCTTCTTGGCCTTGGCCGGCTTCGCAGCTTTCTTTGCCTTGACCTTGCCGCCGCCCTTTCCGCCACCTTTGGCCGCACGTTCGTCGATCAGCGCGATCGCCTGCGCAATCGTCACGGTGTCCTTTTCGAACTCGGCCGGGATCGTCGCGTTGACGCCGCCCGCAGTGACATAGGCGCCGTAACGGCCGCTCTTCACGGTGACAGTGCCGAGCGTCGGATGATCGCCGAGTGCCTTGCCGGGATCCGCACCAAAACGTCGGCTCGGACCCTTGGCGACCTTCTCGGCAATCAGCGTCACGGCGCGATTAAGTCCGATGTCGAAGACTTCATCGCCGGCCTCGAGGCTGGCATAGGTCTTCTCGTGCTTCACGAACGGCCCGAAGCGGCCGAGACCCGCGGTGATCGGCTCACCGGTCTCGGGGTGCTTGCCGATCTCGCGCGGCAGCGACAACAGCTTGAGCGCGAGCTCGAGCTCGACGTCGCCGGGCGAAGTACCCTTCGGGATGCCTGCGCGCTTCGGCTTCTCGCCTTCCTGATAGTCCTTCTGCTCGCCGAGCTGGATGTAGGGCCCGAAGCGGCCGGCCTTGACCCAGACATCGCGACCCGTCTCCGGGTCCTGGCCGAGCGAACGGTCGGCGGTGGTCTCGCTGTCGGCCGCGAGCTGGCGAGTGTAGCGGCAGTCCGGATAGTTCGAGCAGCCGACGAAGGCGCCGAACTTGCCGGCCTTGAGATTCAGCTTGCCGTTGCCGCAGCTCGGGCACTGCCTGATATCACCGCCGTCCGCACGCGGCGGATAGATGTGCTGGCCGAGCATGTCGTCGAGCACGTCGAGCACCTGGGCGACGCGCAGGTCCTTGATCTCGTCGACCGCGCCGATGAAGCCGGTCCAGAAATCCTTCAGCACCTGCTGCCAGGAGATCTCGTTGTTGGAGATGCGATCGAGCTGCTCTTCCAGATTGGCCGTGAAGTCGTACTCGACGTAGCGGTTGAAGAAGCTTTCGAGGAACGCGACCACGACGCGGCCCTTGTCCTCGCCATGCAGGCGCTTCTTCTCGAGCTTGACGTAGCCACGGTCCTTCAGGACCTGGAGGATCGAGGCGTAGGTCGAGGGACGGCCGATGCCGAGCTCTTCCATGCGCTTGACCAGCGATGCTTCCGAGAAGCGCGGCGGCGGCTCGGTGAAGTGCTGGGTGACGGAAAGCGAGTCGCGCTTGATGGCCTCACCCTGGCTCATGGCGGGCAGGCGGCGGGAGTCTTCGTCCTCCTCGTCGTCGCGGCCTTCCTGGTAGAGCGCGAGGAAGCCGTCGAACTTGACGACCTGGCCGGTGGCGCGCAGCTCCAGCGTGCGACCGCCGGCCTTCGCCGTGATGTCGACGGTGGTGCGCTCGAGCTCTGCCGATTCCATTTGGCTGGCGATGGTGCGCTTCCAGATCAGCTCATAAAGTCGCGCCTGATCGGCATCGAGCTTGCGGCTCATGCTGTCGGGGCGGCGCGACATGTCGGTCGGGCGGATCGCTTCGTGCGCTTCCTGGGCGTTCTTGGCCTTGGCCTGGTATTGGCGCGGTGCATCCGGCACGTAAGCGTTGCCGTAATCCTCGCCGATCACCTTGCGTGCCTGGGTGATCGCTTCGGGCGCAATCTGCACGCCGTCGGTACGCATATAAGTAATGAGTCCGGTGGTTTCGCCACCGATGTCGATGCCTTCATAGAGGCGCTGAGCGATGCGCATCGTGTGCGCCGGCGCAAAGCCGTATTTGCGGCTGGCTTCCTGCTGCAGCGTCGAGGTGGTGAAGGGTGCCTGCGGATTGCGGCGGGCCGGCTTGGCATCGACCGAAGTGACCGCGTAGGTCGCAAGCTCCAGAGCCTTCTTGAAGTCTTCCGCTTCCGCACCGGTTCCGATGTCGAGACGCTGGATCTTCTTGCCATCGGCCCCGACCAGGCGCGCTTCGAACGCGTCGCCGCGCGGCGTCAGCAGCGTCGCGATCAGCGACCAATATTCGCGCGGCACGAACTTTTCGATCTCGAGTTCGCGGTCGCAAACCAGACGCAGCGCCACCGACTGTACGCGGCCGGCCGAACGGGCGCCCGGCAGCTTGCGCCACAGCACGGGGGACAGGGTGAAGCCGACCAGATAGTCCAGCGCGCGGCGCGCCATATAGGCGTCGACCAGCGCACCGTCGATCTCGCGCGGATGCTTCATCGCGTCCGTGACGGCCTGCTTGGTAATGGCGTTGAACACCACGCGCTCGATCTTCTGATCCTTCAGCGCGCGCTTCTCTTTCATCACCTCCAGCACGTGCCAGGAGATGGCCTCGCCCTCGCGATCAGGGTCGGTCGCCAGAATCAGGCGGTCGGCACCCTTCAGGGACTTGGCAATGTCGTTGAGCCTGGAGGCTGCCTTGGGGTCGACCTCCCAGATCATCTTGAAATTGGCGTCGGGATCGACGGAACCATTCTTCGCGGGAAGGTCGCGGACATGGCCAAACGAGGCCAGAACCTCATAGGACGAGCCCAAATACTTGTTGATCGTCTTGGCTTTCGCCGGCGACTCCACAATGACGATATTCATGTAGTTCCAGTGACTTACGGGAAAATATTGGGCCGAAATCGACAAGATTCGGGTCGGCCGTTTCGACCCGAACATGGGTGGTGAGGCCCGCTCTGTCAAATCGAAGGGTGTTGAAAGCCCGCAGATTGGGAAAAGTTTCATATCGAGAAAGTTGCGAAATACCACCTTGGAGTTGTGGCCGCTATGGGCGTAAGGTTCTCGTGGGGCATGGATTCGGATGGGGCTGGTGGCAAAGCCAGGACAAAAACGCGCGCGCGCCGCGTCGGGCGCGCAAGCACGTTCGCGCAACGAGGAACCGGGGGAGGGCGGGGCCGATGAGGCCGTCGCCTTCATTGCCGAGCAGGTCGGCGCCCTGCGCACACTCGCCGAGCGTCACAAGCTCGATGTGCTACATTATCTCCTGGGAATGACCAAGCTCGAAGCCGACGAGCATTTGCGGCTGCGGAGCAAGAAAAAGCTGTCGTGATCCGTTGTCCCCGCGCTAAGGCGCAACCTTTATCGGTGGAGGGGCGAGCAGCGCAGCACCGTGCCGAGAGGTAGCAGAGCGCGCTGATCCACGCTCTATCGTTGCGTCCTAGTTTGTCGACTTGCCCAGGTATCGAAACAGGACGTCCTTCCACCAATCGGATTGCGCGATCTCAAGCAGCGCGACGTTTATCTCCTTTCGGAGCGGGCTGTCGTTGCGCAGTGCGATGGCATAGCTTTGCGATTCAAATACCACATCGGTGAGTTCGAACGACGAAGCGCCCTGCTGTTGAATCATCCACGCCAGGATGGGCCTATCATAGGCAAAGGCGTCAATCGTTCCGGTCTGCAAAGCGTCGAAACCGTCCGCGGGCAACACCACGGTCTGGTATTTGATCCGCATCCGCGACAATGTTTCCTCAGTGGATGTCCCGCGCACGGCGCCGACCCGGACGGCCGACAGATCCGAGAGCGAATTTACGGCGCCATGCAGGCGCTTGGTGGTGAGCGCCGAAGTCAGGCCTGCTGTGAAAACGGCGATTGCGATGACGGATACGATCATCCAGATGATTGCGATTATCCGGCCCGCAAGCGTCGTCGGCGCCGCATCGGCAGCTGAACGCTGAGTCATCGTGTTGGTGGACCACCAGACGCCTGAACTGATCCCGCGGGCCGCGCCGCCGCCGAACTTTTCGTTGGAGCGTCGCTCGAACAGCCAGATCGCCGTGCCGGACAAAAGGGCCAGTCCAAGCAAACCAAGCGCCGCCTGCAGGAAGCTGAAAGAGATGATCGATCGGATCACCGGCCCCCAACTGGTGATCAGGTTCGTCTGCACTGCGACTCCAGTTCCGGTGTTGAAGTACGGCGTACTGAAATCCACCTTGTCCTGGCGCGCCGGCGTGATGGTGATGGCGGCCACCGCGACATCAAGAGACCCGCTTTCAAGATTGTCGATCAGTGATGTGACCGAGACGACATCGACGAGCCGGTAGCGTAGCTTCAACCTGTCTGCGATCTTCCGCCAAAGCTCCATGCTGATGCCATTCCAGTCGCCCTTGCTGTCTTTCATGGCAAAGGGCGGCGCTTCCTTGGTGCCGACTATAATCTCTCTGCCATCGCTGTTTTCGCCCAAGGCCGGTGTCGTCTGCGCCGACGCCGACAAGCACGCAACGCCGAACAGCGGGACAAGCAAAACAATTGCTGTAAAGGCTGATCGAATACTGCACTTCATCGTCAAGCGCCTTGTTCAATCCGAATGGTTCAAGCCGTATCGTATCAACTACAGCGAGCCATCGTCATCAGATACCGTTTTTGCGCTAGCAGCAAGGTGACCGCGATGATAACGTTTTTTCATTCGTGAACGGGCCCGGCAAACTGACGGTGGTACCGCGATGCAGTTCAAAATTGGTAACAAGTATAAGCATCTTGCCAACCGATCGATCTGTGCTTGCTGCGATCCGCGGCTCGGAGATTTTACCCGACGAATGGAAATTGAAGTCTCGCGTCGCGGGTTTCTGATCGGCGCCGGTGCCGCGGGATTGGCTTTAGCAGGTGCGGCGACTCCTGCGCGCGCTCAGGCCAGTCAGCCAAAGGCCACCTTGTTCGAGAACGTACGAATCTTTGACGGCAAGTCCGACAAGCTGTCGGCGCCTTCGAACGTTCTCGTTGTCGGGAATATCATCAAGTCGATTTCCTCGACCGCAATTGCGCCCCCACCAGATGTTGCGTTGACGCGCCTGCAAGGGAACGGACAAACCCTGACACCCGGTCTGATCGACGCCCACGCGCACATCATGTTCGCAACGGTGCCGCAATTGGCGGTGCTGACGACAGATATCACTTTCGTAACGGTTGCCGCCGTCAAGGCAGCCCGAGAAACGCTGTTGCGCGGGTTCACGTCGATCAGGGATGTGGGTGGACCGAGCTTCGGCCTCAAGCGCGGTATCGATTCCGGCCTTGCGCAGGGACCGCGCATATGGCCGTCAGGGGCCTTCATATCCCAAACCGGCGGACACGGTGATTTTCGGCTGCCAAACGACATCCCCGCGAGACCGGGTGATTATACATACAGCGAGAGGGTCGGCGGCGCCGCGATAGCAGACGATCCGGACACGGTGCGCAAGCGCACGAGGGAAGTGCTGGCTCTCGGGGCATCGCAAATCAAGTTGATGGCAGGTGGCGGCGTATCGTCCGTGTTCGATCCGCTCGACGTCGCGCAGTTCACTGTCCCCGAAATACGCGCGGCCGTGGAAGCGGCTGAAAATTGGGGGACTTACGTTACGGTGCATGCCTACACGCCGCGCGCGGTGCGGCAGGCCGTCGACGGCGGCGTCAAATGCATCGAGCATGGCAATCTTCTGGACGATGCGACAGCCGCGATGTTGGCAGAGAAAGGCATCTGGTGGTCTCTTCAGCCCTTCCTTGACGACCAGGATGCAACACCGTTCGAGCCAAGCTCCGCCAATCGCAAGAAACAATTGCAGATGGTTGCCGGCACTGACACCGCCTATGCGCTGGCGAAAAAGTACAAGATCAAGACCGCATGGGGCACGGACACGCTTTTCGATGCCAAGCTCGCGACCCGCCAGGGCGCTCAACTTTCAAAACTGACGCGTTGGTACGCGCCAGCAGAAATCCTGAAAATGGCGACAAGTGACAATGCCGAATTGTTGGCGATGTCCGGCCTGCGAAGTCCGTACGATGGCAAGCTTGGTGTGGTTCAGGAAGGAGCCTTGGCCGATTTGCTTTTGATGAACGGTGATCCGATCGCCAATATCAACCTGATCGATGACCCTGCCAAAAACTTCTCCGTCATCATGAAGGACGGTGTCATCTACAAGAACGCAGTGAGTTAAGGCCTCTGCGATTGAAGGGCCGTGCAGGGCGATGTCACCTCGCCGAGCGTCTCCGTGCCGGCCGCGGCTTCAGCATGGTATCGGCGGGGCTGAGCAGCCGGCCATCCTCGGCGTGCATCTCCAGCTTCTTCACGGGATGGCCTTTCGCGCGATCCACCAGAATGGTCGCGATCTCCTCAGGGCGATCGTCGAACTCCTCGCTCCATTGCCGCAGCGCGACCAGGATCGGAAAGGTGCCGCGGCCTTTCGCCGTCAGCACGTACTCTGAATAGGCACTGCCATCGGAGGCGGGGGCGGTTGCCAGGATGCCGTGCTCGACCATGGACCGCAGCCGCGCGGATAAAATGTTCTTGGCCATACCGAGCTTGCTCTGAAACTCGCCGAAGCGGCGCACGCCGAACAGCGCCTCGCGGATGATGAGGAGCGACCACCAATCGCCAATCGCCTCCAGCGATCGCGCGATCGGGCAGGCATCGCCCTCAAAGCTGGTTCGTTTCACCATCGTCTCTGGTCCTGTCGCGTTCGCACGATTTTGGCGTCGATCACGCGGATGTGTGGTTGCATCATAAAACCATGTGCCCTAGATGGCAAGCATAGTTTCATTATGCAACCACTGGAGACGAGCATGAGGCTGAAGAACAAGACGGCACTGATCACCGGCGGCAATAGCGGCATTGGCCTGGCAACGGCCAAGCTGTTCGTGGCCGAGGGCGCGAAGGTGATCATCACCGGGCGCAACAAGGAGACGCTGGAGGCGGCTGCGAAGGAACTCGGTCCGAACGCCATCGCGCTCGCCGCTGACGCCACCGACATCGCCGCGACGGAAGCCGCGATCAAGAAGGGCACTGAAAAGTTCGGCAAGCTCGACATTCTCTTCGCCAATGCCGGCATTCCCGGCGGCACGCCGCTGGGATCGGCGACGCTCGAGGTGTTCGAGAAGGTCATCAGCACCAATCTCACCGGCGTGTTCTTCACGGTGCAGTCGGCGCTGCCCTACATCAACAACAACGCTTCCATCATTCTCAACGGTTCGGTGATCTCCGTGCTCGGCATTCCCGGTTACTCCGCCTATGGCGCGGCGAAGGCCGGCGTGCGGGCGATGGCGCGGATCATGGCTTCCGAACTGTCGCCGCGCGGCATCCGCGTGAATGTCGTCGCGCCCGGCGCGATCCGCACGCCGATTTGGGGCGCTGCGATTGCAACACCCGAAGCGGAGAAGGCATTCGAGAAGCGTATCGCGCTGACGACGCCGCTTGGCCGCATTGGTGAACCAGATCACATTTCGAAGACGGTGCTGTTCCTTGCATCCGACGATGCCGCGCACATTCAGGGACAGGAGATCTTCGTCGATGGCGGCGCGGTGGCCTCGCCGAGCGGCGCGCCGATCTATCGCGGTTGATCAGTGAAGTGAAAATTGAATCGGCCGGCGCATGGTTGCACCGGCCGGTTCCCGCGTCTCGCGGGATGTATTTTCTAAAGCTTGCGTGATGCGTTGAACCTTCGCACGTGCTGTCGAGACTCGTTTACGGGCGAGGGGTCATACGGCCCATTTAAGGAACCCGTTATGTCAAAAGCAGCACGCATTTTTTCACCGATTTCAGCACCAGCACCGCGCATTTACACTGAGCGCACTGCAGTTCCCTCTGAGCATTCCGACGCGTCCGAGTTCATCGGGGTTGCCATCTTCTCCGGCATCGGCTTGCTCGTGTCGCTCCTTGCCGTGATCCTCGGCGTACAGGGCGCCTGGTTTTAGTTCGGCCAGCACTGCCGATCTGTCAGCCGCCGCCGGTTCCCGGCAGCGGCTGTTGTCGGTGTGAGGTTTACGCCGCGCGCAAGCTGGTGGCGGCTTGAAGCGCGCCAGCGAGCGCCTTCTCGCGATGCTCCGGGCCGACTTGGATGCCGTCGGCAATGATGAATTCAGGGGCCGTGATGCCCATGAACGCGAACACGCCGCGCAAATAGGTTTCGAGATGCTCGAGCGATGCGGCCGGTGATCCCGCTCCGTAATAGCCGCCGCGCGAGATCGCGACGATCACGCGTTTGCCGCCGGCGAGGCCCTGCGGTCCGTTCGCGTCATATTTGAAGGTCTTCCCCGCAACGAGCACCCGATCGATCCAGGCCTTGAGCTGGCTTGGAATCGTAAAATTGTACATGGGCGCGCCGATCACGACGATGTCGGCATCGAGGAACTCGTCCAGCACGGCCGCGCTCGCCGCGAGATCAGGTTCGAGTTCCGCAGGCGCCGGGGCGCCCTGAGCGGCCGCAAGGTGCGATCCGGAGAGGTGCGCCAGCGGGGTCTGGGTCAGGTCACGATAGACGAGGTCGAGTGAGGGCGTTGCCTGCCGCAACCGGTCGACGATGGCGGCGGAAACCTGCCGGGAGACGGAGTGGGGGCCGAGGACGCTGGAGTCGATATGGAGGAGTTTCATTGGGGTCACCCATGGTATAGATTTGTAACTGGCGCTACATGAGTGACTGTCAAAATCATCGCAAGAACGCACTTTTTTGAGCCATGGGCACATCTTTGACACCAACACACAGCCGTTTGCCTGCCTTGCCGCCACGCCCTGAGCGACCTGATCCCGATCACGCCGACTGCCGCGGCGTCGCCTCGATCCTCGCCCGCGTCGGTGACAAATGGAGCGTGTTCGTCATCATGATGCTGAGCGACGGGCCCAAGCGCTTCAACGAGCTCAAGCGCATGATCAATGGCATCTCGCAGCGGATGCTGACCCTGACCCTGCGCGGGCTGGAGCGCGACGGCCTCGTCACGCGCACGATCTTTCCGACCATTCCGCCGCGCGTCGATTACGAGCTGACCGATCTCGGCCGCGGGCTGCAACAGCCGGTGAAGGCGCTGGGCGAGTGGGCGATGGCACACCAGGAGCAGATCGCATCGGCGCGCACGCGCTTCGACGAGCGGAACAGTACCTAGAGCATCGAAACGAGACCGCCGCCGTGGCGCTCGAGACGGCCGGCGAGTTCGAGCTCCAGCAGCACCGTGCGCACGATCGCAGGCGAGGCGCCGGACATCCGTACAAGATCGTCGATCGAGATCGGGGCAGGGCCGAGCAGGTTCGTGATCTGGTCGCGGTCATGCCCTTGCGGATCGCTCTCGAACGGTTCGCTGTCGGGCTCGCCCATCGGATGCATCAGCGGCCGCTCCATAATGGGCTGAACCGCGTTGATGATGTCGGCGGCCTCGGTGACCAGCGTCGCGCCCTGCTTGATCAGATCGTTGGTGCCGGCTGCGCGCGGATCGAGCGGCGAGCCGGGGACGGCGAAGACTTCGCGGCCCTGTTCGGCCGCCATGCGTGCGGTGATCAGCGAGCCCGAACGGTGCGCGGCCTCCACCACGACCACGCCGAGCGCAGCGCCGGAGATCAGCCGGTTGCGGCGAGGGAAATCACGGGCGCGCGGTTCGTGGCCGAGCGGCATTTCGGAGATCGCCGCGCCATTCTGATGAAGGATCGCGGCGAGCAAATCGTCATGCTCGGGCGGATAGATGCAATCATGCCCGCCGGCGAGCACGGCGATGGTGCCGGTCTCGACGCTCGCACGATGCGCGGCCTGGTCGACGCCACGCGCAAGGCCGGAGATGATGATGAAGCCGGCTTCGCCGAGCTCGCGTGCGAGCTGGCCCGCAAATTTCAAGCCGGCGCCCGAGGCGTTGCGCGAGCCGACGATCGCGATCATCGGCCGCATCAAGGTCGCGACGTCGCCGCGCACCGCGAGCAGGGGTGGCGCATCATCGAGCGTCGCCAGCCGCGCCGGATAGCCGTCTTCACCGGGCGCGAGCCAGGCGATGCCGAACTTGCGGCCCGCGGCGAGTTCGGCCTTTGCTTCGTCGACGCTGCAGATGCGGCCCGATCGCGACGCGCCACCGCGGCGGGCAAGATCAGGCAGCCGCTCGAGTGCGGCACGCGCGGTACCGCAATGATCGACCAGTGAGCGAAAGGTGCGAGGACCGACATTGTCCGAGCGGATCAGCCGCAGACGGTCGATCCTGTCAGCCTCGGTCAGCTCTATGCTCGAATTGAAGGCGTCCACGGCGTCTCCTTGTGAAGGCAGCATGGAACAACCTGAGGGCGTGAGCAACAGGGACGTGCGCTTGCGCGGCCTTGTCGCAATGCTAAAAGCGATGCCAATAAGAAGGGTAAGGGTATTGCCATGATTTCACTCGCCGATCTCCAGCGCCGCATTGAAGCGGGCGAGCTTTCGCCTGATGCCGCCATTGCCCAGTCGCATGCGGCGATCGAGGCCAAGGAGAAGGACGTTCGCGCCTTCGTTCGTCACGACAAATCGGCGAAGGCGCAGGCCTCCGGTCCGCTGCGCGGCATTGCCGTCGGCATCAAGGACATCATCGACACCGCAAATATGCCGACCGAGATGGGCTCGGAGATCTATCGCGGATGGCAGCCGCGCGCGGATGCGCCGGTGGTGATGATGCTGAAGCGGGCGGGCGCCACCATCATCGGCAAGACCACGACGACTGCGTTCGCTTCGCGCGATCCGACGCCGACGCTCAATCCGCACAATACCGGTCATACGCCCGGTGGCTCGTCCTCGGGCTCGGCCGCGGCCGTCGGTGCCGGCATGATCCCGCTGGCACTGGGCACGCAGACCGGCGGCTCGGTGATCCGGCCTGCCGCGTATTGCGGCGCTGCCGCGATCAAGCCGTCGTTCCGCATGCTGCCGACGGTTGGTGTGAAGTGTTATTCGTGGGCGCTCGACACGGTCGGCCTGTTCGGATCGCGCGCGGAAGATCTCGCGCGCGGACTTCTGGGAATGACCGGCCGTACCGAATTCGAAGGCATTGCGCCGGCGAAGTCGCCGCGCATCGGGGTGGTCAGGCAGGAGTTTGCCGAGGCCGTTGAGCCGGCTGCAGAAGAGGGCTTGCTGGCTGCAATCAAGGCCGCGGAAAAGGCCGGCGCCAGCGTGCAGACCATCGATCTGCCCGAGGCGGTCAAGGAGGCCTGGCGTATTCATCCGATCATCCAGGACTTCGAGGCCCATCGCGCGCTCGCCTGGGAGTTCGACACGCATCATGACGCGATCGCGCCGATGCTGCGTGCGAGCCTTGATGAGACGGTCGGGCTAACGACGAAAGAATACGACGACGCACGCCGCGTCGCCCGACGCGGCCGCCGAGAACTCGGCGAGTTGTTCGAGGGGATCGACGTGCTGCTGACCTATTCGGCGCCGGGCACCGCGCCGGCCAAAGAGCTCGCCTCGACCGGTTCGCCCCGTTACAACCGGCTGTGGACGCTGATGGGCAATCCTTGCGTCAACGTCCCCGTGATGAAGGTCGGCGGTCTGCCGATCGGCGTGCAGGTGATCGCGCGCTTCGGCAATGATCCCGGCGCACTTGCCGCAGCATGGTTCCTGGAGAACGCGCTGGCGAAATCAGGCTAGCGCAGGTTCCGCGGCGGGCAGGGCGTGTAGCGGCTCGACGCCCGCTGTGCCTTGCCCGAGCCAGCGCTCGGCGGCCTCGCGACCACTTCGATGCAGCGTGCGAATGAAGCCGCGGCCGAGGTCGGTGGATGAGCGCTGCGCCAGGCCCTCGACCGAATCCTCTGCCGCGATCCGCGAGAGCCGCAGCGTTGGCGCTGCGTGTGACTGCGCCCATTCGATCGCCGCGATCTCGGCGGTGAGGGCGGCGTTGGCCGCGATCTGGTCGAGGCGGCGATCGATCGCGGCGAGCGTGATCGGCACGTAGCTGTCGCGCGTCGGCGTAGCCTGGATCAGCAGCAGGTCGGCGGTTGCGGATTCCTGCGCGAGCTTGATCAGCGGCGGATTGCCGCCGAAGCCGCCGTCCCAATAGGCCTCGCCGTCGATCTCGACGGCGCAGTGAACCAGCGGCGGGCAGGTCGAGGCCAGCGCAACGTCGGCGGTGATGGCATCATTGCCAAAGATCTGCTGCTGTCCGTCGCGGATCCGCGTCGCCGCGATCAGGAGTTTTGGGCATTTCGTATCGCGCAAGCCGGCAAAATTGATGTCGCGTGATAGTGCCTGGCGCAGCGGATCGAGATCAAAGGGATCGAAATGGCCCGAACGCAGCGTCGGGCCGAACGCGACCGAGCTTCCCGCCGGTGAAAAGCCGCCGACCAGCATCAGCGAGCGGAACGAGGCCTCGTGCATCAGCCGGATCCAGAACCGGTTCAGCCGGCTGCGCGCCGCTTCACGGCCGCCTTCGGCCAGCCCGCCCGCAAGCAGCAACGCGTTGATAGCGCCGGCGCTGACGCCGCTGATCGTGTCGAATTCGATGGACGGCTCTTCCAGCAACCGCTCCAGCACGCCCCAGGTGAAGGCGGCGAACGTGCCGCCGCCCTGAAGCGCCAGTGAGAGTTTTCGCGGCGGCCATTGCTGGGTGCGCGCGATAGGCGCTTTCAATACGGTAGCAGGCAACGGCGCCGGCGGCGGGACAGGCTTAGACGCCGGAGGCGGTGAGGGCGCATCGGACCAGATATTGGTCGACGAGAGCAGCCGGCTTGCCGCAGTGCCCTGCGAGCCACCGTCATCATGCGTGCCGTCAATCTTCTCGCTCATTCTGAGCAACCGCGTAACGCCATTTCCGCTGTCAGGATGACAGGCATGGAACCCGTTCGCTACTCC
>JAEWHT010000130.1 GCA_023387695.1 Pseudomonadota bacterium | reverse complement strand
GGTGCAGCCCGATCTCGACGCGCTTGACCTGGTCGGGCGTCAGATTGTGCTCGCGCCGCATCGCGATCAGCGCGTCGATCGCGGCATGCGTGTAGCGGCAGCTCGGGTACGGCTTCACGCCGATCTTCATGGTCTCATAGGTCTTGCCGAGCCCGGCGACTGCTTTGTCGGGATGTGCGTCGTCGGTGTAGCCGGCGAGCAGGCCGTGCTTGCCTTCGACCGATTCCGTAGCGCCAACGAAATCGTTGCGCGCCAAGGTCGCGGCGATCACGCCGTTCATCGCGGCGGCGCCGACCTGGTAGCGCTTGTTCCAGGCGCCGTTCATCAAAAATTGCAGCGAACCCGCCGCCTGGCTGCCGGCGACGCCGAACGCCGCGACGATCTGCGCCTCGGAGAGACCGTACAGCTTGCCGGCCGCCGCAGCCGCGCCATAGGTACCGGCGGTCGCGGTCGGATGGAAGCCGCGCGCATAATGCGAGGTCGGGTCGAGCGCGTTGCCGAGCCGGCAGCAGACCTCGTAGCCCGCAACGATCGTCGTCAGCACGTCGCGGCCGGACGCGCCGACCAACTCGCCGACCGCGAACGCAGCCGGAACCACCGGCGCGCTCGGGTGCAGCGAGGAATCCGCATGCGTGTCGTCGAAATCGAGGGAATGGCCGAGCGCGCCGTTGAGCAGGGCGGCGACCGCCGGCGTCCAGGTCTTGCTGTCGCCGAACACGGTAGAATCGCCCTTGGTATCGAGTGACAGCGCTTCCAGCATCTTCAGCAGCGAGGGCGTCGATTCCGCCTCGCTCCGGGCACGGATGGCGCTGCCGAGGAAATCCAGCGTCAGCACCTTGGCGCGATCCAGCACCTCCGCCGGGATATCGGCGAATTTCAGGTTGGCGACATAGGCGGCGAGCGTTGCGGTTTCGTGAGCCATCGTGTTTCCTCGTTTTGGCCGGCAAATTAGGCGGGCTGATTTTGCCTTTCAAGCGGCCTTGGGGCCGCGGGCATCAGCTATGCTTTTGGTTGGCGGGAAGAGGATGGGTCCGGGACATCAGGCGATGATTTCAGCGAGAGAGTTGTTCGACAACGTCTGGTCCCGCAGGACGCAATTAGGGCTGGCGGTCCGGGTCACGGTTTCGGCCACCGCGGCCTACGCAATTGCCACCGCGCTGCATCTGTTGTTGCCGCTCTGGGCGGTGCTGACATCCATCATCGTGACCCAGATGAGTGTCGGCCGCTCGCTGAAGGCGACGCGCGACTACATGCTCGGCACCATCGGCGGCGCGGTCTATGGCGGCGCGATCGCGATCCTGATCCCGTATTCCAGCGAAGCCGGCCTGCTGGGACTGCTCGTGCTGGCCGTGGCGCCGCTCGCCTTTATTGCATCGATCTATCCGAACCTGAGCTCGGCAACGGTGACGGCCGTGATCGTGCTCGTGCTTCCCAGCATGCATCATGCCGATCCCATGGCCTCGGCGATCGATCGGGTCAGCGAGGTTTCGGTCGGTGCAGTGACGGGGCTGCTCGTCTCCTTCGTGGTGTTGCCCTCGCGTGCGGTGCGGCAGATCAGAGCCAGCGCGGCCACACTGCTCGAATTGATCGCCGATGCTTTCACCGAGTTGCTCGCCGGCCTCACGCGTGGCCGTGACAACGATGCGCTGCACCGGATCCAGGACGGCATCGGTACCGCCATGGTGGGCATGAATACCATTGGTGCCGAGGCCGAGCGCGAGCGTTCGGCGCTGCTGTCGAGCGGTCCGGACACCGGTCCGCTGTTGCGCACGATCCTGCGATTGCGCCACGACGTCGTGATGATCGGACGCGCCACTGTGGTGCCACTGCCGATTGAGGTGCAGACGCGGCTGGCGGGTCCGCTGGCCGAGGTCTCGGCTGCGATTGTGCGCTTCCTGCGTTCAGCGGCTGCATCCCTGCGCGAGGGCGCAGGCGCGCCGCCGATCCATCCGGTGCATGTTGCGCTTCAGCATTATGCCGAGGCGGTCGCGGCCGTGCGTCAGGACGGCGTGATCCGCGGGCATCCTGGCGATACCGCGGAGCGCTTCTTCGCGCTCGGCTTCTCGCTGGAGCAGATGCACCAGAATCTCTGTGATCTCGACCGCGTCGTCGGCGAATGGTCGGAAGCCGCGGCCGATGGTCCGGTGAAGATCGCGGAGTGACGATTTTGGATTGAGAGCAAAATCATGTTTTCAACCTGGGTTTATGTCAGCACCAGTCTGCTCGGCGACAACGCCGACAGCGAAGTCGCCAGCATTCGCAGCATTGCTGAGACGCGAAACGCAGAGCTCGGGCTCACGGGCGTGCTGATCTTTTCCGGCCGCCACTTTGCCCAGTTTCTCGAAGGGCCGAACGACAAGCTCGCGATCATGAAGGCCTCGATTTATAGGGATCGCCGGCATTCAGACGTGCAAACCCTGATGACGCCAGAGATAGGGCAGCGCAGATATGGGCGTTGGGCGCTGGCCTATTCGGGCCGGGCAACCGCAATCGACAGGGTTCTAACCGACGCTGTCGCCGATCGGGACGTCGGCGAGCTGCTTGATTACATGGACCATTTCGTCGCCGGCATTGACTGAGCTAGCGCTTCGTCAGGCCTTTGCCTTGCAGGCGCCAGAGAAGCAGATCGATGCGATCCTGGCCGAAGAATGGCTCGTTCTCGAATGCGAAGGTCGGCACGCCCCAATGGCCGGAGGCGGCGTGGTCTTTCTCGTTTTCCGTGATCACCTGCTCGTAGCGATCCGGATCGGCGCTGATCGCTGCGTCCATCGCCGCGAGATCGAAGCCGGCCTTGTCGGCGGCGCGGGCGAGATGATCGCCCTCGTTCCAGCCGGCGACCGAACCGTCCCAGAGCACAGGCGCGATCGCGGCGGTGAATGCGAGCGAGCGGCCTTCGAGCTGTGCCATCGCGCCCAAGCGTGTCAGGCAATGGATATAAGGCTGCTCTGTCGCGACATCGAGTGTCGTCATGTCCTGCACGATTGGATCAGGCCGGGGAAAGCGGAACGGAATGCCCGCGTGCTCGGCGACGCGACGGCTGTCCAGCACGATGTAGCGCGCGAATTGTGGGCTTGCCTTCTTGAAGAAGCCGGGCACGCGGACCGCGATAGGGTAGACCGGCCGCAGGTTCACCGCGAGATCGTACTCTTCGACCAGCTTCAACGTCCTTGGCAGCGCCAGATAGCTGTAGGGGCTGCGAAAGGAAAAGAAGAGGTCGACGGACAGCGTCATCGCGCCGGCTCCGCGATCCTCCCCATCATGCCGCGCGCCACGATCTTGTGAAACGGCGTGATGAGCGCGAGATAGGTGCGGCCGAGGAGATTATTTGTCTTCACCAGCGTGGTCACGGTGACCTGGCGGCTCGCTGCATCCTTGGCCACGTCGACGACGATACGAAAATCGAGGTGATAGTCGTTGAAGCCGGCAATCAGCCGTTCCGGCGTCTCGCTCAGCACCGGAAACAGGCCGATCAACCCGCCGGGTGCAGGCGCGCCTTCGCCTGATTTTTTCAGGCCGAATGGCGTGACGAGAACGTTGCGCAGGCGCACCAGCGCATCGACCCAGCGCGGCCCGTAGAGGACCATCCGTGTGCAGGCCTCGCGGGCGTTCACGTTTGTCGCGCCGACATCGACGCGAAACGCGTCCATGAACTGCGCACCTGCCAGCACCGTGCCGGCATCGACATCAGGCGTGATTTCGCGAACGGGTCCTGTCATCCCACCAGTTTGCGCGTCAACATGCGGAAGCGCAAGATCAACAATCCGGCATAAACGAACGATCCGATCGACAGGCCGATCCAGACGCCGACCGCGCCAAGGCCGGCATGGAAGGCGAGCATCCAGGCGATTGGAAAGCCGACGCACCAATAGCCGATCGCCGCGAAAACCAATGTCATCTTGGTGTCATTGATGCCGCGCAACGCGCCGCCCATGATGGTCTGGAGCGCATCGGCGATGAAGAAGGTCGCGCCAACCAGCAGCAGCGTCGCGGTCAGGTTGACCGTCGGCGCGCTGGCCTCGCTGCTGCCGAAGAACAGCCGTCCGAGCTCGTAGCGGCCGAGGATGATGGCGACCGTCAGCGCAGCGACAAATGCGATCCCGAGCACGGCGGCGACGAGGCCCGCGCGTCGGACGCCGGCCGGGTCGTTGCGGCCGAAGGCGTGGCCGACCCGCACGGTCGCGGCCATACCGATGCCGAGCGGGACCATGAACAGCACCGCCGTGACCTGCAGCGCGATCTGGTGCGCGGCGAGCGCAGTCGTCGAGATCAGGCCCATCAGCAGCGCGGCCGAGGAGAACAGGCCATATTCCAGCAGCAGCGAAAACGAGATCGGCGCGCCGATCTCGATCAGCTGGCGCATCAAAGGCCAGTCGATCCGCCACAGACGCGTGAGTGGGTGGTAGTCGGCGAACGGCTTGCGCAAGGCTGCGATGGCGAGCGCTGCGACGAAGGTGCCGAGATTGACCAGCGTCGTCGCCAGTCCCGCGCCGAACAGACCGAGCTCCGGCAGGCCGAACAGGCCGTGGATCAGGCAATAGACCAGCACGAAATTCGCGGGGATCGCCGCAAGCGTGATCCACAGCGGCGCCTGCGGCCGGTTCACCGCGCTCATCATGCTGCGGATCGCGATGAAGCCGAGCGCCGGCGCGATGCCCCAGGCGAGCCCGTTCAGATAACGCTGCGCGAGCGCGGCCGAATGCGGTGCCTGCCCGAGTGCAATCAGGATGTGCTCGCCATAGAGTGGCGAGGCCATCATCGGCAGCGAGATCAGCAGCGCCACCCACAGGCCGACGCGCAAGGACAGGCGGATGCGCCTGACATCACCGGCGCCGAACGCCTGGGCTGCCAGCGGCGACACCGCGGCCATCAAGCCAAGCCCGAAGGTGAAGCTGACGAAATAGACGGTGTGCGCAAGTGCCGCGGCGGCAACTGAGTCCTCGCCGAGGCGCCCGATCAGCGCGAGATCGCTGGTGATCATCGCGATCTGCCCGAGCTGCGTCAGCATCATCGGCACGGCCAGCCGCAACGTCTCGACGAACTCCTGCGCGAGATGGCTTTGCACGCCGGCTTGCCCCGGCTGTTGTGGTTGGACGTTGTCGAGCATGGTGGCTGCAATAGCACAGCAGGGCGACGAAAACATGGCCTCCGCTCTCGTGTCCCGGACGCGGTGCAGCGCGTAGCGCTGCTCCGCAGGGCCGGGACCCAGAAATCGCGAGCGGAAATCTCGGTTGCATGGGCCCCGGCTCAGCAGCACATCACTGACGTGCTGCGCTGCGTCCGGGGCACGAGAGCGTCGCTAGGAGGAGAGGCGAAGCCTCAGCCCTTCCGCTCCGGCACACGCCGGATCTTCGCACCCAGCGCGTTCAAGCGCTCGTCGATGCGCTCATAGCCGCGCTCGATCTGGTCGGCGTTGTTGATGGTGGAAGTGCCCTCGGCGCAGACCGCGGCGAGCAGCATCGCCATGCCGGCACGGATGTCGGGTGAGCTCAGCGTCGCGCCGTGCAGGCGGCTCGGACCCGCGATGATCGCGCGATGCGGATCGCAGAGCACGATGCGCGCACCCATCCCGATCAGCTTGTCGACGAAGAACATCCGCGACTCGAACATCTTCTCGAACATCAGGATCACGCCTTCGCATTGCGTGGCGGTGACGATCGCGATCGACATCAAATCGGCCGGGAAGGCCGGCCAGGGCTGGTCCTCCAGCTTCGGCACGTGGCCGCCGAAATCGTCCTGGATCTTCAGCGTCTGGTTGGAGGGCACGATGAGATCGTCACCCTCGACGCGGCAGACGATGCCGAGCCGCTCGAAGCCCATGCGGATCGAGCGCAGATGTTCGACGCCGGCGCGCACGATGCGCAGCGGCGAGCGCGTCACGGCGGCAAGCCCGATCAGCGAGCCAACCTCGATATGGTCGGGCTGGATCCGATAGGTCGCAGAGCCCAGCGTCGCCGGGCCATGGATCACCATGGTGTTGGTGCCGATGCCATCGATCTTGGCGCCGAGTGCAACCAGGAAGTTGGCGAGGTCCTGCACATGCGGCTCGGAGGCTGCGTTACGCAGGTAAGTGACGCCGTCAGCCGCGACCGCGGCGACCAGCGCGTTCTCGGTTGCGGTGACGCGCGGCTCGTCCAGGAACACGGCGGCGCCCGTAAGCTTCGCCGCCCGGAATTCCAGCCGGTCGGTCGCGGTGACCTTGGCACCGAGTTGTTCGAGTGCCAGCACATGGGTGTCGAGCCGGCGCCGGCCGATCACGTCGCCGCCGGGCGGCGGCAGCATCACTTCGCCGCAGCGCGCGAGCAGGGGGCCCGCGAGCAGGATCGAGGCGCGGATGCGCACGCAGAGCTCGGGATCGAGATCGGCGGCGTGGATGGTCTTGGCGTGGATGTGCAGGGTGTTGCGCGCAGTCCATTCCGCGGACGCGCCGACCGAGCGGAGCAGTTCGACCAGCGTCTCGGTGTCGCGAATGCGCGGCACGTTCTCGAGCGTCACCGGATGCTCGGTGAGGAGTGCGGCGGCGATGATCGGCAGCGCCGAATTCTTGTTGCCGGCCGGCTCGATCGAACCCGAGAGCCGGTGACCGCCCTCGACAATATACTGAATGGGCGCCACTGGGATCTCTCCGTCCTGTTGGTTTGGGGCGGGCTGCTTTGGGGGCGGAAACTATAGGGAATTGAGCGCAGTAGCAAATGTGCTGGACGTGGCTCAGAGCCGATCGATGAGCCCCGGACGGGCTCAGAACATCCCGATAATATTGCCCACCACGTAGAGGATAGCGATCAGGATCAGCACGCCCATGGCCAGGAAGGATATCTCGATGGCGATGGCGCCGGTCCCGAGCGCCGCGGCCACGCCGGCCAGCAGTCTTTCCTCGCGAAACACCAGCGCGAGCACCGAGAGCAGGATTGCGAGCAGGCCGAATGAGATCGCAGCAATCGAGGATGCGTCGCCCAGCTGGCTCCGCGTC
The DNA here is from genome assembly GCA_023387695.1 of Pseudomonadota bacterium. Taxonomy (GTDB): domain Bacteria; phylum Pseudomonadota; class Alphaproteobacteria; order Rhizobiales; family Xanthobacteraceae; genus Bradyrhizobium. Next base: position 1,028 of record JAEWHT010000130.1, on the reverse strand, counting down.
GATGTCTCACGCGGCGGTGCGTGATACTCCACGCCCTTGACGCGCGCGATCAGGCGATCCTTGAGCCGGTGCCCGGTGTCGACGATGACCTGGTCTGCGGGCGGCGGCGGATAGATCACCGGCAGGATCCAATGCGGCAGAACCGCCGCCATCAGCGCCAACACGCCGACAAGACTCCCGATCACGCCGAGACGACGCGAAGGGATGGCCGGCTTCAATGCGGGAGCACTCATGACATTCAATTGCGGAACAAATTGATTGCGCCGCCCTCGCCTTTCTCTTCGAAGTACATGAGGTCGATGTAGATCGCAGAGGCAAGGACCAGCGCTCGCTCATCTTCAGTCAGGCTGGATTCCAGATATTCGACCAGAAAACTGTCGCGGTCGGTAAACAGCTCATAGCCGAGGCCGGACCATTTCTTGGCAACGCGCGCGTGCTCTCGCGCGCCGCGCATGAACGGAAAGGTCCACACCCGCCAGAATGGCGAACTGACTTCGAGCACGACTTTCCCCTGCGCGTCGTGCACGTGGAAGCTCTTGGTGAAAAACGAGAACTGACGCTCGATCGTTCCGATCAGGCGACCATCGCGCGAGCGCAGCTCCAGACACTGAAAGAACCAGCGGAAGGGATGAATCCCACGCATGACCGGCTGCCGGGCATTGTCGAAAAAATGCACCTCGAAGGAGCGCCAATGCCCGAAGGCCTGGCGCCCCAGGAAGCCCAAAAATCCCTTTTGCTGCTCAGCCGCATAGAGCAGATCGCGGCCGTTTGCGTCGCAGATGCGATATTTGTTGCGGGTTTCGAAGCCGAACAGCTCGGCCATTTCGAAAACCTGCTGCACGAACATTTGGCTCTGGCCAGCTAAAATCGGCAACATGCGTTCGGACCTCTTCCAGTGCCGCCTACGCCACTTCGTCGCGATTGGCAGGGATGAGGTTCAGGGGGGCCTCAGTCGTCATGCCCGGGCTTGTCCCGGGCATCCACGTCTAGGTTCCGTGGCACGGCGTGGATGGCCGGGACAAGCCCGG
>JAEWHT010000108.1 GCA_023387695.1 Pseudomonadota bacterium | reverse complement strand
ATCTTGCGGCCGTTGATGCCGCCCTGATCGTTGATCATCTTGAAGAACGCGGCCTCGGTCTTGCCGATCACGCCATAAGAGGACGCCGGCCCGCTGTAGGGCATGATATTGCCGATCTTGATTTCGGTATCGCTGGCGCCGGGATCGTATGTCTTTTGCGCGAGGGCCGGTGCCGTGAGCAGCATACCGGCAGCAAGCGTAGCGAGGGCAGCAAAGCCAATCCGACGACCAGGCATCGTTCTCTCCCCAATTTTGTAGTCTTGTTTTGTGGAGAGTTTCGCAAGGCGGCCTGCGACTGGCAAGCGTCAGGATTTTCCGCGGAGTGAAACGCTGGATCCGGAATTTACTGAGCGCGCTGCAGCATTGTCAGCGCGCGTCCGTCGATCACGATCAACGCGCTGCCGATGACGATCGCGCCGGCGATCTCACGCATGGAAATCGGTTCACCCAGCATCAGCCATCCCAGAAAGATCGCAGTCACTGGAATGAGCAGGGTCACCAGCATGACGTTGGTCGCGCCCGAGCGTCGTATGATCTGAAAGAAGACGATATAGGCGAGCGCCGTCGAGAGTGCGGCAAGGCCAAGCACCGCGAGCCAGGTGACCACGCCCGGCATCGGCAGACGCCACGGCCTCTCCACTGCGCCAGCGACGATGGCCATCATCACCGTGGATGCCATCAGTTGAAACGTCGCTGTCCCCTGCGGAGCCGAGTCCTTGAGCATTCGCCGGGCGGCGAGCGCCGCAAAGCCATAACTGAGCGCGCCGCCGAGACAGAGCAGGATGCCGAGGCCCTGCCCGGTCCGCGTCTCGATCCCCCATCCCCTCAGGATAACGACTCCGGCAAGACCGAGCGCCACACCGGCCACGCGCCGGGCCTGCAACGCCTCATCTCCAGCGGCGGCCATCACGATCACCGCAAACAGCGGCGTCGTCGCATTGAGGATCGATGCCAAACCGCTTGGAATAAAGGTTTGGCCGGCGACGATGAGCGAGAACGGAACGACGTTGTTGAGCAGTCCGATGACGACAAACGGCTTCCATCCGCTCACGCCCTTGGGAAAGCCGATCCCATGCATGCGCAGCAAGGGCAGCAGCATAGCCGCACCGAGGACGACGCGCAGGAACACCAGCGTCAGCGGCGGCAATTCCCGCAACGCCGCGCCATTGAAGAAGAACGAGCCGCCCCAAAGCACCGAGAGAAATGCGAGCAGCGACCAGTCTCGCGCGTCGATCCGGTTATCGTTCGGAGGCATGGACTTCACCGTGGTGGCAGAACGTGCCGCCTAGAGCACGTTGACGGATCTTGCCACCCGATTTCCGACAAGGTGCGGCTCACACCCATCGGCGCGAGAGACCGCGCTCCAATCGGGGCTGTCCCATCTCGACTTCCCGGTTAAGACGACGTCTTCGGCCGCGACACCAGCTCGATCATCTTGCCTTCGTCGTCATCGGGCATCTCGGCTTTCGCCTGCGCATAGGCCTCGACGGCGGCGCGAGACACCAGCGGCTTGTCGGCCAGCAGGCTTTCGGCGAGCTTCACGGCGTAGGCGGCATCCTTGTGCCGCAACGCTGCGGTGAACGTCGCGCCGCTGAAATCGCGGGCGACCATGCGCTTGGAGTGGCGCTGCACCTGCGGGCTCGCGGCAACGCCAGCCTGAATCGACTCCAGCACCAGCTTCATGTCGAGCCCGGCCTGCTCAGCGATCGCCAGGCCCTCCGCGAGACCCGCGATCTGGATCGCGCCCAGGAGATTGTTGATGAGCTTGTAGACCGTGCCGGAGCCGACCGCGCCGAAATGGCGGATAGTCGCGCCGATCGGCTCTAAGAACGGCCGCGCGCGCTCGAGGTCGGCAGCGTCAGCGCCAGCGAGCAGCGTCAGCTTCCCTGCGGCGGCGGCATCCGGCAATCCCGTCACGGGGCAATCGATATAGATCAGGCCACGCGCCTTGAGCTCGCGCCCCATCTCGCGCGCATGGTCGTAGGAGACGGTCGAGCACTCGATCGCGATGGTGCCGGCCTTGGCCGTCTTGGCTGCGCCATTGGGCCCGAGCCAGACCGCACGCGAGGCCTCGTCGTCGGCGACCATGGTGACGACGGCATCGGCGTCGATCGCGGCATCCTCAGGCGACGTCGCCCAATGCGCGCCGCGCGCGATCAAGTCTTCCGCTTTGGCCTTGCTGCGATTCCACAGCGTGACCGTGAAACCGGCATCGAGATAGCGGCCGGCCATTCCATGGCCCATCCGTCCAAGCCCGATGAAGGCAACGCGGGTCATGATCAATCCACGTCCTCGATGTCGGCGCCGGGGGTACCGAAAGCGCGCTGCGCGAGCGTGGCGGCCATGAAGTCGTCGAGCTCGCCGTTGAGCACCCCTGATGTGTCCGAGGTCTGCACGCCGGTGCGCAGATCCTTCACCATCTGATAGGGCTGCAGCACGTAGGAGCGGATCTGGTGACCCCAGCCGATATCGGTCTTGGCGGCCTGGTCGGCGGCCGCCTTCTCTTCGCGCTTCTTCAGCTCGATTTCGTACAGGCGCGCGCGCAGCATGTCCCAGGCCTGCGCACGGTTCTTGTGCTGCGAGCGGCCGGCCTGGCAGACCACGGCAACGCCGGTCGGGATGTGCGTCAGGCGCACCGCGGATTCGGTCTTGTTGACGTGCTGGCCGCCCGCGCCGCCCGATCGCATCGTATCGGTGCGGACGTCGGATTCCTTGATGTCGATCTTGATGCTGTCGTCGATGACTGGGAATACCTGCACGCTCGAAAACGAGGTGTGCCGCCGCGCGTTGGAATCGAACGGCGAGATGCGCACAAGCCGGTGCACGCCTGCCTCCGTCTTCAGCCAGCCATAGGCGTTGTGGCCGGAGACCTGGATGGTCGCGGACTTGATGCCCGCCTCTTCGCCCTCGGACTCTTCGAGGTATTCGACCTTGAAGCCGTGCGTCTCGGCCCAGCGCGTGTACATGCGCAGCAGCATCTGCGCCCAGTCCTGGCTCTCGGTGCCGCCGGCGCCGGCGTGGACTTCGAGATAGGAGTCGAAGCGATCGGCCTCGCCCGAGAGCAGCGCCTCGAGCTCGCGCCGCGCGACTTCCTTCTTGAGGTTCTTGAGCGCGGCTTCGGCCTCCGCCACCACGCCGGTATCGCCCTCGGCCTCGCCGAGTTCGATCATGCCAATATCGTCTTCAAGTTCCTGCTCGACCTTGCCGATGCCCGAGAGCGAGTCCTCAAGCGAGGTTCGCTCCTGCATCAGCTTTTGGGCTTTCTGGGGGTCGTTCCAGAGGTTGGGATCTTCTGCGAGCTTGTTCAGCTCAGCGAGGCGCGCCGTCGATTTCTCGACGTCAAAGATGCCTCCTCAGCAGCCCGACTGACTGCTTGATCTCTTCTACCAACCGTTCGATTTCGGCGCGCATGTCGTTCTCTGGTCTCGCGGAATCCCGCGTGCA
>JAEWHT010000092.1 GCA_023387695.1 Pseudomonadota bacterium | reverse complement strand
TGGTCGGGCATCGGATGATGGCGACGTCTCATCATGTGCAGGGATTTCAAAACGACGCACGCCCACATGTCGACTTCATCAGAGCCAATCCGACAATATTGACCGCCGATCCAGCGCGGTTTCGCTTTCTCGTAACCGAGCGACCGGTCTCCGAAGAACCCGGCCTGGCTAGAATTCTCTGGGCGCAGGGATGTCCGGATCAGGCGATGCAGCTCGTCAGGCAATCCGTCCACGCCGCAACGGCTGCAGGCCACGCCAATTCCCTGTGTCATTTTCTGTCTCTTGCCGGATGCTTGGTGACGACTTGGGCCGGCAATCTCGACGAAGCCAGCCGATACAACGCGCTGCTCAGCGACCAATCGACTCGATACGCATTGCCACTGTGGAGAAGCTGGAGTCTCGGCCATCAGGGAATGATCGCGCTTCAAACCGGAGATCCCGCCAGTGCGGCCGAGTTGTTGCGTGTTGCGGTCGAGCAATTGAGAGCGCTTCACGAGTGGCGGGGTTACGTGTTTTTTCCGATCGCCCGCGTGACCGCCTTGGGACAGTTGAAACGATTCGACGAAGCGCTTGCGTTGATCGACGCATTGCTGGACGACGCCGACCGCCTCGCCGAAGGCTGGATGCATCCCGAATTACTTCGCGCGAAGGGCGACCTGCTCCTTCTCAAGGACCCTTCCGATCCGGCCCAGGTGGCCGAACACAATTTCCGTCAGGCGATGGATGAAGCTCAGGGTCAGGGGGCCCTCGCCTGGCAGCTGCGCGCTGCAAAGAGCCTGGCCCGGCTATTGCAAGTTCGGGGGCTTCCAGCGGAAGCCAAGGGCATCCTGGAGCCGCTTTACCGCCGTTACACCGAAGGGTTCGAAACCACTGATGTAACGGCCGCACGCGCCCTTCTCGAGACCTTGGCCTAGGGTTTGCCCAGCAATTACGGCAACTGAAGAACCGGCGTTGCCACCGAACGCCCCCGCCCCCCTCCCGGAAACGGGCCTTAAGAACTCTTCACGACACTTAATTCGCGCGCGATTTCAAAGCGATGCAGGCTGCATGTGCACGGCAACGGAGCCGCTGTCCAGCTTGGCAAAGAAGCGAGATCCGCCATGACCAACCCGACGTCCCTCAATGAGACCCTCTCCTTTGGTCCATTCCAGTTGATCGCGGGCGAACGGCAGCTCGCCAGAGACGGTGTGCGCATCGGAGTTGGAGCCCGCGCATTCGATATTCTGGCCGCCCTGCTGTCCCGCCCCAACGAAGTCATCAGCAAAAGCGAACTGATGAAGCAGGTATGGCCGGGAATAACGGTCGACGAGGTGAGCCTCCGTTTCCATGTTGCAGGCTTACGTAAGGCGCTCGGCGACGGGAAAGGTGGGGTGCATTACATTTCGACCACCCCGGGACAAGGTTATAGCTTCATCGCTCCGATATCTCGCGCGACCTCGTCCGCGACCTTTTCGTTCCCCGAGTCGAGCGAGGCTTGTGTTGACGCTCGTCTGCCTCACTCAACCACGATCGTCGGGCGCGAAGACGACATTGCGCAATTATCCAGCTACCTCACCGCCTCTCGATTCGTCACCGTCGTAGGACCCGGTGGTGTCGGCAAAACTGCTCTGGCCGTGGCGGTTGGCCACCGTCTCAACGAAGCGTTCGGCGGAGCGATCCGCTTCGTCGACGTCAGCGCAGTGACAGAGCCTGATCGGATACCGGAGCTTGTCGCTTCAGCGCTCGGCATCACGACCCCAGCTGATGGGGCCCTGCAAGCCGTAGTCAACAGCGTCAGGGACCAACGCATCTTGCTGATACTCGATACCTGCGAACATTTGGTTGAAGCGATAGCGAGCTTTACGGCTCGGCTCTATGCGGAGGCTCGCGAGGTTCATATTCTCGCAACAAGTCGGGAAACCTTTCGTTCAGACGGGGAGCACGTCTATTGGCTCGACCCACTGGCCTGTCCACCCGAAGGAGCGATTGAAGACGCTTCGTCTGTTCAATCATTTCCGGCGCCCCGCCTATTCGCCCAACGTGCAATCGCGAGCGGTGCAATCCTCAATTCCAACGATGGAGAAGCGGCCGTCATCATCGATATCTGTCGAAAGCTTGAGGGGCTTCCTTTGGCAATCGAGCTCGTAGCGCTGCACGTTGAAGCATTTGGTCTATTTCATACCGCCGATCTCCTGCGGACTCCGTTGAAAATGTCCTGGGTCGGGATGCGCACGGCACCGCCGCGACAAAGGACCTTACGGGATACGCTGGAGTGGAGCTACGGCCTGCTATCGGCGACCGAGGGCGCCGTTCTGTGTAGACTAGCCGGGCTTTCCGGACCTTTCGGTCTTGATGCCGCGCTCTCCGTTGCTACTTGTCAAACGATCGACGAGCCGACGCTGCTTGGAGCGATCGATAGTCTCGTTGCAAAGTCGCTGATCGTGCCTCTGGCTTCGACCTGTGGCCAATTTCGCCTACTCGACACAACGCGCATGTTCGCGCTGGAGAAGCTTGCTCAAGCCGGAGAGTTCGGCCACTTTTTCAAGACCGCTGAACTGGTTCGTGCAAGGAAGCCAATGTTGCTGTCCGCTTGCTGTTAGACTCCCGGAGCATCTTCGATAGCCCTATGATGATCTGCACCTCCGCGGCGCTCGAAAATGTTTCTAGTCGCGGCGGAGTCATCGGCTTCACGGGTCAATAAACGCGTTCTTTAGGCGGGATCGTTGCGACGTCGTTAGAGAGAGGCTGCATATGCACGGGTCGATAGTCGAGGCGCACGCGCCCATCCTGGTCGAGCCAGGACAGCGTATGCTTGAGCCAGGTCTCGTCATCGCGCTTGGGAAAATCCTCACGCGCATGTGCGCCGCGGCTCTCAGTGCGACCGATCGCCGAGTGTAGGCTGACGCTCGCCTGAGCCAGCATATTATCGAGTTCGAGTGCCTCGGTGAGATCCGTGTTGAACATCATGGAGCTGTCTGCGACACCGAGATCGTCTCGCATCATCGTAACGACCTCGCCAAGCTTGTCCGCCCCTTCCTGCAACAGAGTGCCAGTGCGGAACACCGCGCAGTGCCGTTGCATGGTCTGCTGCATCGCTAGTCTGATGGCGCCGGCACCGCGCTTTCCCTTCGACCATCGGATACTATCCAGCCTTTCAATCGCGCGCTCAGTGGCGTCGTTAGGGAGCGATGGATGGCTCTCGGTGCGACGCAGGGTCTGCGTCGCACGCAACGCGGCTGCGCGCCCGAAGACAATGATGTCGAGCAGCGAATTGGATCCGAGCCGGTTGGCGCCATGAACCGAGACGCAGGCCGCCTCGCCGATCGCCATCAATCCAGGGACGACGGTTTCCGGATCACCCTGGCGCTTGGTCACGACCTCGCCGTGCAAGTTGGTCGGGATGCCTCCCATGTTGTAGTGCACGGTTGGCAACACGGGGATCGGCTCCCGCGTCACGTCGACACCCGCGAAGATTTTTGCGGTCTCGCTGATTCCAGGTAGCCTCTCATGCAGGATGTCGGCGCCGAGATGCTCTAGATGCAGCTCGATGTAGTCGCCTTGCGGTCCGCATCCGCGGCCCTCGTTGATCTCGATGGTCAGGGCGCGGCAAACGACATCGCGACCGGCAAGGTCCTTTGCGCTCGGCGCGTAACGTTCCATGAAGCGCTCGCCCTGCGAATTGGTGAAGTAACCGCCCTCGCCGCGCGCGCCTTCCGTAATCAGGCAGCCGGATCCGTAGATGCCGCTTGGATGGAACTGGGTGAACTCCATGTCTTCCAAGGGCAGGCCGGCCCGGAGCACCATCGCATTGCCGTCGCCGGTGCAAGTGTGCGCGGCTGTGCAAGAGAAGTAGACCCTCCCGTATCCGCCAGTCGCCAGCACCGTACGGTGTGCACGGAATCGATGCAGGGTGCCATCCTCCATACTCCAGGCGAGCAGCCCGCAGCAGCTCCCCTCGTCATCCATCAACAAATCGAGTGCGAAATATTCGACAAAGAACTCTGTGTCGCGCTTCAGGCACTGTTGATACAGTGTGTGCAGGATGGCGTGACCGGTCCGATCGGCCGCAGCGCAGGTTCGCTGAGCCATCTGCTTGCCGTAGTTGATGGTCTGGCCCCCGAACGGACGCTGGTAGATCTTGCCTTCACCCGTTCGCGAGAACGGCACGCCCAAATGCTCGAGTTCGAGCACCGCAGGGCCGGCTTCGCGGCACATGTACTCGATCGCGTCCTGGTCACCGAGCCAGTCTGAGCCCTTCACGGTGTCGTACATGTGGAAGCGCCAATTGTCGCCATCCCCCATGTTCCCAAGCGAAGCAGCCATGCCACCCTGCGCAGCAACAGTGTGACTGCGGGTCGGAAACACCTTGGTGACGCACGCCGTCCTCAAGCCCGACGCGGCCATGCCGAGCGCCGCCCGCATCCCGGCACCGCCGGCGCCAACAATGACGACGTCGTAGGTATGTTCGATGATTTCATAGGCTTCGGTCATGGCTGTGTTCCCGGCGCGCCTCAGCACCGACGATCCGGCACTAATCCGCTCCCTCGACGATACGAACGTCCCGCTCGCAGGCGTTGCCGAGAGCTTTCAACGCCTTGCGATAGGCTGGACTTTCATGGGCTGCGATAGCTCGTTCGATGTTCTCGAACTCGATCACGGTCACACGTTGTGCAATGCCTTGCTCATAACTCCGCGCGGCGGCCCCGCGAGCCAGAAAGCGTCCGCCGTTGGCGGTGATCGCCGGACCGGCGAACTTTGCGTAGGCAGCGAGCGCGGCCTGATCCGAGATGGAACGGTAGAACGTAATCCAGTAGCCCTTGGCCATGACTTAGACTCCTGTGGTAACCACCCGGCTGTTATTGGAATTTGTCATAGCGACAGTCGGTATTTGCGGATGACGTCCGGATCCGGCTCGATCCCGAGGCCAGCCCCCGTGGGCACACCGATCCGGCCACGTTTCGGCTTCAGCGCTTCGCCATAGATCGTGGCTTCGAGATCGAACCAGCGCCATTCGATCATCGAATCCGCCGTCCCGAGAGCCGCAGTTGCGTGGATCGCCGCGAGCAGGCCCGGTCCGTCGTAAAACGAATGCGGCATCACGGTCGTGTTATGGACGGCGGCAAGCGGGAAGACCTTTCTAAGCTCGCTGATGCCGCCCATCTTGGCCGGGCTGGGCTGAACGAAATCGACAGCCTTGGCTCTCAGCAGGCGCTCGAACTCCAGCAGCGTATAGACATTCTCTCCCGCCGCGACCGGAATTCCGGTCCCGCTTCTGAGTTCGGCGAGGCCGTCGAAATTTTCTGGCGGCCAGAGCGGCTCCTCCAACCATTTGAGATTGATCGCCTTGAGATCGTTCGCAGCCGCGCGTGCCTCAAGCAGCGTCCACGGACAATTAACGTCGAGTGTCAGGGCGATGTCGGGGCCCGCTGCATCCCGTGCCGCACGGATCGCGACAAGATCGATCTCATGCAGCTTGAGTGTACCGAAGCCGGCTTCGACGACTTGCTGCACGTTGCTCCCGACGAGCGACGGATCGGAATAGCGGACCATGCTCGCATAGCACGCGAGACTGGGCGCACCGCCGCCAAGAAGTCGGCACAACGGCATGTTGGCAGCCTTCCCTGCGATATCCCACAGGGCAATATCAACGGCCGAGATCGCGAAAGCCAAGGCGCCTCCGCGTCCAAAGACATGCAGCTTTTGCTGAACATCCAGCATCAGCTGCTCAAGTCGCGTCGCATCCTTGCCGATACATAGCGGTGCAATCAGTTGATCGGTCGCCAACTTTGCGGAGGCGACCGCGCGAAAGCCGAACGCCTCGCCCCAGCCGACCAGTCCCTGATCGGTCGTCACCCGCACCAGCAGGGCGTCAGCCACCGGAAGATTATTGTCGCCCCAGGCCGAGGCGGCAGACTTGCTTCCGGCCCGAAAAGGGATACGCAGCGGGACCGTCTCGATACCGGTGATGATCATGTCAGCGAACTCCAATGTGCGGACCCGTCACACGGGCCCACAGCTCGACTAAGCGTGCTGATGACGCGGGTCGTCGTGGACGTCGTGATATTCGAGGCCTAGGGGTCCGATCGCGCTCACCTGCGTGACGTATTCGCCGGACTTCGCCCAGTGGAAGTGCCAGGTTTCGCCCGGCAGAACGATGACGCTGCCAGGTGGATAGGCTTTCACCTTGTCGCCATCAAAGGTCTCTCCGAGACCGATGTAGAAGACGCCCGACATCACCGTATAGATGCGATCCTCGGGATGCTTGTGCGGCATCAGCTTCGTTCCGCCTGGCACTTTCACCCGGACCACGTAGGGCCCGGGCTCGGTGGGACGGCCAACCATGACCGCAAGCCGCGCCCCCTCCGGAAACGCCGGAAACGCCTTCCATACGATGTCCTCCGGCAGGAGGACGTGGAACGTATCTTCATCAGGCTGGTGTTTGCGGGCCATCACTGTGCCTCCTCTTCTGGTTGCCTAGGCGCGTTGAGTCGGCGAACTATGTGCCGCTCACGGTAGCGTACGCTCCAACGCGCTCGAGTGCGGTCGGCTCAAGTTCACCAGTCAAGAACTGCGCGCGACCATGGCCAAACGACCAATCCTCATCTGTCGTCGTGACCATGGAGACCACGACATCGGAGGATGCTATGCCGCACTCTTTGGAGAGGCTTTCGCAAAGCAGGTGATAGAATGCCTCCTTGGCTCGACGTGAACGCGGACGCGTCGTCACCTGCAAGAGAATGCGCTCACTGCTCCTGGTGATACCGAGCCCGGTGTCCTGCATCACCATATGCGACGCTGGATGCTCGTGAACGATCTGATAGCGATCGCTCTCGGGTATCCTGAAAGCGGCGACCAATGCGCTGTGAGCTGCATTCAGCAGCGCCCTGACTTGAGCGTCACTGCGCCCCTCGACGATGTCAAATCGAACCAACGGCATCTAACTCTCCATAGGTTTTTTGCTTGGATCTGGGTCTCAGCTCGGCAGCGGCTTCGCAGCCTGCTCTCGCACCATGTAATCGGCGTACCAGTCGGCCCAGTCATCGTCGTGCCCCGCGGTTCGCTTCTCATGCTCACCATGCGCAACAGCAGCGCAACGCAGCGCCGCGGCAAGCTCGACCGAAGATGTGAATGCAGTATTTGCGGCATCGACGCGTCCTGGCAGTCTTGCCGTCACTTCCTGGAACAGCCAGCCGTTACCGTCGGGATCCTGGAATGAAGCGAACGAACGGTAGCTGCGATGATCAGGATCGGCACCGGTCATGCGGCGGCGGCCAAAGAGGTAGGGCTCATCGGGCCCGGTGAAAGCGCCGCCTGCGTCGTGGAAGGGTTCGCTGACCTCGACGCCGCGGCCGATCAATTCCTTCCGCGCAGCCTCGATATCCGAAACAATCAGGTACAGCCCCTGCGCCGATCCGGGAACCGCCGCTGTGACGTTCACGCCGAAGATCACCGAACAGGCCGATCCAGGCGGCGTGAACTGGACAACGCGATAGTCGATGCCCGAGGAATAATCGGCATCCAGCCTCCATCCCAGAGCCGCATAGAAGGTCTTCGCGCGCTCGACGTCAGATACCGGGATCACAACAACTTCCAATTTTAAGTCGATTTGGCCCGATGATGCGGGAATGATTTCGGCCTCGCGGCGCAATTCGGTGACGGGCATGGCGAGCTCCTTAGAGCACCAAGAAAGTGTTCTGTTTCGCTATTCGCCTCATGATCTTTGCCCAAACCAAGCAGGGATGCCCGTTATGCGGTGTTAGCGCGCGTTAGCTGTTGCGAGCGACTTGCGCCGTCCGGTCGCCCTCTATCGGCGACGATCAGCATCGCGAAAGTGCCCACGGTCCGCCTTAGCCGACATTCCCTTCAGTCGGGCGTGAATGCTCGACGAGCCTTGCACCCGGTACCGTTACCGCCTGCCGGTCAGCTCTGCTGACCCGCTTCCGGGATAAGTCACGTGTCCGAGTGGCCGGCGGATCTTCCTGGCGTTTGGCAACAGCCAACGCGCGCTCGCAACGTCTAACACTACATAACGAGCCAACAGGGCGACCTCGGCGCACATTGCGTTCACGAGCAACGACGAGCTCGGACGAGACCTAGGCCGACGCCGCTTCGTCATTGCGATGGAAGCGTCAACGGCGCATCAAACAAGGGAGATTAGTCATGAAAGTACTGATGGTTATCACGTCGCACGACCAGCTCGGCAACACTGGACGCAAGACCGGCTTCTGGCTCGAGGAGCTTGCAGCACCCTATTTCGTCTTCAAGGATTCCGGCGCTGAGATCACGCTGGCATCGCCCAAAGGCGGCCGTCCGCCGCTCGACCCCAAGAGCAACGAGCCCGAGTTCCGCACCGACCTGACGCTTCGCTTCGAGAAGGACGCTGCCGCCGAAGCCCAGCTCAACAAGACAGTCCGCCTCGACAGCGTGAAGCAGGAAGACTTCGACACCGTATTCTATCCGGGCGGCCACGGCCCGATGTGGGACCTCGCCGAAGACAAGGACTCGGTCAAGCTGATCGAATCCTTCCTCGCTGCCGGAAAGACGATCGCGGTCGTCTGTCATTCGACCGGCGCGCTGCGTCATGTGAAGACGCCGGACGGCAAGCCACTGGTGCAGGGCAAGGAAGTGACCGGCTTCACCAATGGCGAGGAAGAAGAGGTGGGCCTCACGCATGTGGTCCCCTTCTTGGTCGAGGACGAGATGCTCAAGCTCGGCGCCGTCTTCTCGAAAACAGCGAACTGGGGAGTCCACGTCGTCAGCGACGGCCTGCTGATCACCGGGCAGAACCCGCATTCTTCCGGGCCTGCCGCCACGACGTTGCTCGCCGCCCTGGACAAGAAGGCCAAATCGGCGGCGTAGCTCCCGCACCCCAGAGCGAGCGGTTAGTTTCCGCAAGCCTAGCCGCCCTTCCCCCAGAGTGGCGCCTTCCCCAGGGCGCCCCTCCCCCAACACCAGCAAGATGTCATCGATTCCGGCACCGATCGCTGACCGGAAGCCGAGGACGTGCGCCATCAAACGGAGGCTTCCATGGACGCGATAACGACTCAGGCAACGCAGATTCACCTCACGCGCGTATCGCCAGCATATTGGCGGATCACGTTCGACAATCCCCCGCTCAATGTCATGGGGCCGCAATTCGTCCGCGAGTTTCGCGAGATCATCAAGACGGTTGAAGCGGACAAAGATCTCAAGGTCATCGTCTTCGACAGCTTAGTCGACGGATTCTTCCTCAACCACAGCGACTTCCTCGCAAACCTCAAGGATCTGACCGACCTTCCGCAAGGCCCGACGGGTCTGGAGGCGTGGCCGGATCTCCTTGTCCGCATCACGCACATGCCCGTTGTTGCGATCGCATCGATCCGCGGTCGAGCGACCGGAAACGGAAGCGAGATTGCGCTGGCCTGCGACATGACGTTTGTCAGCTGCGAAAAGGCTCGCTTGTCGCAGTGGGAAGTTGGCGTCGGGCTCGTGGCCGGCGGAGGTCCGATGGCACGGCTGCCTGGACTGATGGGCCGGCAGCGCGCGCTCGAGGTGCTTCTGAGCTCGGATGATATCGGCGGAGATCAGGCCGCGGACTACGGCTACGTGAACAGATCGCTGCCGGACACCGAACTGGACGGTTTTGTTGACTCATTGGCGAGGCGGATTTCGTCGTTCGACAAATGGGCGATCGCCAATACCAAGCGCCTCGTGAATGCCGCGAGCCTGCCGCCGGATGTCGAGATCGCAGCCGGTTGGGAGACCTGCATGACCTCGATCGCACGACCTGCGGCCCAGCAAAGACTGAAGGCGTTCTTCGATCTTGGTTTCCATCGCCCGGGCGACGCGGAAGACCGTCTTGGCGCCTATCTCGAGCGCCTCGACGGCTGAGACGCACTCACCGATTTTCTCTCGCTCAACTCTGGAAGGGAATACGTAATGGATTTGCTCAAGCTTGCTAAGGACATCGCCGACCGCATCGAATCCCAATCAGTTCGCACGAACGTTCCCGTTGCTGTTTGCGTCATCGATATTCACGGCAATATCGTGCTCAAGCACCGTATGAACGGCGCACCGACCTTCTCCATCGATATCGCGGAGCGGAAAGCCTACACGTCGGCACTGGTCGGACAACGGACCGCCGACCTCTCCGGCCTAGTGCAGCCTGGCCAGCCGCTGTTCGCTCTGATGGGCCTATCCGGCGGAAAGTACTGCGCGATGGGAGGCGGCGCGCCGTTGACCATCGAGGGGCAACTGGTCGCCGGCGTCGGCGTCAGTGGCGGCACCGTCGAACAAGATGTCGACATTCTCGAATCGGGACTGCGGGAGCCGATGGCCGCTCCCCTGGCTATGAAGCTCGAAGTCGTTGTTCTCCCTGTCTCCGACGCCGATCGTTCCAAGCGCTTCTACGCAAATCTCGGCTGGCGTCTCGATATCGACTACGCGGCGAACAATTATCGGGTGATCCAGTTCACGCCTCCGGGTTCCGGATGTTCGATCATCTTCGGCAAAAACATCACGACGTCGGCACCAGGCTCGATGAAGGGACTTCATCTCGTCGTGTCCGACATCGAAGCTGCGCGCAACGAGCTGGTTCGCCGGGGCATCTCAGTCGGCCAGCCCTTCCACGACGCCGGCGGCATATTCCATCGCGCCGGCGCTGAAGGCATCGTCGCCGGGCCAAATCCGCAGCGAAAAAGCTACGCGTCCTATCTGTCCTTTAGCGATCCCGACGGGAATAACTGGGTCTTCCAGGAGATCACGGCGAGGCTGACTGGACATATCGCGGAAGGCGACACCAGCTTTACGCCGGAGCTGACAAGCGTGGTTCGCAGCGCTGAAGCCGCGATGCTGCACGCCCAATGCGTCGGCGGAGCACAGCCCCCTGCCAAGGCGCTCGCCAAAGCTGGCGCTTGACACGAGATGACGGAAAGGAACGACGCCATGAAAATCCCGGCCATGCTGACCCTCTCGGCCGCCGTCGCGTGCGTCACCGTGCAGGCGCAAGCGCAGGACATGCCGTCGAGCCGCCGCTCGATCAGCTATCACACAGTCGAGGTGAAGGGGCTCAATATCTTCTACCGCGAGGCAGGGCCAGCGAACGCGCCGGTCGTGCTCATGCTGCACGGCTTTCCATCGTCGTCCCGGATGTGGGAGCCGTTGTTGCCGCTACTTGCCGACAAGTATCATCTCATCGCACCTGACTATCCAGGCTTCGGCAACAGCAGCGCACCACCGCCATCCGAGTTCACCTACACTTTCGACAATCTCGCCCATGTGATGGAGGGGCTCGCTGCAAAGCTCGGGCTCGTCGACTACGTCCTGTTCATGCAGGATTACGGCGGGCCCGTCGGATTCCGGATGGCGCTATCGCATCCCGAACAGGTGCGGGCGATCATCATCCAGAACGCGGTCTCGCATGAGCAAGGACTGAGCCCGCTATGGGAGGCCCGCAAGAAATACTGGGCCGATCCTGTTCATAACCTGGAGGCTCTAAAGGCAAATTTTACCTCACTGGATGCGACACGACAGCGGCACATCGGGACCAGTCCGCGACCCTGGGCCTATAACCCTGACAGCTGGAACGACGAGTACTCATTCCTGTCACGGCCGGGTCAGGCCGACATTCAGACCACGCTGTTCCTGGATTATCGCACCAACGTCGCCTCATATCCCAAGTGGCAGAAATGGCTGCGAGAGACGCAACCGCCTACCCTCGTGGTCTGGGGACAATACGATCCTTCATTCACCGTCGCCGGAGCGTCGGCATACCGTGACGATGTACCGGAAGCCGAGGTGCACGTCCTGGAAGCCGGTCATTTTGCCCTAGACGAGGCTAACGACGAAATCGACTTCCTCGTACGCAATTTTCTCGAACGTCTTGGCCAGGGTGCAAGAGCGACGACCGTTGACGCAACAGCCAACAAACGTGAGTGAACGCTTCTGGCCCTAAGAGAATATAGAGGAACCGCTCATGTACTTTTGCCCGCGCGCTTGCAGCTTAAGGGGCTTCGGGCAACAAAATCGATCGAACAGAGTGACTGAATGACCGCTTTTGGAACAAAAGCCAGCGTAGGTCAGGAACGACGCTGAAGTCGACACCTCTCGTGAGAAATGAGCGGACAAGCGGACATCGCGACAAAAGGGCAAGAGCCGGCATTCTTAGGCCACGTAGGCAAATCGTTCGGTCGCACCGATAGGATCACGGCCGAGCCACAAATCTAGCCTCACGTGCTCTCATTTTTGAGGGTTAGGCCGATTGGCAAGCGGGAGCCTAACTCAACCCAAAAGGCGCCAAATCGACTGAACTCCGGTTCCGAAAGTCGGTGCAACATTTTTCCAGTTCATTGCACAACAAGCTCATTTTCTGCTGGTTACCTATTCGTGTACCTATGCGCGGACCTAACGAACCTAAACAGTAACCGCGGCAAGTGGCGCGATAACGAACTGGTCACCGGCACATCACCACAGTGTTGTCGAGCTTGCGCCAAGAGACGCCACTCCTCCCGGAATGCTTCTACACTTAGGTATTCACCGCACTAGGAATTTAGTAGCTGCTTGCTGAGCTGTGTAGAGACCTGCAGCGTTTCCTGCGGGCGAATATGAGCGAAGGATTCGGCCAGCTCTTCGGCCGCTCTGGTTAATTCCTTCATGACGGCAAGACTGTCAGTCGATTGAACTCCAAAAGAGTGCTCACTTCGAAGGAAATTCCATTCGGAAGGACGATGTGTATCTCGTCTAACCCCACTGTGTTCGAATTACCGCCGTCGACCTCGTTCGTGCTTGGACTCTGCTGGGCTGGCGCATCGGCGAAAGTTGTCGTTTTCTGGTTTGCAAGTTTCCCGACAAAATCCTCAGTACTCGCTAGAGTATCGCGTAAATTCCAACTCCGAACATTAGAATCATAATTGGATGACATACATACGTAAGGAATAGATGTTTGCCTGTTGGAGGGTCCGTTGTGATGGGCATAGGACGACCAGCCCCGGCAATCTAGCCAGGCTGGTCCCTACACCCACCGCGATCTTGCCAGCCGGAGCCTGCCGCCGCTTAGGGCGATGACCTCGCGACGCCGCGGATCACCTCGATGCCAACTTTACGGCGCTAGCGTCGCGCCGGCGATCAGCCCTCACATCTTTCGGACCGGGCCTTGTCTTCGATCGCGCCCCACAGTAGACGTTCCATCGTTGCTGTTGATGGCGGCGCCGCTGTCGTAACTACCGACCAACGCCGATTTACGGGCTCGATCTCAGGAGGGTCGAGCCCGTTCTCATTCACCGGTCCCTGATGGCGTCGTTGGGAGGGCTATCGCTGGCGGCCGAGCTATCCACTTCAATAAGCGCCGGCAGCGCATTCAGGATTGCGGCGGCCGCCGGGTCAATGCGCCCGGCATATTCTCGCGTAGCGCGGATGAGTGCTTCGGAGGTCCGGCAGTAGCTGCGCCCCCGCCAATCGTTCCTGCGCGACATTTTTGGCGAACCACGGCGCTGAAGAATCCATTGAACTTGATCGCCGGATTCGACGACCCGCCAATCGGCGTTTAGCTGCGCGACGACTCCGCAATAGTCGTCTGCCGTTTCAACGAGCGACTTAATTCGTTGTTTTTTTGGCTGAGAAGCTCCCAGATCGAGAGTTAATTGACGAGGGGAACTTGCGGTCGCGGAAGCCGACAAAGCGGCACATGAAATGCGCATGGATCAACCGGCTTGTTGCCGAGCGCCGGCTACGACTGAGCGGTCGTGGGCATCGAGCACTTCTTCGCTCCAGCCCGGAATTCTATTGCGCCAAGGAAATTCAGGCGCCGGCAACCGCTCGCTTTCGACCATCCGATCTATGGTCCTGTCGCAGCAGCTGTAACGCTCTCGCAAATGTTTCTTGCGCAACCATCTCGCCATTGTGAAACCCTTGTTGTTCTCAAAAGTCGCGACAACAACAAGAGCGCTATTTCGGCTCGATGAGAATCAAAACCGTTTTCGACTATTCAGGCCAATGCGTCGCATTATAGGAAAATGAGCGATCAAGATGCGGATCGTCTTCGTGTGCGGGAGGAAGGGTTCAGCTCAGCGACAATCCTCTTCGTTATCGTCGGGAGCTCCTTCAAGCGCTTGGCATCAACGATCTCGACGATTGAATGGATGAATTGCACCGATTCAGTGAGAGGCTCATAGACCCCTCGCTGTCTGTGCCAGAGCTGCTTGAACGGTTTTCCGGTGAAAGTATTCCAAACCTGCGCCAGCCGTTCAACCAACGCGTGGAGATCAAGAGCACGGGGCCGCCCTCGTCCTCGCTTTGCCGCAGACGCTGGCATGTTGGCGGCAATCTTTCGCAAACCTCGCAATATAATTTGATATTCAGCGATCGCTTTTTGAAACGCGTCCTGATCCGGGCTGGCAATCAGCATGGCAGGTGCGCCGAGTGCCACAAGAACGACATCGATATTGGCTTTCTCCTGTAGCTTCTCGATGACCTCCGCTAACGGTTTTGCGATCTCGTCAATATTTTGTTTGCGTGACAACATGTCCATAAGCTGAGTGCCGTGATATACTCCTATGGTGACCATTATGCGTTGCGCCAAGAAAAAGCGCCTCCGCGCATCGAGTGGACCTTCGGTCGATCTCTCGACAATCCGAAGAGCCGGCACCAGCTTTCGGAATTCCTTTCTGCTCTTCTCATCCATGATTAACTCGTCGACCAGTGCGTCGAAATCGGCATCATCGGATCTGTGCGAAGCACGAGACATCGCCGCTCCCCCTTCAGTCGCAACGTGAGTTGTTCTCATCCGCAGTTCGTGGAGGAAACCGTACGACGTTGTCGGCAGGTGGACTGAGAATGGCCTCGACCGTCGCCGCCAGGGCTGTAAACGCATTCCGTTTCTCGTCGAGGTATTCATGACGGTCGTAAGTTTCGCGTATCCCGCCGATCACATGACCTAATGCTCGCTCTGCGTGGTCGGCCGGTACCTTGGCCCGCGACATGAGCGACCGGGCGGTACGCCGCAAGTCGTGAAGGGTCCACCGAGGCATGGCGGGTCGCTCTTGGGCTTTGCGTCGTTTCGCGATCTCAATGTCCAAGGCTTTCTTGGCCTTCGAGAAGCCGCTGAAGGCCTTAGTCCCGCCGGTCGTTGAGAAAACAAATAGGGAATTGCCCTGATGCCCATCAGGCTCGCTACCGACCAAGGCCTTCGCCGCTAGTGTTAGCGGAACGACGTGATCAAGCTTGGTCTTGTACCGCTCACCAGGAATGGTCCACAGATCCCCCTCGATCTCGATGGATTTCATATCAGCCGCCTCAGTGCGACGCGTGGCTGTCAGTAACAACGCCTTGACGTATGATGGATAGCATTCCGGCACGTCGGCGTAGTCGAGTGCAGCCCAAATGTCGCGGATTTCATCGTCCGCCAATACGCGCTTGCGGGCGCGTTCCTTGGGCTTAGTCCGCGCCATGCCGCGAACGATCGGCGACCTGAAGTCATCTTCCCGCGCCGCATACCAATTCATGATCGCGCGGATAAGTGCCAGAGTACGATCGGCCATCACCCGGCCACCCTTGATGCCCTTCCGGTTTTCGTCCTTAAGGTCACCATCTTCGATCTTGTCGAGCAGCCTGACCACGTCACTTTTCTTGATTTCGCCGATTGGTCGAGGGCCGAGGGTCGGAAAAACCAAACGCGAAATAGTGGCGTACAGGTTTGGACCACTTCGCATTTTTTCATGATTGAACGTGACATTCCCATGCGCATCAATCCGCATGCCACATTGGCGCTTGAAATACTCGTCGGCAACGACCCGGAACGTATTCGCCGACGCTTGCTGTTGCTCTTCCTTGTCTTGCCGTTTCGCCGCTGCGGGGTCGCGCCCGCGGCCGACTTGAAGCAAGACATCGGCAGCGAGCTTGCGGGCGGCAGCCAATGAGATGGCGTCGCCAAACCTTGGCTCCTTGGACGATTTGACTTCGTTCGCATCCGCCGGCGATTGCCACCTGCCAAGCGTGAACTTCTGAGGCTTCCCATTGAAGCGGTAGCGAACCGCGAACGTTTTCACGCCTGTCGGCTGTACCACAACGTACAATCCGCGAGCGGCTGGATCGGGCACCTCGCGGCGTCCCTCGGTAGGCTTCAGGTTCCTAATTGCAATGTCAGTTAGCGAACTTCGTTTTCGGTCCGCGCTCCCGGCAGAGATTCCCATCACCGTCACCCCCAAAGTTATTGGGGTAACGATAGGGTAACGGTTGCACAGTGTCTACAACTGTCCCGCGATGTCCTGACAAACCCTCAAAAATAACAACAATTTCTAATATTTAATGAATCAGACGGACACTAGATGTCGGAGATTGACGTCGGCTGGCGGCATCCGTTCCATTTCTTTTAATCACGGGGTCCTGGGTTCGAGCCCCAGCGCGCTCACCAAGCCAAATCAAAGACTTAACGAAAATCGACAACCGCGATTGCAAGACGCATGTCTGCACCGTGTCTGCAAACCGATTGCCGCTCGATCCTGCGGAAAACCAGACCGTGAGATTGATGTCGAGGATTCGCACGCCGTAGACTCGCACCCGCCGCAATGAGCGCCACCCGTGAGGTTTCACGCGTTGGATTTTGTGCTTCTGATCACAGGATGCAGTAAGGTACGCTGAACAGCCCACTCACAGTTTGCTCTGGAGTGCATGATGCAGAACTTTGTGACCGGATGCACTGTGGTCGCTTTGGGCGCCATGGTCTTGCTTGCCTACTCCCAAAAGCACCATCAATGCTGGAACGGGCACGTCCTCGAAGACTTGCGCGAACACGTGCTAACTCATCAGCCTTGCGGATCCCTCAGTGCTCCCTCCATGTAGGAGCCGTCGCTCCGCAGGGCTTTTCCACATCCACCACCCGCAGCACTTCACGGCCGCCTCTCTGCAATCTGCCGAAGCTCGGCCGAGATCGCCTGCTGATCCGCTATCGGCAGCGTAAACTCCACGAATTCGGCACCGGTCATGTTCGGCCCGACCTCGATCGGGTCATCCCTGAAGGTGCGGCCGCGGCCCTCGAGCAACCATTCGGCTTGGATGCCCCGCTCCAGGCAGAAGCGTCCGATCTCCCGATGTCTGAGCGTCAAGGGCCACTCGATCTGCTCCTCGGAGCTTAAGGATTGCCGCGACCTCCGATCGACGGGTGGCTCTCGGCAAACCGGGGCCCGCGGTAACCGAACCTTAACTATAAAATTTTACGTATTCGTCAGTATTTCAGAGAGGTGCCATGATGAGCTTTTTGCTCACGGCTTCCAAATATTTGACGGTCACCGCGATCATCGTGGTCAACCTGGTTGATGCTGGTCTGTTGCGGTCGCACTAAGTTCCGAGCGCTCGCTGCCGGCATCGGATGAACTGGTCCCGCTCATTCGATGAGCCTAGTCCCCTGCCCGCCGCGAGTAGCCGCTCACGACGCTGCGAAACGCCGGACATATATCGCCGCGCTGCCCTGGTCGTGCTGATCCGGTGAGTTGAGCATCGCCCATAGCTCGGCTGCAATTCCGCCGAGGATCGATCCATGAAACTGATGAGCACGCGTCCGCGTTGAGGTCTGCTGAGGGCTTTCAGGGTCTTGCTCGAATGGATTCCGTCCGCTACAATCAGTGGATGCTAAAAAAACTTACACAATCGGTGATAAACCGAGCCACAGGGCGAATAGTTGCCAACCCAGCGCCCCCCGAAGACACAACCTTTGTGCCAGCGCCATCTTTCGCTGAAGCGTCGGAGTTAGCTTCGAGCGGATACGGCAACCTCGTTGCGCGTGGCGCACCCAACGGCGTTTGGTCGCAAACCGATATGCCGGACTATACTGCCCCAATGCTGACAAGCGTTTCGGTTGCTGCGCAGTCTGTTCAAGAACGGCCACTGAAGGTTCTAGATTTCGGCGGCAGAACGGGGTTTTTCAGGTCCTACGTCAATAGCGTCCTTGGACTTAAAACTGAATGGCGCGTTGTCGAGACGGAAGAACAGGTTCAACACAATCTGGACCTGAACCGAGATGGCCTGGAGTTCTCTACCGAGATAGGCAGCGATACCTACGACATCGCCATTTTTGCCGGCAGTCTTCAGTACGTTGACGGATGGCGAGACGTCTTGAACCAAACCAAGGCATCTTACTGGCACTTCTCACGAACGCCGTTCGGACAGACAGAACATTTTTTTGTGCAAACAATCATCGACGACGGCCATACTTTCAAAGTACCAGGTCGCATCATCTGTTGGGATGATTTCATGGCCGCAATGAGCGGCGCCGAGATGTTCGCAAGCTGGACTGGATCGTCGCATCTGCACAGCATGGGAATATTTCAGTCCCCTACTATGCTCTGGAAATCGAAGACGCTTTAGCCGCGAAATTTCGCATAGACGCCATCAAGCAAATGATCGAGCAATGATCGAGCAAGGCTGGCTCGAAGTGCCCGAGAGCGGGACATAGGTCCGACTGCTCGACAAAGGCCCGTAGAAGCTGCCTGCGAGGCTGGGCAAGATCGGCCCAATCCGGGGCTTGTCAGCCGAAGAGCCCGCGGCTCACGTTGATACTAAATCCCGCAGGAACGCCGATAAGCGACGCCCCTTCCGCCGGTGCCACGCCGCCCCAAGGCTCGCACGAGCCTTGTCCCGGGGGATAGATCCAACACGGCCAGCAGTTCCACTGGGAACTTCCGCAAGCGCGATCCGCCATTGGTAACGATCCATTAACCATTAAAATTTAACGAATGGTATTAATTGTTGGGTGCGAGATGGACCGATTCTCATGGCAGGTAGTTGCTTCGCCATCGGTGCCATCGTCCCTTGAACTTGATTGACTGCGTCCTAGTGCGACCGTTCTGATTCGAGTGCTCACGTCACAGACTAACTGCTTGCCTCTTTGGCAACTCAATCTCTCAGGATGCGTGCATGCAATCTATCGACCTGGAATGGCATCCAATTACCCCACTGCTCAGCAAGAAGCTCGTTGACGACGACCTCGCTCAGCCTGGCGATCTCCTGATGCGCCAGCCGCGGCCCTGGCTGCTCGGGTGGCGCTACCGGCGTCCGACGCCGGAAGAACGGCGAGATTGGGAGCGGCGTCACGCGATCCGTTTCTGATCAAGCAGAGACGCACACGGGCACCAGCCCAGCACAGTTCCGAGCCGTCGACCTCTCGACCTCCAATATCGTGGGTCGAAGGACAACATTGATCTTCAACCTGATTTACGGCTCGATGGTGGGCATGTGCTGTCGCGCAAGACCAGCGTGGCCGGAAGCTCGATATCTTTGCGCGCGGCCGACATATCCGTTGTCATCAAAGCAATCAGCTCCGCCGCGGCGCTGGCGCCGAGTTCGCGACGTGGCTGGACAATTGTGGACAGGGTCGGCTCGCAATAATCCGCGTAGGGAATCCCGTCGAAGCCAACGACGGAGAGATCGCGTGGAACGATCAGCCCTGCGGCCTGCACGGTCTTGATGAGACCAATCGCCATCTCGTCATTGGCGGCGAAGAGCGCGGTCGGTCGAGCCTCCGGCGTCAACGCAAGCAATTTGCGACCGGCTTCGACACCGGCGCGGAAAGAAAAATCGCCTGACAATATCAAGCCGTCGACGGCATCAATCCCGGCATCCTTCAGGGCGCGCTGATAACCTTCCAGGCGATGCCGCTCCAGGATGTTGGATTGCGGTCCCGACAGATACGCAATCCTCGTGTGTCCAAGTTCGATCAGATGTCGCACCGCCTCGCGCGCGGCGCTGACATTGTCGATGCAGACCTGCGGAAACGTCTCTCCAGGAATATATTCGCACGCAGCCACCAGCGGCACGTGCGCATCACGCAAGTCGCGGTGGGGACTTCTCATCACGTGGCCGCACAACAGCAGCACGCCGTCGGCCTGCCCGGCGCAGACAAGATCGACATAGCGCGCTTCCTTCTCCGGTGAGCCCACCAGATTGGCGATGACGAGACCGTAGCCGGCGGCCGACAACGTATCGTCGATGCCTTGGAGGATCTCGGCGAAGAACGGGTTGGCGATGTCGGGCACCGCCACCAGCACCACCATGGTCTTGCGCACTCGCAAGTTCCTGGCGGAGATGTTCGGCGAGTACGCGGTGTCGCGCACCGCCGCGAGCACGCGTGTCCGCGTTTCCTCGCTCACGACCTCGGGCCGCGCCAGCGTGCGGCTCACGGTCGCGACCGACACACCCGCGAGCCGCGCGACGTCGGCGATCTTGGCTGCTGGTCCGCGAGTCTTCTTGGGTCGCTTCGTCATCTCTGTTCCAGACTTTCGCGGATTGGATCGAGGCGGCGCGGAGCCGCCCTTGCAAAGTCCTAGGGTTGTGATACGATCTATGTAATCGATTACATAAGCCTGTAAAGGGTTATCAGCCCGCGAATGGGCATACACGGGAGGGAAGTCATGAAGCGCACGCTGTTCGCTGCAGTGGCCGTTGCCACGACGGCACTTGTCTCGTTGCCCGCCGCCAAGGCCGAGGAGATGAAGGCGGAGGTGATCCACTGGTGGACCTCCGGCGGCGAAGCGGCCGCAGTGAAGGTGTTTGCCGACCAGTTCACCAAGGCCGGCGGCACCTGGATCGACAGCGCGGTCGCCGGCGCCGCCAATGCGCGCAACGCCGCGATCAACCGCACCGTTGCCGGCAATCCGCCGACCGCAATGCAGCTCAACACCGGCAAGCAGTTCGACGAATTGGTGGAAGGCGACTTGCTCGCCGACGTCGATGCGATCGCGACCGAAGGCAATTGGAAAGGCGTGATGCCCGCCGCGATCATTGCCGCGGCGACCCGAAAGGGCAAGATGTACGCGGTGCCGATCAACATCCACGGCCAGAACTGGCTCTGGTACAACAAGGCCGTGCTCGCCTCCGTCGGCGCTGACGAGCCGAAGAGCTGGAATGACGCGATCGCCGTTCTCGACAAGCTGAAGGCCGAGGGCAAGGTGATCCCGCTGGCGTTCTCGGGCCAGAAGAACTGGGAGCAGAACCTGTTCAGTGCGGTCTTGGTCGGCGTCGGCGGCGCGCAGATGTGGACCGGCATCCTCGGCAAGCGCGATGCTGCCCTGGCGCAGAGCCCCGAGTTCAAGGTCGTGGCTGCGACCTACAAGAAGCTAAAGACCTACGTCGACGCGGGCGCGCCTGGCCGTAACTGGAATGACGCCACCAGTATGGTCATTCAGGGCAAGGCCGGAATGCAGATCATGGGCGACTGGGCCAAGGGCGAGTTCGTCGCCGCCGGCAAGGTCCCCGAAAAAGATTATGGCTGCACCGTGCTGTCCAATGGCAATGGCGGCTACGTGATGGGCGGCGACGTCTTCGTATTTCCGAAGGCAAAGGACCCCGCCACCACCAAGGCGCAAATGACCCTGGCGAAGTTGATGCTGACGCCCGAGACCCAGATCCAGTTCGCGCTGAAGAAGGGCTCGATCCCGGTGCGCAGCGACGTTGACACCTCCGCACTCGACGCCTGCGCCCAGAAGGGCATGCGCTATGTCGCCGACAAGGCCCAGCAATTGCCGTCCGGCGACATGCTGGCGCCACCCGCTCTGATCGGCGCACTGCAAGATGCCATCTCGCAATATTGGAACACCGACATGAGCGCCGATGACTTCTCTGCCAAGGTCGTGACGGTGCTGAAGTCCCAGGAATAACGCATCACCATATGGCGGCCGGCGAAGTGCCGGCCGCCTGCCCTGCTCGGTCGACTTCTCTTTTCATCCGGCGATGCGATGCGTCTTGCGTTGACCACCCGATTGTCCGTGCTCTCGGCGCTGCTGCCGGCGCTGCTGGTCATGCTCGTCGTCTATATCGGTGCCACCGGTTGGACCGTGTGGATGTCGCTGACCAATTCGCGGATGCTGCCGAACAACAATTTCGTCGGGCTTCGGCAGTACGAGCTGCTGCTCGGCAACGATCGCTGGCTGACCTCGATCCACAATCTGGTCATCTACGGCGTGCTGCTGGTCTCGCTCGCGCTGATGATCGGCTTCCTGTTGGCGGTCGCGATCGACCAGCGGGTGCGGGCCGAAGATACGATCCGCTCGATCTACCTCTATCCCTACTCGATGTCGTTCGTGGTGACGGGACTCGTCTGGCAGTGGCTGCTGAACCCCACGCTCGGCATCCAGCACGTGCTGCGCAGCTGGGGCTTTGCGGGCGCAACCTTCGACTGGATCGTGCGACCGGAGACCGCGATCTATTGCCTCGTGATCGCGGGCGTCTGGCAGGCTTCGGGCCTGGTGATGGCGATCATGCTGGCGGGTCTTCGCGGCATCGACGATGAGATCTGGAAGGCCGCCCGGGTCGACGGCCTGCCGAAATGGCGCGTCTACATTTCGATCATCATTCCGATGATGGGCGCAAGCTTCGCCACGGCTGGGGTGCTGCTGTCGACCGCCGTCGTGCGTCTCTACGATCTGTCGGTATCGATGACCAATGGCGGCCCCGGTATCGCCTCCGAAGTACCGGCCAAGTTCGTGATGGACCATCTGTTCGAACGGGCCAATGTCGGACTTGCGACCGCGGCCGCCACCACGATGCTGATTACGGTCATCGCGGTGGTCGCACCCTATCTCTACTGGCGCGCACGCAAGGGGGAGCTGCGGTGAGCACGCTCGCGCAATCCCTGCCCGTTGCCCGGCCGCGAAAGCGGATGACGCCTGCACGCTGGGGCCTCTACGCGTTCATCGGGATCACCGCGCTCTATTTCCTGCTGCCGCTCTACGTGATGGTCGTGACCTCGCTGAAGCCGATGGCGGAGATTCGCGAGGGCAATCTCCTGGCCCTGCCGATGTCGCCCAGCATCGATGCCTGGATCAAGGCCTGGACGTCAGCCTGCACCGGGCTGACCTGCCAGGGCATCAGGGTCGGCTTCTTCAACTCCGTCCGCATCCTGGTGCCGTCGGTCATCATCTCGATCCTGATCGGATCTCTGACCGGCTACGCCCTGTCGCTGTGGCGCGTGCGCGGCGCCAATTTGCTGTTCGGCGCGATGATGGTGGTCGCCTTCATCCCCTATCAGCTCTTCATCTATCCCCTGGTACGCGTATTCGCCTTCACGGGGCTTGGCCAATCGCTCCTGACCATCGTGATCATCCATACCATCTTCGGTCTTCCGACCATGACGTTGCTGTTCCGCAACTACTTCACGTCACTGCCGGTCGAGCTGTTCAAGGCCGCACGCATCGACGGCGCCGGCTTCTACCAGATCTACGCCCGCATCATGATGCCAATGGCGACGCCGATGATCGTCGTCGCGGTGATCCTGCAAACCACTGGCATCTGGAACGATTTCATCCTCGGGCTGGTGTTCGCCGGCCGCGACAATCTGCCGATGACCGTGCAGCTCAACAACATCGTCAACTCGACGCAAGGCGAACGTGCCTACAATGTCGACATGGCTGCGACGCTGCTCACCGCGCTGTTGCCTCTCGTGGTCTATTTCGGCTCCGGCCGCTGGTTCGTTCGCGGCATCGCCGCAGGCGCTGTGAAGGGTTGACGCGACATGCAACGCTCCAATGTCGACATCACGAATTTGCAGATCGGCTTTGGCGGGCTGAAGGTTCTGCAAGATCTCAACCTTCATGTTGGCGCCTCCGAATTCCTGGTCCTGCTCGGCCCGTCCGGTTGCGGAAAGTCGACCCTTCTGAACGCCATCGCCGGATTGATCGACGTCAAGGGTGGCGAAATCCGGATCGGCGATCGCGACGTGACCTGGGCCGAGCCGAAGGATCGCGGCATCGCGATGGTGTTCCAGAGCTACGCGCTCTATCCCCGCATGAGCGTGCGCAAGAACTTGTCGTTCGGCTTGAAAGTCGCCGGCACGCCGCAGGGCGAGATCGACAGCCGCGTCGGCGACGCCGCAAAGATGCTGCGGCTCACCGAACTGCTCGACCGCCGTCCGTCCGAATTGTCCGGCGGGCAGCGCCAGCGCGTCGCGATCGGCCGCGCGCTCGTGCGTCACGCCGGCGTCTATCTGTTCGACGAGCCGCTCTCCAATCTCGACGCCCAGCTGCGAGCCGAACTCAGGGTCGAGATCAAGCGCCTGCATGCGCGCCTCGGCGCGACCATGATCTACGTAACCCACGACCAGATCGAGGCGCTCACCCTTGCCGACCGTATCGCCGTCATGCAGGGCGGTGTCATCCAGCAGCTCGATACGCCGAAAAAAATCTATCGCGAGCCGGTCAACCGCTTCGTGGCCTCATTCGTCGGATCGCCCGCGATGAGTTTCATTCCTGGCCGGATCACACGCGATGGCGATCCGGCGTTTGTCGCCGGCGATTGCCGCTTCAGCCTGAACGGCTACGCGTTCCGCACACCGCCAACCGACGGACCGGCCGTCCTCGGCATCCGCCCCGAACACATCGAGGTCGTCGCCGCCGCGGATCCCTTTGCTATCTCCGCGCGTGTCGAAATGGTCGAGCCGATGGGCGCTGATGCGCTGATCTGGTGCCGTCTGGCCGACGGGACAGCGTTCTCCTTCCGCAGCGCTGCCGATGCGCAGATGCGCGCGAGCGACGTCCTTGCCTTGCGATTTCCAGCCGAAGCTTTCTCGTTGTTCGACGACAAGAGCGGACAGCGGCTTTAACTCCTCACCCACCTCG
>JAEWHT010000404.1 GCA_023387695.1 Pseudomonadota bacterium | reverse complement strand
CTGCAGCGCCGCTCGGATCACGCTATCGGCGCGCAGCATTTCTACTATTGCCGGTTCAACACGCTCGAGCGGGATTTAGCCGGCCAGACCGGATTTGTGATGCCAGCGGAGCCGGAGGTCGTGCTCGCCCCCGAGGCGGTCCCGGCCGTGCACGATGTAATGAGCCGGGCGAAACGTCTCGTCAGGCGCTTTGTATGACCCGCCAGATCGGGACGAACCAGGGCAACGGTCCCGGGGTATTTGTGGTTGGGCAGATTGTGGTGTAGTAGATCTACGACACGTTTCTGCCCACCGCCGTCCCACCTGATGAAAAACGACGAAATCCTGAGCCAAATCACCGAGTTCTGCCGCACGGCGGATATGGCGGAATCGACCTTTGGCCGGCGTGCGGTGAACGATGGGAAGCTCGTGCACCGCCTGCGCGAGGGCAAGCGCATCACCGTCGACACGCTGGAGCGGATTCAGGCCTATATCGCGGCATCGACGACCGGAGGCCTGCCGCCGCCGCGTGGGCTCCAGGTGCCCGTGGAAAAGCGGGATCCGCGCGGCAATTTCCGCTTCTTCGAGAATCGGCAGAAATATCTGCTGTTCGTCCACACCTGCAGCGAGAAGCGGGTGATTGCCGACCGGGTGGCACTGGAACTCTCCACCATCCATCCGCGACCTCCGGCCCTGCGCATTTTTGACGCGGGCGTCGGCGACGGCACGGTGCTGGCGCGGGTGCTCCGGGCCACGCACCAGCGCTATCCGCACATGCCGTTCTATGTGGCCGGGAAGGAGCTCAGCCTCGAGGATCTGCGCCTGACGCTGGAGAAGGTGCCGGACCGCATTTTCGAGCATCCGGCGTCGTGTTTCGTCTTTACCAACATGTTCTATTCGGAGGCGCCCTGGCTGACGCCGGCGTCACCTGCGGCAGCCGCCGCTACCGTCTGGCATGAGGTTCCGCTGCGGGGCGGCTCGTCGGGCGAGTTCGAGCAGCAGATCGCCGAGTTGCGGCCGTTCCTGGAGCAGAACTGGCGTGCCGCGATCAGCCCGCGCACGGCCATGCCGCTCTATGAGCGGCCCGTCGTCCTGGTGCTCTACCGCGAAGATCACCGGTTCCTGCTCGATTCGACCATTCCGCGGCCGGGGCAGGCCGAGGCCAATTTCGACCTCGTGATCGCATCCCAGCCATACCGGGCCCTGTCTTCGGTCAATTTCCGGGCAAAGCGGATCATTGCACCACTGGCGAAGGCGTTGCGGCCGGGCGGCCGCCTGATCGGAATCCACTCCCACGGTCACGATCCCGGCATGGAAATGATCCAGGCGATCTGGCCCGGAGAAAATCCTTTCTCAGTAAGCCGTCATGAGCTATTGCGCGCCGTTAAGTATGAACTTGGATCGTTGGGCCGCGACTTAAATTTTAATGCTTACGCGGATAACCGTTCGATCTTCAGGTATGATATGGAAGCGCTGCCCAACGAGGTGACGGGTACCATCGGAACCTCGACGGCCTTTGCAGCGTGGAATGCGGCGGTGTATGTCGCTCAGATTGAGGACGACCGGTTGACGGATATGACTCAAAACGGCCGCACTCTGGATGCCGCCAGGGATGTGCTGCGAAAGTACAACGGGCTCTGGTTTCTCGACGAATCCTACGTCATCTCGCGCCGGCGTGATTGACATAATCAAACTGTAAACATCGCAAACGTCCGCCGGTAGCGGTGGAACAAGGGGTTTCTTGATGCGCGCGTCCTATCTCTTCACCAGCGAGTCCGTGTCCGAAGGCCATCCGGACAAGGTCTGCGACCGGATTTCCGATGAAATCGTCGACCTGTTCTACCGCGAGGGGCCGAAGGCCGGCATCGACCCGTGGCAGATCCGCGCGGCCTGCGAGACGTTGGCGACCACCAACAAGGTCGTGATCGCCGGTGAGACCCGCGGTCCGAAGTCGGTGACCAACGAGCAGATCGAGAGCGTTGTTCGCGAAGCGATCAAGGACATCGGCTACGAGCAGGAAGGCTTCCACTGGCAGAAGGCAGATATCGAGATCCTGCTGCATCCGCAGTCGGCCGACATCGCGCAGGGCGTCGACGCGCTGCAGCCGGGCGAAGTCAAGGAAGAGGGTGCCGGCGACCAGGGCATCATGTTCGGTTACGCCACCAACGAGACGCCCGACCTGATGCCGGCGCCGATCTTCTACGCCCACAAGATCCTGCGTCTGATCTCCGAAGCCCGTCACTCCGGCAAGGAGAAGGTGCTCGGTCCGGACTCCAAGAGCCAGGTCACCGTGCAGTACGAGAACGGCAAGCCGGTCGGCGTGCGCGAGATCGTGGTGTCGCACCAGCATCTGATCGAGGACATCTCGTCCAAGCAGATCCGCGACATCGTCGAGCCCTATGTGCGCGAGGCGCTTCCGAAGGACTGGATCACGTCCAAGACCATCTGGCACATCAACCCGACCGGCAAGTTCTTCATTGGTGGTCCCGATGGTGACTCCGGCCTGACCGGCCGCAAGATCATCGTCGACACCTACGGCGGTGCGGCTCCGCACGGCGGCGGCGCGTTCTCCGGCAAGGATCCGACCAAGGTCGACCGTTCGGCTGCTTACGCTGCGCGCTATGTCGCCAAGAACATCGTTGCTGCTGGTCTGGCTGACCGCTGCACGCTGCAGCTCGCCTACGCCATCGGCGTGGCGCGTCCGCTGTCGATCTACATCGACACCCACGGCACCGGTAAGGTGTCCGAGGATCAGCTCGAGAAGGCCGCCGCCAAGGCGATGGACCTGACCCCGCGCGGCATCCGCAGCCATCTCGACCTCAACCGTCCGATCTACGCGCGCACTTCGGCTTATGGCCATTTCGGCCGCACGCCGGACAACGAGGGCGGCTTCTCCTGGGAGAAGACCGATCTCGTCGAGGCGCTCAAGCGCGCGGTCTGATTTTCGTGCGTCATTCCGGGTTCGCACGAATCCGGAATCCTTAATCTTCATGTCGCGATTTCGGGGCGCCTCTGCGAGGCGTCCCGGAAATGCCCATTCAACAACAGGACACTCGCAATGAACGCGAAGCCCGGCTTCACCGATTACATCGTCAAGGACATTTCGCTCGCCGATTTCGGCCGCAAGGAGCTCTCGCTCGCCGAGACCGAGATGCCCGGCCTGATGGCCACCCGCGAGGAGTATGGCCCGAAGCAGCCGCTCAAGGGCGCGCGCATCGCCGGCTCCCTGCACATGACGATCCAGACCGCGGTGCTGATCGAGACGCTGG
>JAEWHT010000298.1 GCA_023387695.1 Pseudomonadota bacterium | reverse complement strand
GCATCGTCGGTGATCTGGACCCGCACCGTGGCCCGCGACTGATCGTCGGTGAAGGCGACGTGGACGCCGGCTTTCCAGAACAGGGATGTCAGCTCGACCGAGGTATCGCCTAGGGCGATGCAGGGATGCGAGACCGATCCGATCTCGCTGCGGGCGAACACCGCAGCTGCCAACAGGGGAACCACCGAGGCCAGGATCTTGAAACGCAACATGACACTCTACTCACCAAGAACACGCCAAAGCCCGAATGGAACTGTTGGGCCTTATGGTTTGCAGAGCGTAAAGGAAACTCGTTACCGCAGGGTTGACGCGCGGGATGATCACGCCAGCTGGCGCACATCCTCTGCGAGTGCGCGGTAGGACAGCGCTTCGGCGAGATGCAGGCGGCCGATCTTGTCCGCGCCGTCGAGGTCGGCGAGCGTGCGCGCCACCCGCAGCACGCGGTGATAGCCGCGCGCCGACAGCCGCATGGTTTCGGCAGCGTCGCGCAGCAGCTTTTGTCCCTGCGCATCCGGCTTGGCGATGTCTTCAAGCACCGAGGCCGGCGCCTCGGCGTTGGTGCGAACCTGCGGCAGGCCTGCATTGGCGTAGCGCGCGAGCTGGATGTCACGCGCCGCCGCCACGCGCGCGGCGACCTCGGCCGAGCCTTCTGTCGGCGGTGGCAGAATCAGATCAGCCGCGGTCACGGCGGGGACTTCGATGCGAAGATCGATGCGATCCATCAGCGGGCCGGAGATGCGCGCCTGATAGTCGCCGGTGCAGCGGTCGATGCGTCCGCGCTTGCAGGCATAGCCGGGCTCGAATGCATTGCCGCAGCGGCAGGGATTCATCGCCGCGACCAGCATGAAGCGGGCGGGGTAGGTGACACGGTGATTGGCGCGGGAGACTGAAACCTCACCGTTCTCCAGCGGCTGGCGCAGCGAATCCAGCACGCGCGGATCGAACTCGGGCAACTCGTCGAGGAACAGCACGCCCTGATGCGCCAGCGAGATCTCACCGGGCTTTGCGCGCGCGCCGCCGCCGGTGAGCGCGGCCATGCTGGCTGAGTGATGCGGTGAGCGAAACGGCCGTCGCGATGTCAGCGCACCGCCCTCGATCTCGCCGGCGACAGAGGCGATCATCGAGACTTCGAGCAATTCGCTCGGCGACAACGGTGGCAGGATCGAGGGCAGGCGCGCCGCCATCATCGATTTGCCGGCACCGGGCGCACCAATCATCAAGAGATGATGCCCGCCCGCTGCCGCGATCTCCAGCGCGCGCTTGGCGCTCTCCTGGCCCTTGATGTCGCGCAGATCGAGCAGCGAGCTCGTGGCTTCGTGCACCTTCGGCACAGGCCGCGACAGCACCTGCGTGCCCTTGAAATGGTTCGCGATCTGAATCAGCGAATGCGCGGCGACGATCTGGATGTCCGGGCTCGCCCACGCGGCTTCCGAGCCACAGGCCGCCGGACAGATCAAGCCTTCCTCGCGCAAATTGGCACCGAACGCGGCGGGAAGAACGCCGGCGACAGGTGCGATCGACCCATCGAGGCTGAGCTCGCCGAGCACGGTGAAACCGGTCAGCGCATCCGGCGGAATCGCGCCGATCGCCGCCATCAGCCCGAGCGCAATCGGCAGGTCGTAATGGCTGCCCTCCTTCGGGACGTCGGCGGGCGCGAGATTGACGGTGATCCGCCGCGCCGGCAGCGCCAGTCCCGAGGCGATCAGTGCCGAGCGGACGCGCTCGCGCGCCTCCGACACCGCCTTGTCTGGCAGGCCAACGATGGCGAAGGCCGGGAGCCCTGGCGCGACCTGCACCTGCACGTCGACCGCGCGGGCCTCGATCCCCTCAAAGGCGACTGTCGAAACCCGCTGAACCATGCTGCCCCCTCGCACAATCGAGGGTAGCAGAGCCCGACAGCTCTGACAAGAACAATACGGGAACGAAAGCGAGAGGCTTCAATCCCCTAACAACCCGTAAACGGGACGAAGACATTAAGCTTCGACTACGCCTCGAATGCGAGCTGCTCCGCTCAGCACATCCCAACACATGTCCGCTACTCCTAAGCCAGCGGGATGGGCCGTGATCTAACGGGTGAAGAGTTCAAATGCTTGCAAATCGCCGCAGAAGCGAACGACGGGTGTGCAGCCGGCTGGCCAAGATTCATTTTGGCGCGGGCTCGCTGCCGAGGGACTGCACCATCACGGATATTTCGGCCGGGGGCGTCAAGGTCGTGGCTGAATTTCTCGAGGTGCCGCCGCAATTCACCATCATCTTCGCGCCGGACTATTCCCGCCAGTGCCGCCTGCGCTGGCGCATCGGCTGCGAGTTCGGTGCGGAATTTACGGACTAGGTCACACAAGCTCACGTTCTTAACCGGACTTTAGCGTTAATCGGCAAAGCATCTCTGATCAGGCGGTGATCAGAGTATGTCCAAGCGTTCGTCCCTTGCCTCGTCTCCGGCGAGACTTCTGCTTCCCGCGCTCGCGGTGCTTGCGCTCGGCGGCTGCCAGACCACGGGCCTGGAGGACGTGACCGGTGCGCTCGGCGGCAAGTCCGAACCTGTCGCCACAGCCGAAGGCAAGTCCAACATGGACGGCTTGCGCGAGCGCTATCGCGCCAAGCCGAACGATCCCAACGTCGCCCTCGAATACGTCAAGGCGCTGCGCGAGTCCGGCCAGCGCGCCCAGGCGGTTGCGGTGATGGAGCAGGCCGTGCTCGCCCATCCCAACAACAGGGCGCTGCTCGCCGGCTATGGCCGCGCGCTTGCCGACAATGGCAATTTCCAGCAGGCCTTCGATGTGCTGAGCCGCGCGCATACGCCCGAGGATCCCGACTGGCGCATCCTGTCGGCACAGGGCGCGGCGCTCGATCAGCTGGGCCGCAACGAGGAGGCGCAGCAATATTACGCCGCAGCGCTGAAGATCGTGCCCGACGAGCCGACCGTGCTGTCCAATCTCGGCCTGTCCTACATGCTGCAAAACAATCTGCCGAAGGCCGAACAGGTGCTCGGCCGCGCATATCAGCGCAATCAGAACGATCCGCGGGTCCGCGCCAATTTCGCGCTCGTGCTGGGATTGCAGGGCCGCCAGTCCGAGGCTGAAATCCTTGTGAAGGCGGATTTGCCGCCGGACCAGGCCGCCGCCAAGGTCGCGGCGCTGCGCGAGGTGCTGTCGAAGAAGCAGCAAAGGGCGGACAAATAGTCCGCCCTCTTTCCGGTCTTCGCGATTCCGGCTTTTGAGATTCCTGCCTTTAAGACGCCTTGCGATGCGGCGCCGATCCGCGTCCGGCCCTGCCCTTCAGCTTCTTCAGGAGCGGTCCGAGCAGCGAACGCTTCGGCTTCTTCACCTCGCCGCGGCCAGCGAGGCGGTTGGCCATGTTCTGGAACAGCTCAGTGGTGCGGTGGCTCTTTGAGACCTCCGCGATCATCTGGCCGTTATTGGCCGCAGTCGAGAACAGCTTTGAATCGAACGGGATCACCGCCAGCGGCTGGCTTTCCATCGTCTTGGCGAACGATTTGACGTCGATCTCGGCGCGCTTGTGCATGCCGACCTGGTTGATGCAATAGAGCGGCGGCCGGTCGTTCGGCCGCGCTGCCTTGAGCACGGTCAGCATGTTCTTGGTGTTGCGTAAGTTGGCGAGATCCGGCTCGGCCACGATGACGATGTCGTCGGCATTGACCAGCGCGCGCTTGGTCCAGGCCGACCATTGATGCGGCACGTCGAGCACGATGCAGGGCGTGGTCATGCGCAGCGTGTCGAAAATCGCATCGAACGCTTCCGCACCGAAATCATAGACGCGGTCGAGTGTGGCGGGTGCCGCGAGCAGGCTGAGATGATCGTTGCATTTGGCGAGCAGGCGCTCCATCAGCGCCGTGTCAGGCCTATCAGGCGACAGCACCGCATTGGCGATGCCCTGCGCCGGATCCTGGTTGTAGTCGAGGCCCGCGGTGCCGAAGGCGAGGTCGAGATCGATCACGACGGAATCGAGTGTCAGATCACGCGCGATGGTCCAGGCCACGTTGTGCGCGACGGTGGATGCGCCGACGCCACCCTTGGCGCCGACCACCGCAATGATGCGGCCGGTGATGATGGCTTCCGACGCCGAGAACAGGCTGCAGATCGAACGCACGACGTCGATGGTTTCGACCGGTCCGATGACGTAGTCGTTGACGCCGCGACGCACCAGCTCGCGATAGGGTGCAGTATCGCCGGGATTGCCGATCACGACCACGCGCGTGCCGGGATCGCAGACGCCGGCGAGGTCGTCGAGACCTTCGAGGATGTCGCGCGTGCCGTCGGATTCGATCACGATGACGTTCGGCGTCGGCATCGTTTCATAGACCTCGATCGCCGCGGAAAGACCGCCGGGTTTCGCGGTGAGATGCGCCTTGGCGAGACGACGGTCCTGCCCAGCCGCGGTGACCGCGGCGAGCGTCCTGTCGGTCTCGCAAAACGCCTGCACCGAGATCCGGGGAACCGGCGCAATGTGTTCGTCGGGGTGCTGCGGATCGTCCGCCTCTTCGTCCAGAATGCCCGTCATTTGCCTGTATCGCTCAGTTTGGCTTTTTCAGCGTCGGGATAGGTGGTCGCGGTCGCGTTGCCCTTGCGGTAGCGGTCGAAGGCGATGTCACGCCGTGCG
>JAEWHT010000232.1 GCA_023387695.1 Pseudomonadota bacterium | reverse complement strand
AGCAACGCCTGCGGGTGCCGTGCCTGTTCACTGAGGAGAGGGGCATGCCCCAGAATTCTAAGGACACGCTGATACGCAATGCTCGCCTGATCGACGGCACTGGTGCGCCGTGGTTTGAGGCGGACTTGCGCATCAGCGGCAGCCGCATCGCGGCGATCGGTACTGCGTTGCCGGCGGATGAGGCCGATATCATCGACGCGCGCGGATGTTATCTCGCGCCGGGATTCATTGATGCCCATTGCCACGATGACCTGATCTGCCTGCGCGAGCCTGACAGGCCCGAGAAGGTCTTGCAGGGCGTGACCACGCTCGTGGTCGGCAATTGCTGCTTCTCGCTCTATCCGGCAAATGCAGGCTCGGCCGAGATGCTGCGCCTGCATTTCTCGGGACTCGCCGGCGAAACCCAAGCGAACGAAGTGTTCGCAAGTTTCGACGGCTACCGGCAGGCCCTGGAAGGGCCGGGCGTAGCGCTCAACCTCGTCTCGCTGGTCGGGCATGCCGCGATCAGGCTCGCTGTGCTGGGTTATGAGCGCCGTGCGGCGACCGGCGAGGAGATCGCTTCCATGCAGGCGCTGCTCGCTCAGCAGCTTGTGCAAGGCGCGGCGGGCCTGTCGCTCGGCCTCGTCTATCCCCCCAGCGCCTATGCCGACACCAACGAGCTCAACGCGCTGGCCGAGACGGTGCGAGCGCATGGCAAGCTGCTCACGGCCCACATCCGCAGCTATGAAGCAGGCCTGCTGCAATCCATCGACGAATTCATCGCGATTCTGCGTGCGTCCGGTGCGGCGGGGCTGCTGTCGCATCTGCAATCGGCAGGCAAGCCGAACTGGGGCGCTATCCCCAAAGCGCTCGATCGGCTCGAGGCGGCACGTGCGGAGGGGATCGATATCTCCTTCGACATGTATCCCTATCCCGCCGGCAGTTCCTACATGCTGCAATTGCTGCCGCCGGCCGCGCTCGAAGGCGGCATCGACGCGCTGCGGGAGCGGCTGCGCGATTCCGCAAAGCGTGAGGCACTGCGTGTGCTGGTCGAGGAGGGCGATCCCGATCCGCATGCTGCGCAGTCCAAGATCGTGCTGATCGGCTGGCACAATGTGCGCATCTCCGGCACCGGCAATCCCTCGCTGAAGCCGCTCGAGGGCAAGTCGATGGTCGACGCCGCGCGCGAGCTCGGCATCTCGCCGTTCGACCTGATGGTCCGCTGCATCGAGGAAGATCAGGGCCAGACCGGCATCATCATGTTCCAGCTCGATGAGGCCGATTTGCGCGCGGCCTTCACCCATCGCCTGCACATGGTCGGCTCCGACGGCATTCCGCGCCCGGGCACCAAGCCGCATCCGCGCGCCTATGGCAGTTTCCCGCGCGTCGCCGGCCGGCTGACGCGTGAGCAGGGCTGGCTGACGCTGGAGGACGCCGTGCGGCGAATGACCGCGATGCCGGCCCAGCGCTTCGGCCTCTCCGACCGCGGCATCCTGCGGCCGGGCATGATCGCGGATCTCACGCTGTTCGACGAGACCATCATGGACAAGGCGACCTTCGAGACGCCGACGGAAATGCCCGCCGGCATCCGTTCGGTCTTCGTCGCCGGCAAAGCCGTGGTGGCCAACGGACGCAGCACCCTTGCGCGGCCGGGCAAGGCCTTGATTGCCGGATGATGATTCCGTAGCGAAGAGCGCATCGGAATGATCGCACACAGGACGATACGAATGACGCTGAAACGATATGGCGCAGCCGGTGGCACCGGCACGGGCGGCCAGCACCTTCCTTTTTCCCGCGCGGTCGAGGCCGACGGCTGGCTCTATGTCTCCGGCCAGACGCCGATGGAAAATGGCGAGGTGATCGAGGGCGGCATCATTCCCCAATCGCACAAGGCGATCCGCAACATGCTCGCGATCCTGACCGAGGCCGGCTATGAGCCGAAGGATGTCGTGCGTTGCGGCGTCTGGCTCGACGACCCCCGCGACTTCCAGAGCTTCAACAAGGTCTTCGCCGAATATTTCGGCGCCAACCCGCCGGCACGCGCCTGCGTGGTGTCGAGCATGGTTGTGGACTGCAAGGTGGAAATCGACTGCGTCGCCTATCGCAAGTGAATTGCCTCGCGCTGCGTCGGGACCCGTGAGCCCCGACGCACGCAAGCTGTAGGGCTAGAACTTCTGCGACATGCCGACATAAAATCCGCGCCGCGGTCCGTATTGCGGGGCGAACACGCCGATGCCGGATCCGTCCCGGATCTGGTAGATCGTGTCGAACGCGTTGACCACGTCGAACCGCACCGTCGTCGGCTTGTTCGGCGCAACGATGTTGAAGTCGTGCGACAGGCCGAAATTCACCTGCGTGTAGCCCGGCAAATGATCGGTGTTGGCAAAGCCCGAGCGCAGGCCGCTGCCATAGACCATCGACACGCTGTAGCGCGTGCCATCCCAGAGATAGGAGGCGCCGGCCGACCCTGATAGCATCTGCGCGTGGTCGGTGTAGATGTAATGGCCCGCGATATAGGCAAGTTCGTCCGCCCCGAACAGATACTGGTTCGAGACGACATCGCTCGCGATCTGCTTGGCCCAGGCGACATTGGCATAAGCGCTGAAATTGCCGTTCTTGTAGGTCGACTTCAACTCGACGCCGACATTCTCGGCATGATCGTAGTTGAATCCGCTCAGCACATAGGCCGCGCCGAACTGGCCGTCGTCGAGCAGGTCACGCGCCTTCTTGTAATAGGCGTCGGCGCCGACCTCGAGACCCGGGATCGGATAGACCTTCTGCGTCACGCCGATGTCGAACACGTGCGAGCGCTCAGGCAGCACCGGGCTGTTCAGCCCGACCTCCGGCGTCTGCGTGTTGGCCGGCGCGCCGGGTGGAGTGACCAGCGCGAGATTGACCGGGGACGCGATCACCTGCGAGGGCGGGGTGAAGTTGCGCGCATAGCCGGCATGGAACGTGGTGCCGTCGAACGGCTTCCAGGTCAGGCTGACGCGCGGGCTGAGCTGGTTCGCGTCGACATACTGATACATCTGGTCGAAGCGCAGGCCGGCGTTGAGCGTCAAATTGTTGGTGATCTTCCATTCGTCCTGAACGTAAGTTCCGATCAGCCAGCCGGTCTTGGCATTGGAATCGAACACCGAGAACGGCGCGTCGATCGTGCCTGCGGTCGGGTCAGTGGGATCGACGAGCGGCAGCACCGTCGTGCCGCTGTTGACCAGCGTCCGCTCGGCGCTCACCGACAGGCCGAAGCGCAACGTGTGTGCATAACCGATGCGCCAGGCCGTATCCTGCTGGATGCCGTTGACCACACTTTGGCGGTAGACGTCCGACGACACGCCGTTGAAGACGAGATCGCCAATGGGGTCAGGATAGAAGTGGAGCTGGCTGTAGCGATTGAAGTAGGACGTCTGCGTGTCGAACTCGCCGTTCGATGTCTGGTAGGAGACGACGTTGAACTGATTGAACTCGTTCTGATGCTCGTTCAGCCTGGACGAGTCGAAATTCGAGACGCCGAACGCCGTGTTCGCAGGCGTCTGGCCCGGATTGTTCGGAATCTGGAACGTCGCATTCGACACGCCGCTCATGAAGGTGAGGCGGCTGTTCGGATCGATCATCGTCGAGAGATAGAGGAAACCCTTTTCCTGATTGGTGCGGTCGTGGATCGCGTTGACCGACGGGGTCGGGTTCTCGATGCCGAGATTGTTCTGGAGAAAACGTCCCGACAGGAAATACTGCGTCTGACCTGCCGTCCCGCCATACTCCACATTGGTTGAGATCGTGCCGTTGCTGCCGCCATAGACGCCGACGACGCCGGAATTGTTGAAAGCGTCGGCCTTGGTCGTGATGTCGAGCACGCCGGCCGTCCGTTGGCCGTACTGCGCCGGCAACGCACCGGTGAGCAGGCTCATGCTGCCGACGATGCCGGTGTCGAGGATCTGTCCGAACGCGCCGACGCCGTCGGGAAGCATGACGCCGTTGATGCGGTATTGCAGATTGGCGTGCTCGTTGCGGATATGCAGATCGCCGCTCGCGGCCGAATCCTGGGTGACGCCGGGGAATTGCAGCAGCACCTTGTCGAGCCCGGCATTGGCGCCCTGCGGCATCGCTTCGATCGCCTGGCGCGTGAGCGTGTGGGTCGTGGCTCCGCCGGTCGGAAGAAGGGACTGGCGCGCGGCATCGAGCCGCTCGCCCGGGCCCTCGACCGCGCCCGGCGCCTGGGTCTGCGTTTGCACCAGTGGCACCGCACTTCGCTTGGCCGCGGTGATGTGAACCTTCGGGCGGCGTGGCGCCTCCTTCGGCTTGGGCGCATCGACTTCGACGCTGGGCAGCGTCGTGGAGTCGGCGGTCTGCGCCATGGCGCCGTTGCCGGGATAGAACAGCGTGAGTGCGGCGAAGCCTGAGCCCGCCAATATTGTTTTTGAAGACACCATTGTCCTGATTTCCGATCACGCACCGCCGCAGCTCTCGTTCCGAGGCTCTTGCAGGCGATACGCGCCGTCGACACGCGACGGATCAATTTTCGATAGCCTTGTGGAATCGGCGCGAGGGCGGCCGATGCCGAAGGCAGCTCAATCGATGGAGATCAGGAGGCGGGAGGGGCGCGTGGCTGGAACGCGTGGCTGGCCGATTCCAGATGGATGAATTCGGCGTCGGTGGTGCGGTAGAGCAGCTCGACCGCCTGCGGCAGCAACAGCAGAGGCGGCGTCGCGAACGTGACCGTGCCGGCCATCGCGACAAGGGCGCAGATCGCGCAATTGTCGTCGCCCGGCTGATCGCGATCCGGGTCCGTCGGGGACTGCTTCTGGACCGCCGCGCTCTCGGGCGACGCGATGCTCTTCGCAATCCCCTTGCCGCTGTCGGTCAGTTGCGACTGCGCGAGCGGCGCGGCCTGCGCAAACCAGTGGCTATGGCCGAAGGTCAGCGCGAACTGCACCAGCATCGCGAACAACGCGAGCCGCGCGCCGTGCCTGATGTTCGACCGGAACCACTTCATCTCAAAACGCCACCCCGCATCGCGTGACGCCGACCGGGCGTCGCGATGTTATAATGTAACATCGCCCGAAGGGTGAAGGGATGTCAACCGCGCCTGGACCTGCTCGCGCGGACCAGCCGCGCGATGTGTCGTTCGGGCAACTAAGCACGATGATCATTGGTTGAATCGACGCGCGCCCGGAATTGGGTCCACCTCTCCCGGAGGGAGAGGTCGGAGCGCATCGGAGATGCGATCCGGGTGAGGGCTTCAGGTCTCACAGGGTGCCGCGGCCCCTCACCCGAATTGCTTCGCAATCCGACCTCTCCCCGTCGGGGAGAGGTGAACCAAGAACAGCAAGCCCTACCGCCCCTCGCGCACCCAGGTCGCTGCGAATGCGCCGAGGAGCAGGAGCAGGCCGATCAGGCCGGCGAAGATCGGCAGCACGCCCACGCCCTTCACGACGCTGGCGTCGCGCATCCGCACGCCCATCCAGCCGTCGCCTGAAAACACGCCCGTCGAGCGCACCGGGACGATGCGCGGCAGCTCGACGCTGCCGCCATCGGCGATCCGCAACGAGTTGCCGCCGGTCGCCTGCGTCAGCGGCTTCAGCGTCTCGGTGGTGGAGGTGACTTCCGAAAACTCCTTCGGATTGGTCGGGCCGACATTGATCAGCGCCTTCAGCGTGCCGTCGGTGGCCTGCCACAGGCCAAGCTCGCTGGCCGGCAGGCTGGCGCGCCACTCGCCGGGGTCGCCGGAGTTGAGCGTCAGGTCACGCGAGACGCCCGACGGCGAGGTCACGGTCACTGGCTGCACGCTGTCGGCCATGGTCTGCCGCACGACGATGAGATCCTTGCCCTGCACCTGCAGGCGCAGCGCCTCTTCATCGAGGTCCGGCTGCTTCATCAGCCAGTGCGACATACGTCGGAGCAGATCGAGATGCGGACCGCCGCCCTCATAGCCACGCGCCCACAGCCAGATGTGGTCGGACAGCAGCAGCGCGACGCGGCCTTCGCCGAAGCGCGACAGGAACAGCAGCGGCTTGCCGTCCGCGCCCGTCATCACCGGCGGGTTGACGGAGTTGCGTGTGTCGACGGTGCGGAAGAAGCGGCTCCAGTGCGGCGGCTCGGAGGCCGAGCCTTCCAGTCCGCGCGTCACCGGATGGCGTTTGCCGATGTCGGAGAGATGCGCATAAAACGGCTTCTCGGTGACACCGACCGGTTCGGCCGGCAGCACCGAATCCAGCGGCGTGCGCCAGATGCTGGTATTGGAGGCGTAGTCGGGCCCGGCCGAGACCAGCACGGCGCCGCCGCCACGCACGTAGCGCGCGATGTTGTCGAAATAGGCGATCGGCAGCACGCCCTGCCGAGCGTAGCGATCGAAGATGATCAGCTGGAATTCGTTGATCTTCTGCTGGAACAGCTCGCGGGTCGGAAACGCGATCAGCGACAATTCGTTGATCGGCGTGCCGTCCTGCTTCTCCGGCGGACGCAGAATGGTGAAATGCACGAGGTCGACGCTGGCGTCGGACTTCAGCAGGTTACGCCAGGTGCGTTCGCCCGAATGCGGCTCGCCCGAGACCAGCAGCACGCGCAGCTTGTCGCGTACGCCGTCGATGGCGACGACGGCGCGGTTGTTCACCGGCGTCAATTCTCGCTCCAGCGGCGAGGCCTCGATCTCGACGATGTTCGAGCCGGCGTGCTTGATCTCGACGTCGACGCTGGCGGACTGGCCGCTCGAGAGCGTGCGCTCGTTGATGACCTCGCCGTCGCGGCGGACCGTGATCTTGGCGCGCTCATTGCTGACGCCCTGGTCGTCGAGCTTGTAGGTGATGGTCTGGTTCTGGCCGACGATGCCGAAGCGCGGCGCCGCCGTGATCGC
Organism: Pseudomonadota bacterium; assembly: GCA_023387695.1. Taxonomy (GTDB): domain Bacteria; phylum Pseudomonadota; class Alphaproteobacteria; order Rhizobiales; family Xanthobacteraceae; genus Bradyrhizobium. The sequence goes on along the minus strand of JAEWHT010000232.1, from coordinate 3,490 downwards.
GATGCGGCGATCGCGCTCGTCCTTCTGCCCGGTGATCAGCGCCTGCACCGGCGCCTGGAAGCCGAGCGCGGCAGCGTTGGCCGGGATGTCGTGAACGCGGCCGTCGGTGATCAGGAACGCGCCGGCGACGCGGTCGACCGGCACGTCAGACAATGCGGAGGCGAGCGCGCCGAACAGCTTGGTGCCGTCGGTCTCGCCGTCGGCCTGTCCGGCATCGACGACGCGCACTTCAAGTCCCTTGATCTTCTTCAGGCTGTCGACCAGCGCCTCCTGCGCCTTCGCGGCCTCCTGGTTGCGCTTGCCGAAATTCTGGCTCGGGCTCTTGTCGACGACGACAGCGGCCACCGATGTCAGCGGATCGCGGTCCTCGCGCGTGAAGGAGGGATTGGAAAGCGCCAGCAGGAACAGCGCCAGCGCAGCCACGCGCACCGCCGCACCGCGCGCCCGCGCAAGCAGCAGGACGATTGCGATGACCACGATCGCCGCGAGCGCGATCCACAGGACGATCGCAGGAACCAGCGGCGTAAAGGCGATCCCGTAGTTCATGTCGTCAATCTCTCGGCATCGTCATGCCTGGGCTTGTCCCGGGCATCCACGTTCTTCGTGCCTCGTGGCAAGGCGTGGATGGCCGGGTCAAGCCCGGCCATGACGGCTTTGCTTTGACTGGCGCCGAGTTTCAATACCCGCATCATTGCCCCAACCGTTCAATCAGGGCCGGTGCGTGCACCTGGTCGGCCTTGTAGTTGCCGGTCAGTGTGTACATCACGATGTTGACGCCGGCGCGGTAGGCGAATTCGCGCTGGCGCGGCTCGCCGGGCGTCAGCGGGAGCATCGGCTGGCCGTCGGGACGCAACGCCCAGGCGCCCGCGAGGTCGTTGGAGGTGATGATGATCGGCGACACGCCGTCGCCGCCGCGCGCGGGCTTCTGTGCGCTCTCGTCGTCGTCCTCCCGCGGCAGCGCCTCGACCCATGTCTGGCCCGAGTTGAAGCGGCCGGGGAAGTCGCGCAGCAAGTAGAAGGTCTTGGTCAGCACGTGCTCGCGCGGCACCGGCTCGAGTTCGGGCACGTCGAGCGAGGACAGGATCTCGCGCAGGGCCTGCATGCCCGGCGTCTGCGAGGCGCCGTTCTCGCCGGGCGGTGCTTCGACGGCATCGCGGGTGTCGAAGATCACGGTGCCGCCCTGCTTCATATAAGCGTCGATCTTGTTGATCGCGTCCTGCGGCGGTTTCGGCGCGCCCGGCACGATTGGCCAGTAGATCAGCGGGAAGAAGGCGAGTTCGTCATGCGCGGGATCGACGCCGACGGGATCGCCGGCCTCCAGCGCGGTGCGCTGCGCCAGGAACAGCGTCAGCCCGGTCAGGCCGGCCTTGACGATGGAATCGACGTCGGCATTGCCGGTGACGACATAGGCGAGGCGGGTTTGCGACGTCGACTTCATCGCGAAATCATCCGACGCGCTGTCGGCGCGCGACGGCGTCGGCGACAGCACCGCAACGCCGGCAAGCATGAAGCCGAGCAGGATCATCGCCGGCGCGGCGCGACGGCGCAGCAGCGCGGCGAGGCCGCCGCCCAGCAGTGCGACGATGATGGCATCCACCAAGAATAGCGCCAGCGAGGTCGACAGCAGCCAGCCACGCAGATCCCGCGGCTCGGCGTTGGTGTAGGTGGCGTGCCTTGCGTTCAGGGGCGCGGTGTTGAGGGCTGCGATGCGGTCGGCGCTGGCGAGCGTGTTCACGGCGAGCGGTCCTTCTGCCGGACCGTAGAAGCCGGGCGGATGATCCGGCGTAGCGCGGTCGCGATAGTCAGCGGTGAGGGGCTTGGCGGTGGCGGGCGGCGGGCCGAAGGCGCCGAAACCGTCGAGCATGTGCAGTGGCGCCAGCGTCTCGGCTGTCGCCTCAGCGGCAACGCCGGCGCCGGGCTTGGCGGTGTAGCCGGACATGTCGACGACGCGCCGGAGCATTTCGACGAAGGTGCCGGACATCGGCAGATCCGACCAGCGCATGTCAGCGCTGACGTGAAACAGGCTGACGATGCCCTTGCCGCGATGCTCGCCAGTGACGAGCGGCGTGCCGTCCTCGAGCGAGGCCCAGCTCTTGGTGGCAAGCACGGCATCGGGCTCGGCCAACACCTGCCGGTTCACGGTGACGTCCTTGGGAACGACGACGCCGGCAAACGGACCGTCGGCGGTGAAGCTCGCAAGATGCTGCGGCTTCTCCCAGGTCAGGCTGCCGCCGAGCGTGCGGCCACCTTTGCGCAGCTTGACCGGAACGAGATCGTCTTCAGCCTGTGCCAGCCGAGGGCCGGCAAACCGCACCAGCACGCCGCCCTGGTCGATCCAGGCGTTGAGACGCTCGCGCAATTCGGGGGCCACGGTGCCGACGTCGGCGAGGATGATCATCGGCAGCTTCTGGTCGAGGAACTGCGTGATGCCTTGTTGGGGCGAGCCCTTGTCGGCGAGCCGCACGTCCGCGAACGGCGCCAGCGCGCGCGTCAGATAGAAGGTCGGCGCCAGCAGCGGCTGCGATGTTTCACTGGTCGAACCCGAGACGATGCCGATGGCACGGCGGCGCCAGCGCTTGTCGAGCAGCTGCACCGCGCCGGCCGAACGCTCGCCGGAGATTTCAAGCCGCGAGATGTCGTTGCGCAGTTCAACCGGGAGATCGAACGCGGCCTCAGTCTCCTTGTCTTGCGTGCCGAACGTGAAACGCGCCTCGCCGATCGGCGAGGCCTTCTGGTCGAGTGCCCGCACGGTGCCGGCGAGAATGCCGCTGTCGGTGCGCAGCACCTTCACGGTCATCTTCGCCGCCGCATTCTCGGCTGCGACCAGCGCCAGCGGGGAGGAGGTGCCGCCTTCGAACAGCGTCAAGCTGCGTTCCCCTAAGGTCTTGCCGAGCCCGCTCACGAACTCGTCACCGCGGCCGGTATCGACGCCGTCAGACAGCCAGGCGATCTCGCAGTCGCCCGTCGCCTTCAGGAAACGATCAATTGCGGTGAGGGTTTCCACGCGGTCGATCGAATAAGGCTTGGGCACGATCTGCCGCAGCGCAACGCGCGCCGCGCCCGCCGGCATCAGCGTGATGTCCCGGTTCGGCTCGGACAGCGGCACCAGCGCGATCGCGCGACGGTCATTGTCGGCATTGGCGATCAACTCGTCGGCGGCCCGGATCCGTGTGTCCCAGCTCGCAGCGGCACTCCAGCCGTCGTCGAGCATGATCATCAACGGCGCTTTGCTGCCGGCGAGGCCGGTTTGCGGATTCCAGATCGGGCCGGCGGCGGCGAAGATCACCAGTGCTGCGGCAAGCAGGCGCAACGCCGTCAGCCACCACGGCGTTCGCGACGGTGTCTCTTCCTTGGGGGCAATGTCGAACAACAGGCGCGTCGGCGGAAACTCGATCCGACGCGGCCGTGGCGGCATCACGCGCAACAGCCACCACAGCACCGGAAGGCTGATCAGGCCGATCAGGAGCAGCGGTTCGGTAAAGGCGAGCGG
>JAEWHT010000218.1 GCA_023387695.1 Pseudomonadota bacterium | reverse complement strand
CTCCGCAGGTGAGCAAAAGCTCATGACGCGCTCGACGCCGGCGCGGTTATACCAGCTGCGGTCGAACAGCACGATCTCGCCCGCCGTCGGCAGATGTTCCACGTAGCGCTGGAAGTACCATTGGCCGCGCTCGACCTCACTCGGCTTTTCCAGGGCGACCACCCGTGCGCCACGCGGATTGAGGTGCTCCATGAAGCGCTTGATCGTGCCGCCCTTGCCCGCGGCGTCGCGGCCCTCGAACAGCAAGACCAGTCTTTGTCGCGTCTCCTTCATCCAGTTCTGCAGCTTCAACAGCTCGGTCTGAAGAACGAATTTCTGCTCCTCATAGTCGCGGCGGAACATGCGGGACTTGTAGGGATATCCGCCAAAGCGCCAGTCCTCGGCAAGTTCATCGCTGGTGATCCGCTTGGGGTGCTTGGTCTCCTTGCCGATCAGGAGCGCCTGCAGGCGCTTGGCATCGTCCGGCGCGGCGCCGGTCAAAATGGCCTGTACCGGCTCGCTATCCGGTGCGAGAGCCGGAGGCCCCTTGAGGACGCTGTCGAGCGCCGCCAGTTCGGTCTCCAACGCGCCGACGGACGATTGCTCAGCGAACGAGCGTTCGACAGGCGTGAGCTTGACCGAACGTGCCCGCGTCACCGTTGATTTGGGTCGACCAGCGGGCTTCGCGTCACTCTTTCGGGTACTCGCCTGCCTGGACTTCCGGGGAAGAGATGCCATTCGCGTGCCTGTCCTGAGATGCGCGGGACTCTCCTTCTACTCGGGAATGGCTGCCAGGCGGCTTGACGTGGATCAAACGGCCGGAGGAGCGGCCATCAGGCAAGCAGGTCCTTGACCATCGGCACGACCTTCCGCCCGTAGAGCTCGATGCTCTTCATCAGCTTTTCGTGCGGCAATGGGCCCGCTGAATATTTCAACTGGAACCGCGCAATGCCGAGCGTCTTCGCCGTCTTGGCGATTTTTCGCGCCACAGTCTCGGGCGAACCGACATAGAGCGAGCCGTGCTCGGCCTCGCTGACGAATTCGTCGCGGCCCATCGGCGGCCAGCCGCGCTCGCGGCCGATGCGGTCACGCATCGCCTTGTAATCGGGCCAGAGCTCTTCGCGCGCCTGTTCGTCGGTCTCGGCGACATAGCCGGGCGAGTGCACGCCGATCGGCTGCGCGGGCCGGCCGAACTCCTTGAAGGCGCGGTGATAGAGGTCGACGTAGGGCGCAAAGCGCTCGGGATCGCCGCCGATGATGGCGAGCATCAGCGGCAGATCATAGTGCGCGGCGCGCACCACCGATTGCGGACTGCCACCGACGCCGATCCAGGTCTTCAGCGTGCGGTTCGCGACCGGCGGATAGACCAACTGATCCTTCAGGGGCGGACGCAGCTTGCCCTGCCACGTCACCGGCTTCTGCGACAGCAATGCGGCGAACAGATCGAGCTTTTCTTCGAACAGCTCTTCGTATTTGCGCAGGTCGAAGCCGAACAGCGGAAAGGATTCCGTGAACGAGCCGCGGCCGAGGATCACCTCGGCGCGTCCGTTTGAAAGCGCATCCAGTGTCGCAAAGCGCTGGAACACGCGGATCGGGTCGTCCGAGCTCAGCACCGTCACGGCCGAACCGAGATGAATGCGCTTGGTGCGCGAAGCGATGGCCGCAAGCACTGTTTCGGGCGAGGAGATCGCAAAGTCAGAACGGTGGTGCTCGCCGAGCCCGATGAAGTCGATCCCGAGCTCGTCGGCCAGCACCGCCTCGTCGACGACATTGCGGATCACCTGCGCATGCGGAAGCATGTTGCCGGCTACGTCCTTGGTGACGTCGCCAAAGGTGTCCAGTCCGAATTCGAGCGGTGCGGTCATCGATCAGGTCTCTGTGGGGAGGATCGACCAGATTTAATGGACCGCATCCCAGCGACAAGGCTGCATTCCGGAAATGCTCGGTTTCCGTTTGTGAGTCCTAGGGCGAGATACGGACGACCATCTTGCCGAGCGCCCCGCGGGTCTGCATCGTCCTGAACGCCTCGCGAAAGTCCTCCAGCGCGAATATACGGCCGACCGCAGGCTTCAGCTTGCCTTCGGCGAGCCAGCTCGTCAGCTGCGACATCAGGCGCTTCTGCACCTCAGGCTCGCGTGTCGGAATCTGCGCGAGGTCGACGCCGAGCAGGGCGCCGCCCTTCAAGAGCGGCAGATTGAACGGAAGCGCGGGGATTGCGCCGCCCGCAAAGCCGACCACGAGATGGCGTCCGCGCCAGGCGATCGAGCGAAAGGCCTGCACCGAGATGTCGCCGCCGACAGGATCGAAGATCACGTCGGCGCCGTGCCCTCCGGTCAATTCCTTCAGCGTGTCGCGCCAATTGGCTTGCGTGTAGTCGATGACGGCATCGGCGCCATGCGCCAGCGCGAACTCGCGCTTCTCCGGCGTCGACGCGGCTGCGATCACGCGCGCGCCCAGCAGGCTGCCGATCTGCACAGCCGCGGTGCCGGTACCACCAGCCGCTCCCAGCACGAGAAGCTGCTCGCCCGCGGCGATATTGGCGCGCGCGCTCAGGGCATAGAGGGCGGTCAGATAATTAGCGCGAAACGATGCCGCGACTTCGGCCGCGACGCCATCCGGCAGAGGATGGAGCGCCGCAGGACTGACCACGATCTCTTCGGCAAGCGCGCCCGATCGCGTCATCCCCATCACACGCATACCGGGTTGATAACCGCCCGGCGCGCCGGGAGCATCCATCACAACGCCTGCGAACTCCGTCCCGGGAATGAAGGGCAGGGGATCCTTGGTCTGATAACGTCCCTCGATCTTCAAGCCGTCGACAAAACCAAGGCCTGCCGCTTCCACCCGGACGCGCAGCTGTCCAGCTTCCGCGGCCGGAGACGGAACGTCCTTCAGCGTGATCTGATCGATGGGCGAATATTGCTCGACGACGACGGCTTTCATGTCGGACCTCTGTGGTTACGACGATCCTGACAGATCTGGAGCCGCGGCTCTTGTGTCTATCGCCACATCCCGCGCATCCGCGCGCCGATATCGATCTTCGGTCCCTGCGCGGCGGTGCGGGCCGCAGCGGCGGCGGCCTTTGGCCAGGCGGTTCGCTCGAACAGATAGACCAACTGCTCGGGGATGAAGCGGGTACGCGAGGCGTAGACGTGGCGGTCGCCCTTGGCGGCCTGGCCGTGAACGAAGAAGCGCTGCGGCACGATGAGGTGCAGATCGTCCTTGGCGCGCGTCATCGCGACATAGAGCAGGCGGCGCTCTTCTTCCAGCTCGGCGCTGGTGCCGGCGCCAAGATCAGACGGCATGCAGCCGTCGACGACGTTGAGCACGAACACCGACTTCCACTCCTGGCCCTTCGCAGAATGGACTGTGGAGAGGATCAGGTAATCCTCGTCGCGCAAGGGCGGCCCGGATTTGTCGCTGGTCGCGTCGGGTGGGTCGAGCGTGAGCTCGGTCAAAAATTTCTCGCGCGAAGAATAGCCGCTCGCGATCTGCTCGAGCTGCATCAGATCGGCGCGGCGCGTCTCGGAATCCTCGTGGATGCGATCGAGATGCGGCTCGTACCAGAGCCGTACGCGTTCGAGGTCGGCCGGCCACTCCGAATAGCGCAAATTCTCGACGGTCCGGACGAAGCTGGTCCAGTCCTCCCCGGTACGCGGTGGCACCGGAAGCTGAGCAAGTGCGTGGAGTGGATTGGGGCTCTCGGCCATCTGGTCCAGCACGCGCTGTGCGGTGGCGGGGCCGATGCCCGGCAGCAGGTGCAGGATGCGGAAACCAGCCACGCGGTCGCGCGGGTTCTCGGCAAAGCGCAGCAGCGCCAGCACGTCCTTCACATGCGCAGCGTCGAGGAATTTCAGCCCGCCGAACTTCACGAACGGAATGTTGCGGCGGGTCAGCTCGATTTCCAGCGGCCCCGAATGTGAGGACGTCCGGAACAGCACGGCCTGGTGCTTCAGCAGCGAGCCTTGCTCGCGATTGGCCAGCACCTGTTCGACGATGTAGCGCGCCTGGTCGGCCTCGTCATGCACGGTGACAAGCTGCGGCTTCTGCGACGAGGTGCGCTCGGTCCAGAGGTTCTTGGTGAAGCGCTCGCGCGCAAGCCCAATGACGCCGTTGGCTGCTGCCAGTACGGGCTGCGTCGAGCGGTAATTGCGATCGAGTGTGATCATCTCCGCGCGCGGCGAAAAACTCTGCGGAAAGTCGAGAATGTTGCGCACGGTCGCCGCACGGAACGAATAGATCGACTGCGCGTCGTCGCCGACGACGGTGAGCCCGCGCCCGTCGGGCTTGAGCGCCAGCAGGATCGAGGATTGCAGGCGGTTGGCGTCCTGATATTCGTCGACCAGCACATGATCGAAGCGTCCGCCGATCTCGTCCGCAATGAGCGCATCGCTCATCATCTGCGACCAATAGAGTAGAAGGTCGTCGTAATCGAGCACGTGCTGGGCCTGCTTGGCCTCGACATAGGCCGCGAACAGGTTCTTCAGTTCAGCAGCCCAGCCTGCGCACCACGGATAGTGCTGGCCGAGCACCTTCTCGATCTCCATCTCGGCGTTGACGCAGCGCGAGTAGATCGACAGGCAGGTGCCCTTGGCCGGAAAGCGGCTCTCGGTCTTCGACAGGCCGCGCTCGTGCCGGACCAGATTCATCAGGTCGGCGGAATCCTCACGGTCGTGGATGGTGAAGGCGGGATCGACGCCGATCCGCTCGGCATATTCGCGCAACAGACGCGCGCCGATGCCGTGGAAGGTGCCGGCCCAGGTCAGCGCATCGCGCATGATCGCGGCATTGTTCTCGCCCAGAACCTTGCGGGCGATGCGCTCGACGCGGCCGGCCATCTCGGCGGCGGCGCGGCGGGAGAACGTCATCAGCAAGATGCGGCGCGGATCGGCGCCTGCGACGATCAGATGCGCGACGCGGTGGGCGAGCGTATTGGTCTTGCCGGAACCGGCGCCGGCAATGACGAGCAGGGGAGCGCCCACGGTCGCGCCGTCGGCCACGCCATGCTCTACGGCGCGGCGCTGCTCCGCATTGAGCGTGTCCAGATAATTTGTCACGAATCGCCCCGGTGAAGCCGGCAGAATCAACGATCGCCGGGCGAATCGCAATGCGGCCGGACGCG